>QHUJ01000126.1 GCA_003221895.1 Gemmatimonadota bacterium | reverse complement strand
GCGCCGCTTCCTTTCCCTTGTCCTGCGCCTTCCGCATCCGCGCCAATACTTCGTCGGGCACCGAAACGCCGGGGACTTCGTTTGCGAGAAACTCGGCGTTGCGCAGCGAGATGAGCGGCCAGATGCCCGCCACAATGGGCGTCTTGAACTGCTCGACTTTCTTCAAGAAGGTTTCGAGCTGGCCCGCGTCGAACACCGGCTGCGTGACCGCAAACTCCGCCCCCGCATCGACCTTCCACGCGAAGCGCGACAGCTCGCGATCCTGATCGCCGGCGCCGGGATTCACGCCGACGCCGATGACCCATTGCGTCGCGCCGCCGAGCGGATTGTTGCCCGGATCGAGCCCCTGATTCAGGCGATACACCAGATTCGTGAGACCGATCGAGTCGATGTCGAATACCGCGGTCGCTTCCGGATACGGGCCCATCTTCGGCGGATCGCCCGTGATGATGAGAATGTTGCGCAGCCCCGCGGCGTGCGCGCCGATGATGTCGGAGAGCATGCCGAGCAGGTTGCGGTCGCGGCAGCAGTAGTGAATGACGGTCTCGATGCCGACCTCCCGCTCGATGAGTATCGCCGAGGGCAGCACGCCCATGCGACTCTGCGCGCGGGGGCCGTCGGGCACGTTGACCGCATCGACGCCGGCCGCTTTCAACGCGCGGCTCTGCGCGAGCATCGACGCCGGGTCCACGCCCTTGGGCGGCACGATTTCGACACTCGTGACGAGCTCGCCACGGGCGAGTTTCGCGCCCCAACGGGACCGCTCGGCGATCGGCACCGGCACGACGCCCGCGGGCGCCTGCACCTGTGCGCGCGAGACGACGACGCTCGGCTGCCGTGGCACCACGCTCGCGACGTAGTCGCGGATCTTCTTGATGTGCTCGGGCGTCGAGCCGCAGCAGCCGCCCACGAAGCGCGCGCCCGCCTCGATCATGCGACGCGCATAGCTCGCCATGTACTCGGGGGAGGCGAGATAGATCTTGCGATCCCCGACGTCTTTCGGCAGGCCGGCGTTCGGCTGCGCGGAGATGGGCCGGTCAGTCGCCTTGACGATCTTCTCGACCGCCTCGAGCACGCCGGCGGGACCGACGGAACAGTTCACGCCGATGACATCGGCGCCCCACGCGGTCAGCTGCTTGGTGAACGTCTCCGGGTCGGTGCCGTAGTATGTGAGACCGTCCGTCCCCACGGTCATCTGGCAGACGACAGGCAGATCGGACGCGGCGCGCACCGCCTGGAGCGCGGCGTGGATCTCGTCCATGTCGCTGAACGTCTCGAGGATGAAGCCGTCGACACCGCCCGCGAGCAGGCCCTGCACCTGCCTGGCGAACGCCGTCTCTGCTTCTGCTTTCGACGTTGGGCCGAAGGGCTCGAGGCGAATCCCGAGGGGCCCGATGGCGCCGAGGACGCTCGCGCGGCCGCCGGCGGCGGCGCGCGCCAGCTCGGCAGCCGTGCGGTTGATCTTCTCCGTCTCGTCCGCGAGGCCGTAGCTGTTCAGCTTCAGCGGATTGGCGCCGAAGGTGTTGGTCTCGAGAATCTCGGCGCCGGCGCGTACGTACTCCGCGTGCACCTCTTGCACCAGCCGCGGCTGCTTGAGGTTCAGCTCGTCGTAGCAGACGTTGAGGAAAAAGCCCTTGGAATACAGCATCGTGCCCATCGCGCCATCGAACACATGGACGCGACCATCCTCGAGCAGCTGGCGGAAGGTCACAGCCACAGGACTCTAGCTCCAAAAGACGTTGCGCAGACGGCGAAGGTGCGAATTGGCCTCAAGCTTCAAGCTCCCAGTCTCTAGAGAAAAACCCCCGGCGAGCGACAAGCCCGCGGGGGTCCAGGCTTTTTAGCGGGTTCTTTAGCGTGGCCCGCAATATGCCGCAAATCGCCACGAATCCTGTTTGTAAAATAATGTGTCGATCAAGACGTACTCTTAGATAGCCATGTCGCCCCCAGTCCGCAATGTCGTTGTCGAGGAGCTGCTCGCCGAACACGCGCCGGCGCTCCGTAACTTTTTGGGCGCGCGCTGCCGGGACGACGAACTGGCTGCCGAGCTGCTGCAGGAGGTCTCCGCGCGCCTAGTCGCCGCGGCGCCGAGGGTTTCGTTGAACGGCAACGCCAGGGGGTACCTGTTCCGGATCGCTGCCAATGTCTGGCACGATCATCTACGGCGGGAGTTGGTGCGTCGCCGAGCGGTGGTTCATTTGCAGGCGGAGGTGCCGCCGCCCGTGCCGCCCACCGATGCCCGGCTGCTGGAGCGGGAGCTGCGAGAGGCCGTGCGCCGTGCCGTGAGCGCGTTGCCACGCGAGCAGCGCGAGGTCGTCGAGATGCGTCAGGAGCGCGGGCTGACGTTCCAGGCCATCGCGGATCGACTCCACCGTCCATTGGGCACCGTGCTCACACAGATGCGCGCCGCAATCGCCAAGATCGGCGAAGCTCTAGAGGACTACCGATGAAACATCCGACAGAAGACGAGCTGCTGCTTTTCGCGTATGGCGAGCTTCCGGAGCAGCGAGCCACGGACATCGAGTCGCATCTCGCTGCCTGCCGCGCGTGTGCGGAACAGCTCGCACGGCTCGACAGTGGTCGGGTCGCACTGGGTATAGCGCTGCCGCGCCGGCGCAGCTCGGCGATCGTTTGGGCCGCAGCGGCTCTGGCTACTGCCGCGGTGATCGGGGTCGTGTTCACCAGGTCAGGACCTTCTCGCGACCCACCCGCCCGCTGGGCGCCGATGACGACCTGGTCGGCGAACGCGGGATATGTGACAGGCGGGCAGGCGATGCGGGATATCGACGCGCAACTCACTCGACTGGAACGGAGGGGGGAGCGGTATTATGGCCGGCCGAATTAGTGCTCTTATCGCTGTAGTTGCTTGCCTTGGGGCCGCGCGCGGCGCGGCTCAGGACATGCCGAATCCGCAGGCGATGCAGATGCAGATGCAGCAGATCATGCAGCAGCGGCCACGCGAGGCGGAAGCCGCAGCCCGCGCATTCCTCATGCTGGTCGCGCCGAACCTTGAAAACACGCTCGATTCGCTCAAGACGGCCCCGAGCGGGGGGCAGAACCGGCCGATCGTCGTCATCGAGGGGGTTCCGCAGACGGCGACTGATCGATCCTCTGACCAATATTGGGCCGAGGTCGCGCAATTGACGGTGCAGTTTGACATGGTCCAGAAGCTCAGCCAGCGCGACAGCGTGCGCGCAGTGCTCGTCGGGAAGATGTTCGGCCTGGAAGCAAACGCCCGGGCGCACCAGCGGTCATACCACAGTGCGTCGGATGCCTCACGTCCCGCTATCCGCAAGCAAATCGAAGCCTTGATCACGCAGCATTTCGATCTGGAGGATCAGCTGCGCGCGCTCGAGGTGGCGGACATCGAGCGCCGGCTCGCGGACGTGCGTGCGGAGAATCAGCGCCGACGGGATAACCGCTCGGAGTTCATCAAGTTCGCCGTAGACGACATCGTGCGCGACGCTATTCGACCCCGGTAGCGGCCGAATGATCAATGACCAATGACCAATGACCAATGACCATTGATCATTGGTCATTGATCATTGGTCATTGTTCGCTGATCTTCTTCCCCATGCCCAATATCGGCTCCTACCATCCCATCATCGTGCACTTTGCGATCGTGCTGCTCATCGTGGGCGCGATCTTCCGTTGGGTGTCCCTCAGCGGCCGGGCGGCATTCACCGGGCCGGCCGCGGCCACCCTGCTGCTCGCCGGGGCGCTCGCGGCCGCGCTCGCTGTCCACTCAGGGTTGAATGCGCACGGTCCGGTCGAGCGCATTCCCGGTGCGCGCCAGGCGGTCGGCGATCACGAGGAGGCCGGGGAATGGGCTCGCAATGTCTTCCTGGTCGTCGCGGCGCTCGAGCTTGCGGCACTCATTGCCAGACGACGCAATCTGAATGTCGCGCGCGGCGCGCTGTGGGGATCAGCTGTGGTGTGCGTGTTCGGCGTCGCGGCCCTCGCGAAGGCCGCCGATCGCGGTGGTGACCTCGTGTACAATTATGCGGGCGGCGTCGGGATTCGCTCCGGTGACACGGCCGACGTCACGCGATTGTACCTCGCCGGCGTGTATCAGGCCGCGCAGCAGGCCCGCACCCAGCATGACAGCGCGCGCGCGGCGGAGCTGTTCGGCCAGCTGGAACGGGAATTCCCCAACGACACGACCGTACGGCTGCTCGCGATCGAGTCGCTCGTGCGCGATAAGCACAACGGCCGGGCGGCGCTGGCAGCGCTGTCCCGCTTCCGGGTGGCGGTCGATGATCGGCGGCTGCAGCTTCGCGTGGGCTTCCTGAAGGCCGACGCGTACGTCGCTGTGGGAAAGCCCGACTCCGCTCGGGCCGTGCTCGAGCGGCTCGCGGCTGCGTTCCCCGACGTGCAACAGCGCATCAAGGAGCGAGAACGAACGATCGGTAATTAATGATCAATGACCAATGATCGTGATCCATGATGGATCACTCAAAGATCCCAATGCGCGCGACCACCCACCAGGCCGCGACTCCTCCCGCAACGAATCCCAACACTGCGCCGAATGGCCCGATGAGTTTGTTGCCCAACGTCCCTACGATAGTTCCGACCACGAAGCTGACGAGTGACTTGAGCAGTTTCATACGCCCTCCAGGAGACGAATCGCCGCTGCCGTAGCAATACCGCCGATCGATACAGTCTTGCGCCGCGCAGATTCCCCCGCTGTGATCCTGATCGCGCTGCGCGGAATACCCAGCCGTTGTGCGAGAAAACGAACCAGCTCATCATTCGCGGCCCCGTCTACGGGTGGAGCGGCAATCCTGATCTTGATGGCGTCGCCGTGGCGGCCCGCCACGGCGGTCGTGGCGGCGCGCGGCACGACATGCAGGACGAGACGCGCCGTCAGCCCCCCAGGACCGTGTGGAGGCCCAAGCGGATGAGATATAGGCCCAGCCAGGCGATAAGCGGGCTGACGTCCATGGTGCCGAGGGGCGGCACTACGCGGCGGAGCGGCTCGACGATCCAATCGGTGAGGATGTAGGCCGGGCGGACCCAGCGCGAGTAGCGAAACAGGCCGAACCACGATGCGATCACGCGCACGATCAGGGCGTAAATCAGGATGCGGTAAACGATCTCGACGATCAGGGAAACCGTGGCGCGCGGCCCGCCGAGCGCCGCGGCTTGCACGGAGAGAAACGTGGAGACCAGCCAACCGGCGAGCGACAACAGCAGGATGCCGGCCACGGCCGTGACGACGATGAGCCATCCGCCGGCGTGCGTGGGATTGCCGCCCATACGAACGACCCGGCGCTCGACGGGTCTCACAATCGGATCAGTGGCGGAGCGGAGGGTTCGTCCGAGGAAGCTGAACGGCGAGACGCGACGCGTGCGAACGAGCCACGAGCCGAGCGCCGCGAGCGCGGCGAGCACAACGATCCCGAACACGGCGTACCGCAGAACGGCGTGAACTTCACCCTCCGTAGGCCGCGCTCACAATCCGTTCCTGTTCGGCCTTGTGCGCCGCAGGATACCCTTCGGCGGGACTCGAGCGCTCGGGACGCGACACATCCAGCAGCGCCACCGATTGCGGTAGGACATCGCGAATCTTGGGAAGCACGAACTTGCGCGCGCCCATGTTCCGCGGCTCCTCCTGCACCCACACGACTTCCTTGAGATTCGGGTAGCGGCGCGCATACTCGCCGATTTCCGAGCCGGGGAATGGATAGAGCAGCTCCACACGGCCGATCGCGACGTGCGGTGTCTGCGCGCGGCGTGGGGACTGTGCGATGTCGTAATAGATCTTGCCGCTGCACAACAGCAGGCGCGTGACCTTTTCCGGCCAGGTCCGGACCTTGTCCCACAGCACCGTTCTGAACTTGCCGAGCACGAGATCATCGAGCTGTGACGTCGCCGCCGGCAGCCGCAGCAGGCTCTTCGGGGTCATCACGACGAGCGGACGAATCTCGGTGTGGCGCGCCTGGCGGCGGAGCAGGTGGAAGTACTGCGCCGGCGTCGTGCAGTTCGCCACGCGAATGTTGCCCTCGGCGCCCAGCGCCAGGAAGCGCTCCAGCCGGGCACTCGAGTGCTCCGGGCCCTGACCCTCGTACCCGTGCGGCAAGAGGAGTGTCAGTCGGGAGGTCTCACCCCACTTGGCCAGTCCCGCAATGAGAAACTGGTCGATGATCACCTCGGCGCCGTTGGCGAAGTCGCCGAATTGCGCCTCCCACAGCACCAGCGCGCTGTCGGCCTCCACGGCGTAGCCGTACTCGAAGCCGAGGCAGGCGTACTCGGACAGCGGGCTGTTGTGCAGCTCGAACGTCGCTTGCCCGTCGGGGAGGTTCTGGACCGGCGCATACCGCTTGCCGGTGTTGATGTCGTGCAGCACGAGATGGCGCTGGCTGAATGTGCCGCGCTCGGTGTCCTGTCCGGTCAGCCGAATCGGCGTCCCCTCGGTCACGAGCGACGCAAACGCAAGCGCTTCCGCGTGCGCCCATTCGATGCCTTCCGAGGATGTCAGCGCGTCTCGCCGCCGTTCGAGCTGCTTCAGCAGTTTGGGATGCACCGTGAAGCCTGCGGGCACGGCGAGGAGCTCGTCGTTGAGCTTCTTCAGTAGATCGGGCACGACAGCGGTGTTCGGCTCGGGCGTGCTCTGCTTCGTGATGCGCTGCGGCTCCTCGCGATGGCCCGACTTCACTGCCTGCTGCACGTCCGCCAACCGATCGTAGGCCGCCTGCGCGTCCGCTTCCGCCTTCGCCGCCTCGACGACGCCTTCGCGAGCCAGCTGCTCCGCGTACTTCTGCCGCACGCTCGGCGTCTGCTTGATCCGCTCGTACATCGTCGGCTGGGTATAGGCGGGCTCGTCGGCTTCATTGTGCCCGTAGCGCCGGTAGCCCACGAGGTCGATAACGACCTCGCCGTGGAATTTGTCGCGATACATCATCGCGAGCCGCACGGCTGCGAGACACGCCTCGGGATCATCGGCGTTTACATGCACGATCGGCGCATCGAAGCCCTTCGCGAGATCGCTCGAGTAGTCGGTGGAGCGCCCCTCGCGCGGGTCTGTGGTGAAACCGATCTGATTGTTGAGGATGATGTGGATCGTGCCGCCGGTCGTGTATCCCCGAAGCCGCGCGAGGTTGAATGTCTCCGCCACGACCCCTTGGCCGGGGAAGGCGGCGTCGCCGTGGAGCAGCACGGGGAGAGCCACGTTGACGTCGTGCTGAATAACGGCGCCGTTACGAATGGTCTGGTTGGCGCGCGCGCGCCCTTCGACCACCGGATTCACCGACTCGAGATGGCTGGGATTGGGTGACAGCGTGACGGCGACGTCCTTGCCGTCCGCCGTGCGATATGCCCCTTCGGCGCCGTGGTGGTATTTGACGTCGCCCGTGCCGGCGTTCCAACCTTCGGATTCCGCGGTTTCTTCGCGACCCCCACCCTCGAACTCCGCGAGGATGGTCTCATACGGGACGTTGACGACGTGCGCCAAGACGTTGAGCCGTCCCCGGTGGGCCATGCCGATGACCGCCTTGCGCGTGCCGTGCACCGCGGCGAGCTCGATCGTGAAATCGAGCATCGGCACCGTCATGTCGAGGCCTTCGATCGAGAAGCGCTTTTGCCCGAGATACGCCTTGTGCAGGAAACGCTCGAGCGTCTCGACGGCGGTCAGCCGGGCGAGCAGCTGCCGCTTCCCATCAGCCGAGAGCGGTCGGCGGTGCTGGCCCGATTCGATCACCTGCCGCAGCCACAGACGTTCCTCGTGACTGCCGATGTGCTCGACCTCGTATGCAATCGTGCCGCAGTAGGTGGCGCGCAGATTCGGGAGCGCCTCGGCCAGCGTCTTGCCCGGCACGTAGATGCGCAGCACGTCGGCGGGTATGCGCGCCATGATCTCGGGCGTCAGTCCGAGACGACCGATATCGAGCGAGGGATCGCCCGGCGGCTCGCTGCCGAGGGGATCGAGCCGTGCCGCCAGATGACCGAAGTACCGATGGGCACGGACGAGCGCGTAGGCGGCGGCGACGTATTTGAAGTCGTCGGCGCCTGCATCGTCCGTGGTGCGTGGTGCGTCGTGCGTGGGCGCGCTGGATGGCGGAGTAAGGGGGGTGGGTTCGGGCGCGCTACGGGCCGCGGATGGCGCACTCGAGCTCTCGGAAACCTGCTCGTAAAACCGTTCCTCTCCCTGCAACAGGGAATCGAGCGCGCGGAGAAACATCCCGGACTCGGCGCCCTGGATGATGCGATGGTCGTACGTGCTCGTGATCGTGATGATCTTCGCACCCGCGATGTCGCGGATGGTGCCGGTCGCGATGATCGAGCCCTGGCCCTTCATGAGCCGCGGCACAGATGCCACGGTGCCCAATGTCCCGGGATTCGTCAGCTGAATTGTGCCGCCGGCGAAGTCGTCGGGCATCAGCCGGTTTGTCCTGGCCTTCTCGACGAGTGTCTCGTACGCGGCGTGGAACGCGGCGAAATCCATTCCTTCGGCGTGTTTGATCACCGGGACGACGAGTGCCCGGCTACCGTCTTTCTTCTCGACATCGACGGCCAGGCCCAGCCCGATCGCTCCGGGGTCGACGCGATGTGGCTTTCCGTCGATTTCCTGGAAGACGTGCGTCATCACCGTGAAGCGCTTCGCGGCCAGCACGATGGCGTAGCCGATCAGATGCGTGAACGAGATCTTGCGGCCGCTTGACGCGAGTTGCGCGTTCAACGCCTTGCGACGCGTATCGAGTGTTGTCGCGTTGATGTCGCGGAACGAGGTCGCCGTCGGGACTGTGAGCGAGTCCGTCATGTTGGCGACGAGGCGAGCCGCGGTGCCGGTGATCGGAACTGCACCGGGAGGCGGGACACGGGAAACGGGAGACGTGGGTGACTGAGCCGGTTTGGGCGGGCTTGGAGTGCCCGTTTCCCGTGGCACGGGGATCACCGGGAGCTCCGCCAGCTTTCCGTTATCAAACAGGTCCCGCCACTCCTGACCGACGGACGTCGGATCGCGGAGGTACTGCTCGTACATGACCTGTACGAACGCGGCGTTGTGGGTACCGAAAACGAATTCGCTCACGGCCTAGAATCTATAGGGTATCTTATTTCGCAGTATGTCATTGCTCACTATCCCGTTGCTGCTGCTGACGCTCCAGGCCCCGGATTCCGGGAATCTTCGATCTCGCGTCGAGGCGCGCATTGCTCAGGCGCCGGCACGTGCCGTCGGCCTCTATTATCGCGATCTGACGACCGGGTCAGGCGACTCCCTAACCGTGGGGTCCGCGCTGCGGTTCCATGCTGCCAGCACGATGAAAGTGCCGGTGATGATTCAGCTGTTCCGCGATCGCGATGCCGGGCTGCTCAAGCTCGATGATTCCATCACGGTGACGAACACGTTTCGGTCTATTGTGGACAGCTCGCCGTACCAGCTCGACCTGTCCGACGACTCCGATTCGACGCTGTACAAGGGAATTGGACAGCGCGTTTCCATTCGCCAGCTCATCGAGCTGATGGAGACCGTGTCGAGCAATCTCGCGACCAACCTGCTGATCGAACGCGTGGGCGCCAAGCGCGCCAACGCCACCGCGCACTCCCTGGGCGCCGATTCGCTTGTCGTGCTGCGCGGCGTTGAAGATGGCAAAGCCTACCGCGCCGGCCTCAACAATACGACCACGGCTCGCGATCTCGGCGTCTTGCTCGCCGCCATCGCCAACGGCACCGCGGCATCGCCCGCATCCTGCCAGGAGATGCTCGCGATTCTGTCGCGGCAGCAATTCAACGAGGGCATTCCCGCGGGGCTTCCCGCCGGAACGCGGGTCTATCACAAGACCGGCTGGATCGAGCAGGTGGTGTATCACGATGCGGCGCTGGTCGAGCCCTCGGCCCGCAGCCGCTATGTGCTGGTCGTGCTGACCGCCGGCATTGCGAAGAACGATGATGCGTACGCGCTGGTGCGCGATTTGTCCCGGCTGGTATTCGAGTCGCGATCGGGGAAGATAGGGAGCGCGCCATGAAGCTGATCACCACCGTCGTGCGGCCAGAGCGGCTGCCCGGGGTCAAGGCAGCGCTGTTCCGCGCGGGGATCACCGGCATCACGCTGAGCCGAGTCAGTGGTCACGGAGGCGAGCACGAGATCGTGAGCCAGTACCGCGGCACCACCCTCGTCATGGAGTTCCACGAGAAGGTGAAGATCGAGATGGTGTGCTCGGAGCCGTTCGTGCAGCCCTGCATCGACGCGATCCTCTCGTCGGCGCGCACCGGCGAGGTGGGGGACGGCAAGATCTTCGTGCAGCCGATCGAGCGGGTGATTCGCATCCGGACGGGCGAGCAAAACAACGACGCACTGACGGCGGTAAACGCCGACGAGGTACAGCAGGCGGCCCTGCGGGCCGCCGATGCGGAATGACGCAGGTGCTGGCGGGGTTCCAAGCTGAGGTCTGCGATTTGGTACTGCGGATGGGCGTGGAAGTTCACCGGAACGCCCCACAAGTCACAGTCAGCTGACTCGCCGGGTCTTCCTCCTCATGAAGTCCATTAGAATGAACTGCCCGAGGGTCATCGTGTTCGTGAAATACGCCTTGCCACGGCAGATCGCGGAGACCTTCTTCACGAACTCCACCAGGCTGCGGTCGCGCGCCAGCATGAACGTGTTGATCAGAATGCCGCTCCGGCGGCACAGCGCGACTTCGCGGTAGGTCGCCTGCAGGATGTGGGGGTCGAGCCCCATCGAATTCACGTAGATCCGGCCGTCGGGCTGCGTGAGCGCCGACGGCTTCCCGTCGGTGATCATGATGATCTGGCGCATATCCTTGCGCTGCCCCAGCAGGATGCGACGCGCGAGCTTCAGCCCTTCCGTGGTGTTGGTGTGATAGGGTCCTACCTGCGCGTGCGCCAGCTGGGCCAACGGAATCTCCTCCGCCGTGTCATGAAACAGCACGACGCGGAGCGTGTCTCCCGGGAACTGCGTCCGAATCAGATGCGTCAGCGCGAGCGCGACCTTCTTCGCCGGCGTGAAGCGATCCTCGCCATACAGAATCATCGAGTGCGAGCAGTCGAGCATCAGCACCGTCGCCGATGACGAGCGATACTCGGCCTGATGCACCATCAAGTCGTCGTACTCGAGATTGATTGGTACGCCCAGCCCTTCACGCTTCAACGCGTGCGACAGCGTCGCGTTCACATCGAGATTCAGCGTGTCGCCGTACTCGTAGCGCTTGCTCGCCGCTTCGGCCTCCACGCCGGTCGCGAGGTGTTCGGTGTCGTGCGCGCCGAAGCTCGATTTCCCGATGCTGCCGAGCAGATGCTTCAGCGTGCGGTAGCCGAGGAAGTCGATGCCCTTGTCGGTGAGATTGAACTGCACCTGCTGGGCGGCCTCTTTCGCCATCCCGCCGGGGCCGAGGAGCGGCTGCTGCGCGCCGGGCATCTTGGGCGCCTGCTGCAGATTCAGATAGCCCTCATCGATCAGTTTTTGCACGATCTGATCGAGGAGGTCGGCGAGCTGCTTTTGGAGCTGCGCATCCTTCTGGGCGTCGCCGGTCGAGTCGCCGCGCAACACGTTCAGCATGTCGGGCGTCAGCTGCCCGGAATCCATCAGGGCCTGGAGAATCGCCTGGCGCAGAGCGTCGAGCGAGCGGTCGGGATCTTCCTCGCCGAATTCGCCCCAGAACGGATGCGAGTAGGGGCCACCCGCGAATCCAGATTGCAACAGGAAGTCGGCGAGCTGGTCGAGCAACGCCTGGAGGTTGAGCGTCTCGAGCAGGCCGGGCAGGTAGCGGCTGTAGGTTGTGTAGCGCATCGATTCCTAATCTAGCACTGAAAGGACGTACCCATCGTGGTCGCGGCGCACACTGAGGCGGGTGAAATCGGGGATTACCGCCGCAGCCCCGGAGAGATCGGCATCCGGATGCGTCGTGAGAAGCGCCACAACCCGCGCGCCGGCCGCGCGCCCTGCGGCGATACCGGGCGGCGCGTCTTCAAATACGATGCATGATGCCGGGTCGAACCCGAGCCGCTGCGCGCCGAGGCGATAGCAGTCCGGTGCGGGTTTCCCGTTGGACACGTCCTCACTGGTGACCACGATCTCCGGGATGGGGAGGCCGACCGAAGAAAGACGCAACCGAGCGAGGGCACGCCCGCAGGAGGTCACCACAGCCCAGCGTCCCGCGGGAAGACCTGCGAGAAACCGGCGCACGCCGGCCACCTCCACCAGTCCCTCGGTGTCGAGGAGCTCGGCGTTATCGATCCACTCAACTTCCCGGTCGGCGTCCACGTGCGGCGCCACGATTCTGACCGTGTCCCGGGTGCGCCGGCCATGCGCGATTCGCAGAAGCGCGTCCGGTTCGACACCCAGGCGAGCGGCCCAGGCGCGACACACGCGCTCGACGACGGTGCGCGAATCGACCAGCACCCCGTCCAGGTCAAAGAGAAACGCCGCACAATGGATTTGCACAGTACCCTAAATTTGATACAATGACCGAGGCCCTCCCACCCCGTCCCGCCGCACGGCGCTACGGACTCGGGGCTCTCTCCCACCGCAACTTTCGCCTCTTCTTCGTCGGTCAGGGCATCTCGCTTGTTGGAACGTGGATGCAGAACGTGGGGGAGGGATGGCTCATCCTCACGCTCACCAACTCGCCGTTCTACGTCGGCCTCACCTCGGCGCTCAGCTCGCTCGGCGTACTGCTGTTCAGTCTCTATGCCGGCGTCATCGCCGACCGCGTCGACAAACGGCGTGTCATCATCTTCATGCAGATCGCATTCATGCTCGAAGCGTTCACCGTCGCGATTCTGGTGTGGACCGGTGTGGTCGCGGTGTGGCAGGTCCTGGTGCTCGCGACGATTCTCGGGATTGCGAGCGCCTTCGACATTCCGATGCGCCAGTCGTTCCTGGTGGAGATGGTGGGCAAAGAAGACCTGATGAACGCGATCGCGCTGAACTCATCGGTGTTCAACGGCGCACGCGTGATCGGCCCGGCGATCGCGGGCCTCCTGATCGGTGCGCTCGGCATCGCGTGGTGCTACTTCCTGAACGGCCTGAGTTACATCGCGGTGATCGTCGGGCTCCTGATGATGCGCCTCCCCCCGGTTGTCCGCACCGTGAAGACGACATCGACCTGGGGCGGATTTCGCGAGGTCCTGACGTTTCTCAACGGCAATCGTGGGCTCCGCTCGCTGATGATCCTGACCTCGATTCTCAGCGTGTTTGGCTTCCCCTACATCTCGATGATGCCGGTCTTCGCGCGCGACGTGCTGCATCGGGGGGCCACGGGGTACGGCGCACTGACGTCGTCAATCGGGATCGGCGCGGTCATCGGCGCGCTCGGCGTGGCGCTCGCCTCCTCACGGATTCGCAGGCGGGGACGACTGATGCTGGTGGGGGGTACGGTGTTCGGAATCCTGCTCATTCTGTTCTCGGCGTCGCGCTCGCTCGCGCTCTCAATGGTGCTGCTCGCGTTCGCCGGCTGCGCGATGATCGTCAACAATTCCCTCACCAACACCCTGTTGCAGACGGCCGCGCCGGATCACCTGCGCGGCCGGATCATGGGGTTCTACTCGTTCGTGTTTGTGGGGATGGCGCCGTTCGGCGCGTTTTTCTTCGGGCTGGTGGCGGAACACATCGGAGCCCCCTCCACCATCGCGGGCGGCGGCGCGATCGTAGCGATGGCGGTGGTTATTACCGGACTAGCGGTGCCTGAGTTGAGACACACGTAACACGTCGGCAGGTCTGAGACCGGAATCCTACCCCCATGCCCGTCGCTTCACTTCCGCCACGATCAGTTCAGCCGCTCCCTCAAACCCCAACCGCTCCGCATTCAACACAAGATCGTACTGGGTCAAGTCCTGCCGGTCGCGACCGTAGTGTGACTTCACATACTGGTCGCGTTGCTGGTCCGTCTCCGCGATGACCTTGTCCGCGCTCGCGGGATCGACGCCCAGACGCTCGACGGCAACCTTGCGACGAAACGGCAGAGACGCCACCACATAGACGTGCAGCGCATTGGGGCGAGTGGCGAGGATCGCCTGCGCGCCGCGGCCCACCAGCACCACGCGGCCTTCCGAGGCCGCCTCCGCGATGACGCGCTCCGTCATCTTGACGATCGTCTCTTCATCCTTTTCGACGGGAATCGCGTGATCGCCGGTGATGAGCATCTCCGGCGCCGCGACCGCGAGCGTGCGCGCCAGGCGTTCCAGCAGTCCCGGCGCCCGCTCCTCACGACGCGCCACCTCGTCGCGCGGCAAACCGGCGCGGCGCGCCACCTGATCGACGAACTCGTTGTCGACCAGGGTCCAACCGTCTCCCAACCGCTCGACGACGCGCCCCGCGATCGCCGACCCGCCGGACGCGTACTGCCGCGTGAACGTGACGAGCGGCTTTACGGCTGCCGGAGATTGCGTCGGAGATCTCCGATGTTGAGCATCGGGATGCCGCCTTGCGTTGGCACCAGAATCACGAGGTTGTTCGACGACTTCAGCTCGCGCAGCACGTCGAAGTACTGGCGCGTGAGCGCCTCCGGCGTGAGCGTCGTGTTGAGCAGCCGCTGCTGCTCGGCCTGCAGCCGCGCGACCTCGACGCGGTGGCGCTCGGTCTCGACCTGCTGCTCCTGCGCGATCTTGTTGTTGATCGCCTGGACGACCTGCGCCGGCGGCTGGAGGTCCCGCAGGAAGAACGCGGTCACAGTCGCGATCCGGAAGGGCGGTCCACCCGCCCGCGGCTGTGTGACGAGCGCAGAGTCGACCAGCGCTTCCATGGTCCGGGCGATCTGCGTGCGTTTGGAGATGTCGTTGATCGAGTATTGCACCATGCCGTCCCGCACTCCTTTGCGGATGGCGTTGCGGACGGCGCTGTGGATCTGGTCCTCGATGCCGATCTCAGTGTAGATCCGTGACGCCTGCTGGGGATCGATCTGCCAGCGGAGACCCACGTCCACCGTCATGCCCATCTGCTCACTGGAGAGGGCCGCGATCTCCTCGACCTGCTCTCCGGAGAAGGGATACTGCTCTTCGCGCGTCGTAAAGCGCTCGATCGACGACCAGGGCGTCACCAGCCGGATCCCTGGGAGCAATGGCGTGGGATCGACCGTGCCGAACGCATGCCGTACGCCGACCTCGCCGGCGTTGATTACGACTGTGGTCGCGCCAAGCACGGTGATCACCCCGATCGCCAGCGCGACGTAGCTGAGCACGCGCAGCACGCCGCCGATCGAACGGCCGCCAGCGCTCTCGGCGCGGACGGTGGCGGCGCCGAGGCGCACGAAGAAGGCAACTGCGAGGAGTACCAGTCCAAAGACGAGTTCGCCCATGGCGACTCCCGGATGTGGAGGAGGTTACGTGAAGAGGTTGGGTCCTGCTCCCGGTCCGGTCTGTCCTTTGCCGAAGGGGGGTTTTGGCTCGGAGCGCGCCCGCACGTACCCGAGCTCTTCGCTGCGCGCGATGCGCTTCTCAGCGACCAGACCTTCGAGCACGAGCTCGCACGCCGAGACCAGCGTGGCGGGATCCTTCTTGCCCGCGAGTCCGACCTGATCGATGAGATCCAACAGACCGGGAACCACCGTGAAGCCTTTGAGCAGCGCTTCAGAGCGCTCGTCCGGCGTAATCTTCAACGCGCCCCCCTCATCGAACCAGTGGACGATGTCGTCGACGTTGGCGCCGCCGACGCGGCCCTCGAAGGTGCGGCCGGCTGCGCGCCGGATCAGGTCCTTGGCGATCGTCTCCGAGCCCTGCAGCTCGCCTTCGTATTCGAGCTCGAGCTTGCCGGTGATGGCCGGCAGGGCGGCGTAGACGTCGGAGATGCGCGGGACGACCTGTTTTTCCTTCGTGGCGATGGTGCGGCGTTCCGCGTTGGAGACGACGTTGTCGAGCACGCTGATCGGCAGGCGCTGCGAGACGCCGCTGCGGCGATCGACACGCTTGTCCTCGCGTGCCTCGAACGCGATGCGCTCGATCAGCTCAGCCATGAAATCAGGAATGCGAATCGATCGGTTCCCGCCGCCGTTGCGGTCGACCCACGCCTCCTGTTGCGTGATCGCCGTGCCGAGCTCGACGCTGAGAGGATAGTGCGTCGTGATCTCGGAGCCGATGCGGTCCTTGAGCGGGGTGATGATCTTGCCGCGCGCGGTGTAGTCCTCTGGGTTGGCGGTAAACACGAGCGCGACGTCGAGATTGAGGCGGACGGGATAGCCCTTAATCTGGACGTCGCCTTCCTGCATGATGTTGAAGAGACCCACCTGAATCTTGCCCGCGAGATCGGGCAGCTCGTTGATCGCGAAAATGGCCCGATTGGCGCGCGGCAGCAGGCCGAAGTGCATCGTCAGCTCGTCGGACAGGAGGTGCCCGCCGCGGGCCGCCTTGATGGGATCGACATCCCCGATGATGTCGGCAATGGTTACGTCCGGCGTGGCCAGTTTCTCCACGAACCGCAGCTCGCTCGGCAGCCAGGCGATTGGCGTCTTGTCGCCGCGTTCATTGATCAGCTCACGGCCGTATTTCGAAATGGGCTCGAACGGATCGTCGTTGACCTCGCTGCCCGCGAGAATGGGGATCTCTTCGTCGAGCAGCGTGACGAGCTGGCGCAGGATGCGGCTCTTCGCCTGCCCGCGCAGGCCCAGCAGGATGAAGTTGTGGCGCGAGAGAATCGCGTTGACGAGCTGCGGAATGACGGTCTCCTCATACCCCACGATGCCCGGGAACAGCGGCGAGCCGTTCTCGAGTAAACAGATGAGGTTTTCCCGCATTTCGTCTTTGACGGTGCGCTGGCGGCGGGCGGGGCTCGCCCATTCCGTCTGCTTCAGCTCGGCGAGTGTCGTCGGTTGCGTCATGTCACGACGTTAAACCCTTCAACCCGTGCTCTGCAACCCTTGCGCAATTCCACGGACACTTGCGACCAGCGCCCGGAACACATCGTTGTCGGGTCCGCCCCGTCCCTCGGCACGCCACTGCGCCAGCAGGTCGATTTGTAACAGGCTCATCGGGTCGACATACGGATTACGCAGTCGAATCGAGCGCTGGAGCACCGGATCGGAGTCGAGTAGAGCCTGCTGCTGTTTCACCGCGAGCACGGCGGCGACGGTGCGATCGAACTCCGCGCGAATGGCAGGGAAGTAGTGATCGCCGAGCGCACCGGCGAGACGCGCGTAGCGCGCCGCGATGGAGAGATCGGCGGTGCCCAGTACCATTTCCACGTCGTCGAGCAGCGCCCGGAGAAACGGCCACTCGCGAGCCATTTCGCACAACGCCTGCGAGCCGTGGCGCTCGATCGCTCGATTCAATGCCGTGCCGACTCCATACCATCCGGGCACCAGATGGCGACTCTGCGTCCAGGCGAACACCCACGGAATTGCCCGTAGTCCTTCGATCTCGAGCGCCTGTTCCGCGTTACCCGGCCGCGAGGCAGGGCGACTGCCGATTTCCATTCGCTGGATGACGTCGATCGGCGTCGCCAGCCGGAAGTACTCGACGAAAGTCGGGTCATCATACACGAGTGCGCGATAGGCCGCGCGGCTGTCGCGCGCGATGCCGTCCATGATGCCGGCCCACCCGGCTTCGCGAGCATCCGGGGCAGGAGGCCGGGCGGTCGCGAGCATGACCGCACTGACCGTCTGCTCCAGCGTTCGCATGGCGATGCCGCGGAGGCCGTACTTCGCGTTGATCGTTTCACCCTGCTCCGTGAGTCGAAAATGTCCCCGAACCGAGCCACGCGGCGCGCTGAGGATCGCGCTGGTGATTCTCCCGCCGCCGCGGCTGACCGTTCCGCCCCGGCCGTGAAAGAACGTGAGATCTACCTGCGCGCGTCCGGCCGTCTCGACGAGCCCGGCCTGAGCCTGCTGCAGCGCCCAGCGGGCCGCGCCGATCCCCGCGTCCTTGTTGCTGTCGGAGTATCCGATCATCACCATCTGCTGCATTCCTCGCTCGGCCAGGTGCGCGCGGTACCAAGGATCGGCGAGCAGTGAGTGCATCACCTCTGGAGCGCCCTGAAGCGCGGTGACTGTCTCGAAGAGGGGAGCGACATCGAGCGGCACGCTTTGCCCCTCCGCGAGCCCACCCCAACAGGCGAGCACGAGCACGGTCAGCACGTCATCCAGGCCTTGGGCCATGCTGATGATGTACGGCCCCACGGCATGAGGCCCGAACCGCGCGCGGCAGTCCGTGATCGCCTTGAACACGGCCAGCGTGCGTGTCGCCTGGTCATCTGCCGAGCCCTGTGGCTTCTCGCCTCGCTCGAGCAGCTGCCGGAGCCGTACGGCGCGATCGGCTGGGGACCGTGAGGTCCACTGCTGATCGGGGAGGAGCGTGGCCAGCACCGCACGATGCACCTGCGCGTGTTGCCGGACGTCGATCGTCGCGAGATGAAAGCCGAACGTTTGGACTCGACGCAGGAAGCGCTGCACGCCGAAGAGTCCCGCATGCTCGCCGTGATGAGCGTGCAGGCTCGCGCTGACCGCATCCAGATCGTGTTCGAGCTCCCCGGCCCCCGTGTAGCCGCCCGCTGCGTCGCGCCGCGTGGCGTCCAGGCGTGCGGCAATCAGGCTGAACAGCACCCGGTACGGCATGTCGTAATAGCGCGCCGGAATCTCGGCGAGGATCTTGGGGAACTCCGCGCTGTACGTCGCAACGCGCTCGCGTACGGCGTCGCTCACGCCCGTGCGCGCGCCTGACTGCGACAGCCGGCTCGCGAGCTCCGTTGCCTCGCGACGATAGCGCTCGAGCGCGAGCTCGCGCTGCCTACCCAGCGCCGCCCGCAGCGTCCCGGCGCCCACGTTGGGATTCCCGTCCATGTCGCCGCCGACCCAGGACCCAAAGCGCACGATGGGACGCGTGGGAAAGGCTTGCGCGTCGATTCGGAAAGCTGTCCGAACGGATTGCTCCAATTCTTCCGAGAACGGCGGGACGATGCGGTACACGATGTCGGTCAGGTAGAAGAGCACGTTTTCGAGCTCGTCCATCACGGTCGGGCGCGCCGACGGTTGGGGGTCGGTTTGCCAGGTGGCCGTAATTTCTTCCCGGATCCGCGCCAGCGCGGCGCGTTCTTCGTCCGGCGTGCGCGACGGATCCAGCCGCTCCACGAGCAGCCGGCCGATCACCTGTTCCTTTTCGAGCAGCGTGCGTCGCGTCGCTTCGGTGGGATGCGCTGTGAACACCGGCTCGACCAGCACCCGCTCGAGCAACGCGACGACTTGCGGCGCGCTGACGCCCGCCGAGGCCAGCTGTTGAGCAGTGGCCGCGAGGCTCCCCTCCTGGGGATCGGCAGCGCCGCGCAGATAGTCGCGCCGGCGCCGGATGCGATGAATGCGCTCTGCGAGATTGACGACCTCGAAGTACGTGGCGAACGCGCGGATCAGCGTTTCGGCATCGCGCGCCGGCAGGCCCTTGACCAGGGCATCGAGCTCGTCCCCGCGCGAGGCGATCGCGGCACGGCGGGCGCGCTCCACGAGCTGGAAGAACTGCTCGCCACACTGCTCGCGCAGCACATCACCGACGAGAGCCCCCAGCGTGCGGACGTCATCGCGCAACGGGACATCTTTCGGCGCGAACTCGACTTCGCCTCGCGCGCCGCTCAGGAGCCCTCAGCGGGCGTAGACAGCCGAGCCGCGCCGACGCCCCACGCTGCTATGTCGACACTCGCTCTGCCGTCGGAGCCGATCGCGATCGGATCCCCATTTTGTTCGACGATGTTCGTCCGTCGCGCAAGCTTGAATGCGTAGGCGGCCGGCCACAGGCCGACAGACCGCGCCTGCCCCGCGACGTCGAGCACTTTCACGATCACCCCATCCCCATCATCGGCCGGCTTGGCCCCGACGATCATGACGTTTTTGTCGGCGTAGAACAGGGCGCGATCCTTGCCGATCAGTGGGCCGGGTGTGTCGTTGCTGTACGATGGGCTGAGATAGAGTGGATCGCAGGCCGCCCAGCCGCGGCGCACCGGCTCGGCGGTGTCGCCGGGCGCGAGCAGTGACAATCTGAATCGGAACGTCGCGGGACCACCCTGCGATGCCGCGTAGTTCGTGTGCCAGTAGTTGTTCATCGCATAGGCGAACAGTGTGCCATCCGGCACGATGCTGCGCCGCCACGCGCCTCGGAACAGGTCGTTGAGCGTGAACAATGGTGTGTCGGGGGCGCTCCACAGGACGCCCTCGGATCCTTCGCGCAACCAGACCCAATGCGCGTGACAGTACCAGTCGCGACAACTGCCCGGCTGTTGGTCGCGCTCGACCGTCATGCGGCCGAGCGGTACTTCGACCTCGACGATGGGCTTCAGGAACGCGAATGGGAAAGCGACGTAGAGCGCTTCCTTGGCCAGCGTCGGGGTTTTCACGATCCGGTTTTCGATGTCCACCCACGGCAGCTCGTCGTAGAGCGTGACCGTAGACACGATCGAGGTGAGTCCCTCGAGCGAACGCTCCGTCACGAGCCGCACGCCGATGCCCGGGAGCTTCTCACGGCGCGTGCGAACGTGCTTGGCCTGTGTGATGTCGAGCTCTGGCGCGTTCTTGAGATCGTCGCGATTGCCGGTCGTCCACAGGGCGCTGCGCTCGCCACCGCGGGCATAGACAAGCTGGTTCACGCCTGACCAGTCGGACGGTTTGACGCGCTCCTTGTTGTCGGGTCCGGAGAACGACCGGATCGCGCCGCTGGCGGGATCGAGCTGGACCTTGAAGCCACCAGCGCTTGCATCGAGCGCCTCGCCGTCGGATGTGGGGGCCCGAGGCTCCCGATCGGATTCGGTCAGCGCCACATAGCCCAGGGGCGGCACGTCGCGGAACAGGACGAGGGCGTCGCCGTCTTCGAGATCGACGGACGGGAGATCTCGGCCCTCCAGGGTGAGCGTCTTACCGGCGCCTCGCGGGACGCGGGCGACGTCGGTGCGCTCCCACGCTCCGGCATTGAACACCAGGCGGCCGCGTCCCGTGCGGGTCGCTCGCCCGAGCCGCAGCAGGTTGTCGCTCAACAGATCGCGGGCCGCCGCGGTGCCGGCGTCGATGAAGCGCCGCTTATACTCCCACTGGGCGATGGTCTGGCGTGACGTGGGGTCGGAGACGCTGACATCGGCGCCCCACGTGTGCTCGCCGAACAGGAGCAGATCCCGCCACATGGCGGTCCGTTCCCCGGCCCGTTCGCGCCGCTGCACGAGCACATCCGCATCGCGCGGCTCGATGCGATCATCCCACAAGCTCACGATCTCGGCCGCACGAGCGCTCAGTTGAGCCGCTCGGAAGGTCGCCAGTTGCGCCGCAGTCGAGGCGGCGCCGTCTTCCCAGTACACGCCCGTATCGCCCCGGCGCACGGGAATGCGCGGCCCAAAGCGGCGCTCGACGTCGCGAAAGAAATCCTCGGCACGGCCGGGAATGATGCGAGGAAAGAGGTAGCGGCGGGCGAATTCCTGGAGGTTGGCCACCATCGCCTCTTTCATTGGAGCGTTGTCCTGCCAGTCCGCCCCGTACAGCAGCGCCGTGTCATACGGCCAGTTCTGCGCGAGCAGGGCGGGTTGATTGAGGAGCCACTCTGACAGGCGGTGGGCCATCTCCTCGGGGCCGGCATCGAACCCAAAGCGAGAGCCGTCGCCGTAGTGGTGCCCCCGCCAATGCAGAACGCGACTGCCGTCCGGACCCTCCCAGTAGTAGAGCTGCGGGTAGCCGGTGCCCTCACCCTCTGGCGTCGATGGCAGCAGCGGCACGGCGCGCTCGGGATTCGCGCCACTCGCCAGGTACTTCACGCCGCTTGCCGCAAGCAGCGTCGGGAATGTCCAGGGCTGTCCCGGCACATCGGTGATCTGCGCTGTCGAGAACGTCAGCCCGCGCTCGCGCGCGAGTTTGCCGGCGGGCCACACGAGCCGCGCAAATGTCTCGTGATCGAGCAGGCCGGTGAGCATGTTTGCGAACAACACGTGCCAGGCGACTTTGCCGTCGCGAATCGCCTGCAGCAGCGCGTCACCCGCGTCAGCCGACCGGTTCTCGAGGAACGACAACACCTGCAGCGCGCACTCGGCGGTAAAGCGAAAGTCGCGATTGGTCGTGAGCCGCGCGAGCGCGGCGTCGAGATTTCTCCGATGAATCTCGAGCGCGCGCTCCTGGAGATCGGTGTAGCCGACGTCGGTGTGAATCGAGGACAGCCAATACAGCGTCCAGCGCTTCGGCGGGGTGAGGCGCACGCGCCGGCGCGCGACGCGATCCTTTCCCACCTCGACGTCGACCTGAAAGTCGGACGGCTCGGAGAGCGGCACCCAGACCTCGCCGCCGAGCGAGGTGCTCTCGGGTGACGGGAGGAGTCCCGCGGTGCCGACGAGCGCGCCGCGGCGATCGGTCACGCGCGCCCGCGCGGCCGGTGCGCCGAGTCCCGCGATCGTCACGCGGACCATGTTCTTGCGCCCATCGGGTTGTTGAAACAGCGCGGTCGGCCGCACTTCGATTATCGGTTGCTGTTCCGTTTCGCGTTGCACACGGCGCAGCGCGGGAAGTGTGGCGAGCCATCCGAGGAATGTCCGTCGGTCGAAAGGGAGCATAATTCCTATAAGTTACCGCTGCTTGACTGTGCAGGTCCCCTATGTACGTTTCGCCGTCTCTTCCGACCCACAGGGCCCTTAACAGGAGAAAGCATGAAGCGCATTGCATTGGCCGTGGCGGTCGTCGTCATGGCCGCGGGTGCTTGCAAGAAGGCGCAGAACAGCAATGCCGGCATGGCTGCTGACACCACGACGCGAATGGCCGACTCGATGAAGATGGCGCCCGGCGACACCACGCACATGATGGGCGATACGGCGAAGGCGCACATGGCCCCCGCCCCCGCCCCCGCCCCCGCCCCCGCGCACGCCCCTGCCCCCGCGAAGAAGGCTCCGGCGCGGAAGCCGTAAGCGACGCGCTGTCGTCGCGTAGATCGAGCCCGGGGCCGCCCCCCCGGGCTCTGGTTTTACCGCGAGCTCCCCCTCCTCCAAGAACCGGATTGTCGCGTCACCGAGCGTGCGATGGCCGTGCGCGTGTCGATCGGTGGGGACCATCCGAGCTCCCGCTCTATGCGCTCGGTCGAGTAGGGGTTCTCTCCGAGAATAAACGACATTGCGGCATTCCCGAGCGCGGTGTAGCGACCCGGCATCAGGAGGCGCATCAAGGCGCTCCAGGCTACGACGCCGCCGCGGATCAGCGGAGCGGGCACGGGCACGCGTACCGGCCTCACACCCAGTGCTGTGGCGAACGTCTGAAAGAACTCACGCTGCGTGAGGAGTGGCCGCGCATCACGCGTCACGTTGTAAGCCCGAAAACCCGGCTTGACCGGCGCGTCGAGCGCCGCGAGAACCGCCGCGGCAACGTTGCCGGCGTAGACGCACGAGAGATGATTCGTCCCAGGACCGATCTCCGGCAGAAAGCGACGCTTCAGATGTGCGACGAGGCGGCCGGTGAAGAGCAGGTCCCGCTCGCCGTAGATGACATTCGGCCGAATCGCGATGACCGACAGGTCTCCGCGCGCCGCCTCCTCCTCCAGGACCTGCTCCGTCGCCCGCTTGCTGCGAGCGTAGAAATCTCTGTCAGGCAGTGGCCGGAACCCGTAGTCCTCGGCGACGCCTCGCACGCCGGCCTCGAACACCGCAGTCCGTCCGTACACAGCCACCGACGAGATGTGAATGAGGCGGGCCCCGGTCCGGCGCGCGGTCGCGATGGCGAGGCGCGTGCCGCCGACATTGACGCGCATGAATTCCTCGAGGGAGTCGTGCGACGCGACGAGCGCGGCGGCGTGGATGATGACGTGGACGCCGGCGGACGCCCGTTGCCACGCCACCGGGTCGGTAACGTCTCCGATGACCGCCTCGGCACCGAACGCTTCCACCACGTCCCGTGACCGGTCGCGGACAAGGGCGCGTGGACGTTCCCCTCGCTGTCGCAGTGCCTCGAGGACATGCGTGCCGACGAGGCCGCTGCCCCCGGTGACGAGAAGCGTCACGCGGGGCGAACGCTGGGGAGCGCGAACGGTAATGCCACGACGCGCGCTTCCCGCCCGGCCGCGCGCACCATCGCGCCGACCGGCACTTCGCGGCGAACGATCGCGAGTCCGATCCAGTGGCCGAGGAGGGAGCCCCCGCCGTCCGGGAGCCAGGCCATGCTCGTCACCCGACCCACGTCTTTTTCCTCGTGCGTCACCGCGCTCCACCCGCTCGCGGGCGCCGCCGGATGGTCCGTCTCGAAGTGGAGGCCGCGCAGCTGGCGATTGGCGTGCCCCCGAAAATGCAGCCGGCTCACCGTCTCCTGGCCTGTGTAGCAGCCCTTGGTGTATGACACCCCGCCGATTTCGTCGAACCGCACTTCCTGCGGGATCGTCTTCTCGTCGACCTCCGACGAGAGACGGGGCCACCCCGCGAGAATGCGGGTCAGTTCGAGCGCCGCGGAACTCGCGCGGTACGCGCCCGCACCGGCGAGTCGTTGCAGCACGGTGTCGCGCTGATCGGCCGCCATCGTGATCTGAAAGACGAAGGCTGGCTGCTCGGCGGTCCGGGCGACTTCGATCAGAACGGTCCCGACCTTCGCGTCGATTGCGCGATTGGAACTGGGCGGCACCGGCAGCCCGGCGGCACCCATTACCGCGACGGCGTGATCGCCGGCCACGCGGAGAACCGCGGTGTCCGCCGTGCGGTCCGTGGAGCGCGCCAGTCGCGGCGGGACTGACCGCTGCAAGATTGCCAGCGCGCGTTCGCGACCCTCGGCGGGTACGGTGAACCGCACGCGCGACCCCAGTCGCGCAGCCCACCCATCCACCACGATCATGCCTTTGGGGGTGAGCAGCGCCCCGTACACAAACGCGCCGTCGCCCGGTTTCTCGATATCGCTCGTCAGGAGTCCCTGGAAGCACGTCACGGCGCCTGTGCCGGGTCCTTCCAGGTCGACGACGCCCACGTCGGCAGTCGCGACGATCGCGCCCGCGCGCAGCCGATCGACCACCTCGGCGGGCACGTCCTGCGGTTCGAGCCGGGTGACCGTCGGTGGCGGGACGGTGGGGAAGAGCTCGCTCACAACGCGGCCAGCTCCGCAGCAGTGTGACCAGTTAGCGAGTCCCACACGAGTGCCGCGCCACGCTGTCGCAGCGTGTCGGCGGGATGACTGGTCGTGAGCATCACGCACGGCATGCCGGCGGCGCGCGCCGCCGCGAGTCCTGGCAGTGAGTCTTCGATCACCACGCACGCGCGAGCCGCTATCGGACGCTTGCGATTGAATGCCGCGTGCGCGGCGAGATAGGCGCCCGGATCCGGTTTGGACCGCTGCACGTCGCCCGCGGCGACGATGATCTCGAATCGATCCGCGATCGTCGTGTGGCTGAGGACGAGATCGATCTCATGCCGTAACGCGCCGGACACGATGCCGAGGCGATAGCGCTCGCCGGCGTCACGGACGAACTCCGCGGCGCCGGAGACCATCGTGAGCGACTGCTCGATCAGCTGCTGATAGATGCGCGACTTGGTTTCGATGAGGCGCTTGATCACGTCCGTCGTCAGCGTGCGGTGCGCCCGGCGGTACGCCTCCACGAACCCCGTGCGGTCGTCGAGGCCCAGATAGTGGGCGTAGTACTCCTCGCGTGACAGCACGATGTCTTCGCTCGCCAACACGCGGCGCAGCGCTTCGCAGTGCTGCGGTTCGTCGTCCACCAGCACGCCGTTGAAATCGAACAGCACGGCCTCGATCACGGTGTCTCGTTCAACCTCATTCGTAGCGCCCCGCGGCCCGATACGCGTCGTCCAGCAGCTCCACGGGATGGCGCACGCGCGTGGCGACGCCGGCCGCCGCGAGTCCGGCGCCGATCTGCATCTGACAGCCCGGATTCCCCGTGGCGACCACCTGCGGCGCGGTTTCACGCAGCCGCTCGATCTTCGCGGCGAGCACGGCGCGCGACATCTCAGGCTCGAGCAAGGTGAACAGGCCCGCACTGCCGCAGCACTCAGCCGCGCCTGGCACGGACACCAGCTCGAGCAACGGAATCGCGGCGAACAATCTCAGCGGCGGCACGGCGACACCCTGGGCATGCAGCAAATGGCAGGGAGGATCGTACGCGACGTGCATGTCCAGCGGTGCGCCCCCGATTGGACCGCGCATGGCGTCACCGGCGAGCAGCTCCGTCACGTCGCGCACTCGCGCACCGAATCGCTCTCCCTGTTCATGGCACAGTAGGTGGCCGTATTCCTTCATAAGGGCGCCGCAGCCCGCGCTGTTCACGACGATGGGTTCGTCACCCTCCCCGAACGCCGCGACGTTGACACGCGCCAGGGCTCGCGCCTCATCGAGCAGCCCGGCATGGGCATGCAGCGCTCCGCAACAGACCTGGCCTTTCACTTCGCCCACCTGGTAGCCGTTCACGCCCAGGGTGCGCACGGTCGCGTCGTGGACGTGGGAGAACAGGCCCTGCTGGACACAGCCACGAAACAACAATGCGGGCGAAGGCGGCGAAAGGACTTTCCGCGCCTTGGTTCGCATTTCGCCGCCCTGCGTAGCAGCCAGCATCCCCATGGCAAACCGGAGCCGTCCCCAGCCAGCGAGTCTCCGCGGGATCCCCGTCGCGCGGAACCCACGAGCAAACCAGTACACGACTCGACTCACCTTCGGCGACGTCAACGCCCACAACGCCAGGCGCGCCAGCCGGGACACGCCGCGAGCTTCCGCGATACGCTGCCGTGCGGCTTCGAGGCCGATGCCGTACTGCACACCCGACGGACAGACGGGCTCACAGCCGCGGCAACCGAGACAACGATCGAGGTGGTAGGCGAGCGCCGGGTCAGAGGCGGTGAGGTCGCCGCGCTCGAGCGCGCGCATCAACTCGATGCGGCCGCGGGGCGAATCGGCTTCGTCTCCGGTGGCAAGAAACGTGGGGCAGGCTTGCAGGCAGAAGCCGCAGTGCACGCATGCATCCAGCCCTTCAAACCCTCCTCTTCCTTCTTTGCCCTCCCTCATTCGCCTTCTGTGGCCACGACGAGCGCGGCCCCGGGGTCGAACGTGCGGCGCAGCCCCGTCACGAGCGGGCCGACGCCCTCGCGGTAGGCCCCGAAATGACCGACCGCGCTGCGCAGCGGCCAGGGCGCCCGCTCGAGCGTCAGCGGCACCTCGAGCC
Source organism: Gemmatimonadota bacterium (assembly GCA_003221895.1). GTDB lineage: Bacteria > Gemmatimonadota > Gemmatimonadetes > Gemmatimonadales > GWC2-71-9 > 20CM-2-65-7. Next base: position 7,641 of record QHUJ01000126.1, on the reverse strand, counting down.
CGGCGAGGGTGCGGCGCAACCGCTGCAGCCGGTCGATGCTCGCTTCGCCCGTCCAGCGGATCGAGCCGGCGGCAGGCGAGGCGGAGATCCACTCATCGCCGAGTTGATGCTGCAGCAAGTCGAGCAGCTCGTCACTGGCCGACGGCACGCCACCGATGCGGAACGTCACAGGCCGCACGGCGAATCCCTCGGCGAGCCGCATCCAGAAGGCGTGCGCCTCTTCGGCGCGCAGCGGCGTGAATCGGCCGCCGCCGCTCGCGGCACCAAGCCCCGCCTCATCGGCCGCGACCAGCGCGGGCGATCCCGCCAGGCGCACGCCCAGCACCCAACGGTCGCGCCGGGCCAGCGCCGGCGAGACGAGCTCGAGGGCCGCCGGCGTCAGGCCCGCGGCGGCGACGTCTTCGCCCACCTGCGTCAGATCCTCGCGCGCGCCTTCGAGCAGGTAGGTCACGTCCGCTCGCGGCAGGGTACGCAGGCGCAGATGCACGAGCACGATGACGCCGAACGCGCCGAACCCTCCCGCCTGCAGCCGCGTGAGATCGTAGCCCGCGACGTTTTTCATGACCCGGCCGCCGCTCTGCACCATGCGGCCGTCCCCGGTCACGAACGTGACGCCGAGCAAGTGATCCTTGATGGGACCGAAGCCGTGGCGCAGCGGTCCTGCCGACGCGGTTGCGACGACCGAGCCCAGCGTCCGGCCGGCGAGGCCAGGCGGATCGATGCCGAGCCAGGCGCCGCGGTCGGCGAGCTGTTGGCGCAGCTGGTCGAGCCCGATGCCTGCTTCGGCCGTCGCCGTGAGATCGGGAGGCTCGATCGCCGGGATCCGGTCGAGACGGCGAGTGGTGAGGGCGAGGTCGGCGGGGGCGTCGCTCTGGAGCCACGTGCCGGCCCCTTCGATGCGAACGCGCCATCCCTCCTGGTGGGCGGTGCCGAGCAGCAGCGCGACCGCGTCCGGCGATCCCGGAGCGAAGCGGGGCACGCGGTCGGTGCCGGCCTCGAGGACGGCGCCTTCACCCAACAGTGCGGTAACCTTTTCGAGAATGGTCATGACGCTCTCGCCAAGGAAGCCCACTCACGGCACGCATGCACCGGTACCACCTTGCCTGGGTTTACCCGTTCCTCCGGATCGAACACGCGACGCAGAGCCTGCATCGCTCCCAACGATTCCGCATCAAAGATCAACGGCATGTACCGCAGTTTGTCGAGACCCACCCCATGTTCGCCCGTAATCGTACCGCCTGCGGCGATGCACGTCGACATGATCTCGGCGCTCGCGGCTTCGACGCGCTGCTTGAGCGCGGGATCGGTTGCATCGAAGGAAATGTTGGGATGGAGGTTGCCGTCGCCGGCGTGAAACACGTTGCTGACCACCAGACCGTAGCGCTGCGCGATCCCGTAGATGGTTTCGAGCACGTCGGGCAGAGCGGAGCGGGGCACGACGGCGTCCTGTACCACAAGATCGCGCGACAGACGGCCCATGGCACCGAACGCTTTCTTGCGTCCTTGCCACAGCCGCTCACGCTCGGCCTCGCTGGCCGCGGTTCTCACAGTTCTGGCGCCCGCGGTCCGCAGCAGATCGGCGACCGCATCGGCCTCCGCCACGACCGCATCGGCATTCCGGCCGTCGATTTCGACGAGGAGAACCGCCGCCGCATCGCGCGGATAGCCGGCCGCGTACACCGAGTCCTCCACGGCGCGGATGCACGACTGATCCATCATCTCGAGCGCGGCGGGAACGATGCCCGCGGCGATGATCGCCGAGACGCCCTCGCCGGCGGTCCGGATGCTGGTGAAGTCGGCCAGCAGCGTTCTGACGGCGCGCGGCACGGGTGTAAGCCGCACGGTGATGCGCGTGGCGACGCCGAAATTGCCTTCCGAGCCGACGAACACGCCCACGAGGTCGGGTCCCCACGTCTCCCCGCCCGGACTGCCGAGCTCTACGAGCGAGCCGTCGGCGAGCAGGACTTCGAGTGCCAGGATGTGATTCGCGGTGACGCCGTACTTCAGGCAGTGCGGGCCGCCGGCATTCTCGGCCACGTTGCCGCCGATCGTGCATGCCGTTTGGCTCGAGGGATCCGGGGCGTAATGCAATCCGAGAGGCTTGGTGGCGGCGGTGAGCTTCGCGTTCACGACGCCCGGCTCGACGACGGCGAGGCGGTTGGCGCGATCGATGCGCACGATCCGGTTCAATCGCGTCAGCACGATGAGCACCGTACCCTCGCCGGCGAGCGCACCGCCCGACAGTCCCGTTCCAGCGCCACGCGGCACGAACGGCACGTCGAGCGCGGCGAGCAGGCGCACGACGGCGATCAGTTCTTCGCGAGTGCCCGGGAGAACGACGAGGTCGGGAACGCGGCGGTGCGTCGGCAGTCCATCCATCGCGTACGTCACGCGCGCTGCGAGCGCTTCGCGCACGTGCTTTGCGCCCACAATGGCGGCGAGGTCGCGGGCAAGTGGACTGGGCGCGGTCATACTATATAGTAGCCGCATAGTAGCCGCCCAACGAAGAGGGGCCAGGAAGTTGTCTTCCTGGCCCCTCAGATCCTCTCTCTTCTCGCGTCTACGCCGCTCGCCAGAATCCCTTGAGCGCCTTCCCATCTGGCGACTCGCGCAGCTTCTCGAACGCGCGTTCTCTGATCTGCCGAATTCTCTCACGGGTGACGCCCATCAGCGCGCCGATCTTCTCGAGCGTCATCGCCTCGCTGCCCTCTTCGAGACCGTAGTAGAGATAGAGGATCTTGCGCTCGCGCGGCGTCAGGTACTTCTGGAAAATGCGATCGATGAATTCGCGCATCAGCTTGCCGTCGGTGCGCTCCTCGATCTCGCCGCCTTCCTGGCCCGCGAACCGTTCGCCCAGCGTCGCCGCATCCTTATCGGTCCGATCGACCGGCGCGTCGAGCGACAGCTCCGCCGCCGTCATACGACGTGCGGTGCGCACGTTCTCGACTGAATCTTCCAACGCTTGCGCGATTTCATTATCGGTGGGTTCGCGACCGAGCTCTTGTGACAGATACGTCTCGGTGCGACTCATGCGGATGAGCTGCGAGTTTTGATTCAGCGGGATACGCACGCTCCGCGTCTGCTCGGCGAGCGCCTTCAACACCGCCTGCCGCACCCACCACACCGCGTACGAAATGAATTTTACGCCCTGGTCGGGATCGAATTTCTTGACGGCCTTGAGCAGTCCCTCGTTGCCGATCGCGACGAGCTCCGAGAGATCGAGTCCATGGCCCTGATATTTTTTGACGTAGGAGATGACGAAACGGAGGTTGGCAGTGACGAGACGCTCGGCGGCTTTTTCATCGCCGCGTTGCACGCGACGAGCGAGACGTCGTTCTTCTGCTGGATCTTTGATGAGGGGTAACTTCTGGATGTCTTGCAGGTACTGGTCGAAAGCGCCGGAGGGAGTAGTACGGAAAAAGGCCTTAGCCTTGCCGTTGGTCGACCTAGCCATGCAGAGGACTCCCCGAACCCATGTTGTGTGTGGAAACGGGCGTGACTTGCCGCCAAAGAGGCCAACTAAACACGCGCCAATATAGGACTTCCTGCCATTTGGTGCAAATCACCGCAGTTTTCCACATCACAAATTGTTAGACCTATGGTGATTCCGAAGTTTGTCCACTATCCACACTTTCTGTGGAAAATGGCGGGTGGGTGACCCGCTCCAGTGTGACACGGACTCCATCCGAAGGATGAAATCTGGCATGTGGAGAGGTGGAAAGGAATGTGGGCTATCTGTTGACCAGAACTTGACGTAGCGATGATTCGTCGACCGCGACCGTCCAGCCCGCCGCATCGTTTCCGTGCGGAACTCCGATCTGGTTGGGCAGGGCCAGGCGGATTGCCCCCGCCCGCACCTTCTTGTCACCCCGCATTGCCTCGATCAGGTCATCCACGCGGCTCTCATCGGGCCGCTCGAGTGGCAAATGTAACCGTTCGAGCACCGTGGCGACGCGTTCCGCCGTTCCTGGCGCCGCTATGCCCAGGGTTTGCGCCAGACGCGACTCGTACACCATCCCGATCGCCACGGCTTCGCCATGCAGCACCTCGTACTGTGACGTCGCCTCGATCGCATGCCCGATCGTGTGGCCGAAATTGAGGATCGCGCGCTTGCCTGCCTCGCGCTCGTCCTCGGCGACCACGTGGGCTTTGATCTCGACCGAGCGTTGCACGACGCGCTCCAGGGCGCGCGCGTCCTTCGCGAAGATCGCGGCGTACTCGCGCTCGAGAAACGTGAAGTATTCGGCGTCGGCGATCACACCGTGCTTCACCGCCTCCGCGAGACCCGCCGAGAGCTGCACGCTCGAGAGCGAGCCCAGCAGGTCGAGATCGGCGACGACGACGCGCGGCTGATGAAATGCGCCCAGCAGGTTCTTGCCGGCGGGCACATCCACGCCTGTCTTCCCCCCGATCGACGAATCGATCATCGCCAGCAGTGACGTGGGGACCTGGACGAGCGGCACGCCGCGGAGGTACGTCGCCGCGACGAATCCGCCGATGTCGTTCACGACGCCGCCGCCGAGTGCGATGACGGCGCAGTCGCGGCCGAAATGCGCCGCGAGCATCCGATCAGACAGCGAAGCCCATGTGTCGCGGGTCTTGTTCCACTCACCGGTCGGAAAGGTGAACAGCTCTACCTGAAACCCGGCACCTGACACCTCTGTCGCGAGCGATTCTCCATAGAGCTTGCCGACGTGCGTATCCGAGATGATCGCGTACGCCGCTGCCGGGCAGTCGCGGGCCAGGATTTTGTCCAGCTCGCGGACCAAACCCGAGCCGATGAGGATGTTGTAGGACGCATCCCGCTGCTCCCGGAGGGGGACGCGGACCGTCACCACGTCACATCCGCTTTACCGGCTTGGGCGTTGACGGCGCGAGCCAGCACGAACAGCAGATCGGAGAGCCGGTTGAGATAGTGAAGGATCGCCGGGTTGATCGGTTGCGCGCGCGCCAGGGACACCACGGCGCGCTCGGCGCGGCGACAGACGGTGCGCGCCAGGTGGAACGCCGCGGCCTTGGGTGTGCCACCCGGCAAAATGAAGTTCTTGAGCGGTTTCAGTCGTGCGTCGTGGGCATCGATGACGTCTTCGAGCGCGCCGACCTCCGAAGGCCCGATAGCGGAGCCGCTGCGCGCGAGCGCCTTCCCGAGTTTGGATGGATCGGGTGTTGCCAGCTCGGCGCCGATCGTGAACAGGTCGCGTTGGATCGTTTGCAGCAACGCTGACTCGAAGCCGGTGGGCTCGAGCGATACCGCGAGGCCAATCGCGGCATTGGCTTCGTCGACTTCGCCGTACGCCCGCACGCGCGCATCGTCCTTCGGCACGCGCTCGCCGCCAAAGAGACCCGTTTCGCCTTCATCACCGGTTTTGGTGTAGATCTTCACGCGCCGAACGTACCGTTAGGGGCAACGGAGCGCGAGCGGCTGCGCGGCCACGACATGCCCGGTCTCGGGATCGACGGCGGTGGCGCGGGAATCGCGCGGCGAAACGTCGGCGATCTCATCGAGTACGAGGAGCATTCCACTACCCTCGCCGGCCACGGCGCCGCGGAGCGAATAACGGCTCGCGCCGCTGCCTGATGACATCATGCCATTCGTGAGTCGAGAACGTACCGGCCGCATCACCCAGCGGAGGTCGCGGGCCCCGGTGTCGGTGAGTGCGACACCGGTGACGAGGAGCGTGTCGTCTCCGCCGACGAGAAAGCGGGCGCGAAATCCCACCGCATATCGGCCCTTGCTCACGGTGATGACTTCGCCGGCGTCCGCTGCCTTGTCCGGGTCCAGCGTAAACGAGCTGAGCAACGTCCCATGCGTCTCGGCGCGCTGCGCGACCTGCCGGACAAGCTCGAGCGCGTTCACGCGGGAGAGCAACGCGCCTTGAGGACGCGCGCTGCTCGTGAAGGGCGGCACGTCGAGCAGCGCGACCACCGTAACGTGGGACGGCGGCGTAATGCGTCCGGCTCCGCTGCCGGGCGGGAACGCCAACACGAGCTCCGTGACGAGATCCCTGGCCCCACATGCTTCCGCGGCGTGGAAGCGGACCAGCGTGAGCCGCGCGGGCGCCGCGCCGCGGGCCGAAAGCACCGTCGCGCCGCGCACGGCGCGCGGCTCCACCGCGATGAGCGGACGCTCTGCGAGGGTATCCTGCAGCCGACCGGAGCCCGTCAGCTCGCGGTAGAAGTCGCGGGCAAAGCGATCGTCCGCGACGAAGACGTGCGCTTCGCCGCCCAGGCTCCATCCGAGCGCCGCGCCGTGGCCTCTCGCGCCCCCCCCCCCGCTGGCGCAAGCCAGTAGCCCGAGACCGAGTAGGACGCTAGCGTTCGCGCGATGCAAGACGCGAAAGATATCACGATCATTGGAGCGGGCCCGACGGGTCTGTTCGCCGCGTTCTACGCCGGCATGCGCGGCACTTCGCACCGCTTGATCGACAATCTCGATCAGGTCGGCGGACAGCTCACCGCGTTGTATCCCGAGAAATACATCTTCGACGTCGCCGGCTTCCCGAAGATCCTTGCCAAGGACCTGGTCAAGGCGCTGGCGGAGCAGGGCCTCCAGTGGAAGCCACAGGTCCGGCTCGGCGAGAAAGTCGCCGGGCTGCGGAGGGGCGAGGAGAACGGCAAGCCCCAGTTCACGATCGCCACCGACACGGACGAGTATCCCTCGCGCACCGTCCTGATCGCCGGCGGGATCGGCGCCTTCACGCCGCGCAAACTCCCGCTCAAAGACGCCGATCGGTGGAACGACAAAGGGCTGCATGACCGCGTGCTGAACCCGCAGGTGTTCGCCGGCAAGCGGATCCTCATCGTGGGCGGCGGCGACTCGGCCTTCGACTGGGCGGTGAACCTCCAGGGGATCGCGAAATCGATCGTCATGATTCACCGCCGCGACGGCTTCCGCGCGCATCAGGCGACGGTCGATCAAGTCCAGGCGCTGGCGGCGGCCGGCAAGATGGAGCTCCGGACATTTTGGGAGCTCAAGGATATCGGCGGGTCCAGCAGAATCGAGCGGGTGACGATCGTCAACAGCAAGACGAAAGAAGAAGAGACGTTGGCGATGGACTGCGTGATTCCCCAGCTCGGTTTCATCTCCTCACTCGGCGCGATCGCCGAATGGGGGCTCGAGATCGAGAAGGGCGACATCAAGGTGGCGCAAACCATGGAAACGAACATCCCCGGCATCTATGCGGCCGGGGATATCACCACCTATCCGGGGAAGCTCAAACTCATCGCGACGGGGTTCTCAGAGGCCTGTATTGCCGTCAACCAGATTGCGCACTTCTTGAATCCCGCGGCGAAGGTCATGCCCGGGCATTCATCGAACATGGCGTTGTTCGGACAGAAGGACGACTGAAGCGCCAAGCACGTTCCGAAATGGCTACACGGTTATCGTGCAAGTTGCACAACAAGCGAATCTATTTGGGCTAGCATCTGACGCGTGGGCACGTTGTGCGCGTTCGCCTGAATCGAGAATGTGATGACCCGCCCGTTTGCTTTCTCGATGTAGCCCGACAGCGTGTTCACCCGATTGATCGATCCGGTTTTCGCGAGCACGCGACCTTCGAGGGGCGTTCCCTGGAAGCGGCGTTGCAGCGAGCCGCGCTGCTGGGCGTGCGGGAGCGCGACGAGAAACGGCGCGCGCTTGGG
>QHUJ01000053.1 GCA_003221895.1 Gemmatimonadota bacterium | reverse complement strand
TTGTTGGCCATTGCGGTGCAGTTCATCCTCGACGGTATCAAGACCACCTTTCAGTAGGTTCGCTCCGTTGGTCTAGTCCATCGGGTTGAGAGCTTCAGCGCTGATTTTGCCTCGTTGGATCGATTGTGGGCCGAAAGGTCGAGCCGTACTCTTTCCCGTACATCGGCGTTCGTAGACTCTTTCCCGACAGGGTATTAGATGCCTGCTCCGCTTGTCAATGCGCTGCTGATCGAAGCCCCCGCTAATAGCCACTTCGCTCAGCTGCACCGCGACCCGCAGGCCCTCACGGATGCCGTCACCCTGTACTTGGAGACGGGTCTGCGGCGCGGCAACGGAGTCGTCGTCATCGCGACGCCCGAGCATGTCGATCGCTTTCTCTCGCGGCTCCGCGACCACGATCTGGATCCTAGCCGCTTCCTCAAGTCCGGCCAGCTCGAGTTGCACGACGCCGAACTGACGCTGAGCAAGTTCATGTGCAATGATGTGCCGGTTTGGACGGACTTCCAGCGAGCGATGGGTGCCGTTTTTGACCGGGTACAGGCGTTCGGGCGCGGGACGACCCGAGCATATGGCGAGATGGTGAATGTGCTGTGGCATGAAGGAAAGCAGGGAGCCGCCATATGCCTCGAGGAGTACTGGAACGAGCTCGCACGCCTGTACCCGTTTTCTATGTTCTGCAGCTACATGCTCGATACGCAGGATGATGATTCGTACAGCGGGCCGCTCGAGGAGATCGGCCGGACCCATTCGGACATCGTCGGCACGGCCGAGGACGAGCGGTTTCGCATGGCGCTCGATTCTGCGAGCCGGGACGTGTTCGGCGTTCCATTGTCGCAGATGGTCGGATTCGCGAAGCATCGGGACAGTGGCGAGCAGCGGTTTCCCAGCGGACAGCGCACGATGCTGTGGGTAAAGCGAAACCTTCCCTCTGCCGCGGCCGCCGTGCTGGAGCGGGCGCGCCGGTACTTCGAAGCCTCTCTGAAATAACGCGCCGTGACGCTCCTGGCCGAGGCACCGGCTGGCAGGCACTTCGCGCAGTTCCATCGCAATTGCGACTCGCTCAGCGAGTCCCTCTCCGCGTTTCTCGAGGGCGGGATCCGACGCGGCCACAGCGCCGTGGTGATCGCGACACCCGAGCTCAGAGACAGCCTCGTCGCGCGCCTGGCCGCAGACAAGTTCCATCCCAAAGCGCTGGCTGAGTCGGGCCAGCTCGACCTGATCGATGCCGTCAGGCTGATGGCGCAATTGATGCCCAACGGTGCTCCCGAGTGGGCCCGCTTTCGCGCCACGCTGGTGCCGGTGCTGGCGCGTGTCCAGTCGTTCGGCCGGGGCATCCGCATCTTTGTCGAAATGGGGAGCATGCTCTGGAAGGACGGCAACACCGAGGCCGCGATACGCCTCGAGGAGCACTGGAACGCGCTCGCGCGACTCCACACGTTCGCCTTGTTCTGCGGTTACACGCTCGACACGCAGTCCGAGGAGTCGTACGCGGGACCCCTCGAGGACATCGGCCACACACACACCGATATCTTGGGAAGCGAAGAGGACGAGCGGTTCGGCATCGCCCTCGACCGGGCCAGCAAGGAGGTTTTCGGCATTACGCTCTCGCAGATGGCGGGAATGACGAACCACGACGGGGCGCGGCGCTTTCCGAGCGGCCAGCGGACCATGCTGTGGGTGAAGCGCAACCTGCCGCTGTCGACGGCGCAGCTGGCCGAGCGCGCGCGCCGCTACCTGCAGGAGTTCTTGCCGAAGCGCTCCTAGTCCCCGACTTACATCCGCTTGTACCTCGGTCCGCTGCCACCCTCCCGCGGTGTCCAGCGCGGGCCCAGCACGTCGGTGGCCTTGCAGTCCACGCAATTGGGCGCGTTGATGCGCAGGCCCGACTCCGTCGCCTCGTACACGCCGGCGGGGCACATGTGGGCGTAGAACCGCGCCACCTCCAGCGGCACGTCACTGCCGGCGATGAGGTGGCTCGGGACTGTATCTCGCGTCGCGTTTCCCGACTTGAAGACCGCGTCGACCTTGCTGATACCCGGCGTCGTTGCTCCGGCAGAATTCGGGGATGACCGGCGCGGCACCTCCGCATCGGCATGCATGCGATACTTGCCGCCGGGAAACCGCCCGCCTGTCAGCGTCATCAGCGCCGCCTGGAACCCACCCAGGTAGAAGCCATCACGGAACGCGAGCCGCATGTTCCGCGTGCGATAGAGATCGCTCACGACGTATGACGCATTGACCAGCCGATCGTACTCGGCGAGTGCGGCGCCTGTGTTGAGATGCTGATAGATCGCACGCGCGGCGTAAATGCCGGACTGCATCGCGTAGTGGATCCCCTTGAGCGAGGGAACGTCCACAAATCCCGCGGCGTCGCCCAGGATGACGATTCCCTCGCCCGAGCGGCGCTCCGGGAGCGCATAGAAGCCGCCCTCGGGGATGGTCTTCGCGCCCCACTCCACCATCTCACCACCCGCGAGCAGGGACCGCAGCAGCGGATGTTGCTTGAAACGTTGGAGTAGCCCGTGCACATCGAGATTCGCGTCGCGGTAGTCGAGCCCCACGACCAGGCCCAACGCGACGAGATTCGGCTCGAGTGGATAAATAAAGCTTCCGCCGAACGCGTCTCTCGGGAGCGGCCACCCCAGGGTGTGAATCACGCGGTCGAGCGGCTGCTTCGTTTCCCACAGCTCTTTGACGCCGAGCGCAAAGATCTGCGGATTCTCCGAGGGAACGTGCTGCCGCTCGCACCACGCCTGCGCCAGGAGACCACGCGTGCCGCCGGCGAGCGCCGTGACCTTCGCCGTCAGGTCGTTCGGTGCCGAGGCGCCGGGCGTCGGTTTGCCGTCACGATCGAGGCCTGCCGCCGCGGTCCGCACGCCGGCAACCGCCGGCCCGCGCACGAGCAGCTGTGCCGCCGGGAACCCCGTAAAAATGGTCACGCCGAGCGCTTCTGCTTTGGCGCCCAGCCAGCGCACGATCTCGCACAGTGACGCGATGTAGTAGCGGCGATTGTGCATCGTGGGAGGCGTCGGGAGGCGCAGCTTGCCGCTCCTGGTCAGCAGGTACACTGCTTCCTTGTCGACGGGGCGGCGGAACGGAAAATCGGAATCCTGCAGATCGGGAAACAGCTCGCGCATCGCTCGCGGATTGACCACGGCGCCCGAGAGGGAGTGCTCGCCGAGCGCTTCCGCTTTCTCGAGCACGCCGACGTTCAGCTCTGAGCCATCCGCCCTGGCGAGCTTCGCCAGTTCGATCGCGCACGACAGCCCTGCCGGCCCCGCGCCGACGATGACCACATCCAGTTCCATCGTGTCGCCCGCGCCGTCGGATCCTGCTTCGATAATGAGCTGATCGAGCGGCAGGCGCGGCTGGTACTGGGCGGGGACGAAGCTATCCATGCAGCTTGCGGATCTCCTCGGTGAGCTTCGGCACAATCTCGAACAAGTCTCCCACAACGCCGTAGTCGGCGATTTTGAAGATCGGGGCGTCTTTGTCCTTGTTGATCGCGACGATCACTTTCGACGTGCGCATGCCGGCGAGATGCTGGATGGCTCCCGAGATGCCGACGGCGATATACAGTGACGGGCTCACCGTTTTGCCCGTCTGACCGACCTGATCGGCGTGGGCGCGCCACCCCGCATCCACGACGGCGCGAGAGGCCCCGACCGCGGCACGTCCCCCGAACGCACGAGCCAACTCCTCGAGCACCTTGAAATTCGCAGGCTCCTTGAGTCCACGGCCGCCCGATATGATCACCTGGGCTTCGGCGACATCGAGGGTCCCCGCGGGCGCCGCCTTGATCTCGCGTACCACCACGCGACTCGGCACCACGGGGGCAGTCACCGCCACGATCTCCGCCGCACCCGCCTTGGGGCGCTCGACAGGCGTGAAAATGCTGGGACGCACCGACAAGACCGCTGGCCGCGCCGCGACTCTTGCTTTGAGTAACGCTTTGCCCGCATACACGGGCCGGGTGACGACCAGGCCGTTACTGTCTGCGCTCAGGTCTGTGAGGTCAGCCGCTACGGAGACACCGAGCTTCGCCGCGACCCGCGGCGCAAGATCCTTCCCCGTTGCGCTCGCGGCAAACACGACCACCTCATATCCCCCGTGCGTGATGCGCTCGGCCAGTGCCTGGGCGCATCCCTCGGGATCGTACCTGGCGAAGGACGGATTGGTCAGCGTGACGACCCTGTCGGCACCGAATCTCCCGACCTGATCGGTTCCCTGCACTGCGCCGGTACCGCACACGACCGCCTCCACTGTCCCGCCGAGCCGCTGCGCGGCGGTCACGACTTCGTAGGAGATCTTGCGGAGCGCCCCGTCGCGTTGCTCCAGTACCGCGAGAGTCGTGCTCATAGCACCTTCGCCTCTTCGCGCAGCAGCCGGACCAGCTCAGCCACGGCACCCGCGCCCTCACCCACGATCTTCCCTTCCTTGCGCTCGGGCGGCGGGGTGAGCGCCGCGATCTCGATCGTCCCTGCCCCCGGCCGTACGGCCTTGACCTCGAGCGGCTTTTTCTTGGCGGCCATGATCCCTTTGAGCGCGGGATAGCGCGGCTCGTTCAACCCTTTATCGACTGTGAGCACCGCGGGCAACGGAAACTCGACCACCTCGATGCCACCTTCGATCTCGCGTTCGGCGATGCCCTTCAGTCCCTCGATATCCAGGTGGGACACCGCGCTCACACACGGCAGACCGAGCAGCTCGGCGACGATCACACCCACCTGATGGTTGTAGTCGTCGATCGCCATCCTGCCGAACAGAATCAGGTCCCAGGTGCCGCTCTTCAGCTCGGCGGCGATAAGGCGTGCCGTCTCGAAGGAGTCGGCGGGGGTCTTTTCGGTTTGCAGAAGCACGCCGCGATCGGCCCCCATCGCCAGGGCGGTCCGAATCGTCTCTTGTCCGGCGGCGGGGCCAAGGCAGATGACGACCACCTCACCGGTCCCTGCTTTCTCCTTGCGCCGCAGCGCTTCCTCGACGGCGAACTCGTCGTAGGGGTTCATGACGAATTTCACCCCGGCCTCGTCGAGGCTCTTGCCGTCCGCGGCGATTTTCACGCGCGTCTCCGAATCGGGGACGCGCTTGATACAGCAGGCAATTTTCATTGGGGGAAAAGCTAAGCTAGGGCTTCGCCATCCGGAACACAGTGATGCCCCAATCGTCGGGATCGTCGGGGGGATCATCATTCCAGTCGGCGTGCGAGTGCGAGCCGTCCGACGCATAGCGCAGCACGTAGGACCCGGCAGGCAGCGTGATCGCCCCTTCAAACATGCGATTCTTATCGGCGCCGCCCGCGGGCTCAGTCGCGTCGTATTTCATCACCCAGACCGTCCGGCCACCGCTGTCTTCGATCCAGCCGTAGTCGAACAGCTGGGCGTCGCGGCCTTCGCCCAGCGCGTACACGCGCAGGCGCGTTGTTCCCGTGAGCTGGAAGGTGGCCCGTGCATTCTCGTTGTCACCCATATCGATCAACTGCGCCACGACCCTTCCGCCCGGACGGGCCCCGCGCTCGAACTTGGTGACGTCGTTTGAATTCAACCGCCCGCTGGCCGGGAAGACGCTGACACCCCAGTAACGCGCCTCCGGTGGTGGAGCCGCGTTCCAGTCGTTGTAGGAATGCGACCCATCGCTGCGGTAGTACACCAGGTAGCTGCCGGGCGCGAGATGCAACGTCCCGTCGAACAAACGGTTCTTGTCGGCCCCGCCGGCGGGCTCGGTGTTGTCGACGCTCATCGTCCAGATGCGCGCGTGATTGTCCGCGTCGACGATCCAGGCGTAGTCGACCAGCTCCTCGGCGCTGGCTTCGCCCAGCGCATAGATGCGCACATCCATCGGCCGCTTGAGCGTGAATCCTTCGGCGTGCCGCACGTCGTTGCCGACCTCGACGAACGACACGATCGTCTGGCCTGCGGGAACGGGTTGGTAGTCGAATGTCTGTACGGCCGCCCGCGCCGCCGGGTCGGCGATCTTGAGCGTCAGACCCCACGACTCGGGGTCGGTGGGTGGCACGGTGTTCCAGTCGTCCGGTCGGTGCGTGTCGTCGTCCGCGAAGTAGGCGACGTAGCGTCCGGGCTTGAGGTGCAGCGTTTCATGCGCCACGCGATTCTTGGCGGCGCCGCCCGCGGGGTCGGTATCGTCGTACGTCATCGTCCAGACGCGCTTGCGCGTATCGGCGTTCATGATCCAGCCGTAATCGAAGGCCTGATCGCGCCGCAGCTCGCCTATTGCATAGACCTCGACGCTGGTCGGCCGCGTCAGCGCAAAGCCGCGTCGATCGGTCGCGTTGGGCCCCGGTGACAGGCTCACGATGGAGGTCGCGCGGAATTCGGCGCGCGTCGAGTCGAGCCGTGCTTCAGAAACCGGCTCGCCCGGACCGGTGATCGCCAGCGCGAACTCCTTGTACGCGCCATTCTCGACGTAGGGGCCTCCAGCCTTCGCGCGGCGTGCCAGACGAACGAGGTCGCCGAGATTGGTGGAGGAGTTGAAATCGGTGGGGTTGAACGAGAGAGACGCGGCAGCGTAGGAGGCGTAATGGGCCTCGTAGACGCCGGCCGGGAGCCGCACGCTGCCGGAGAAGCGCCGCAGCCCGTTCGATTCGCGGCGCGTGTCCGCCGCGCGCAGATCCCATACGACTGCTCTCGTCTTGGCGTCGAGAATCCACGCCGCCGCCGGCCACGTCGTCTGCTCATCGTCCTGCCAATCGGCCCCGTCGCGGCTCTGCAGCCTGTCAGGCCACGGTTCCGCGCCGACAGCGGTGATCCGCAATTCCTGCGGCGCGGTCAGCATGAATCCGGAAACGCGGTGCTCCCGCGGTGGAAGATCGCGGATATCGACCAGAGTGGGGCTTTGAGCGAGGACGAGCAGCAGCGCCAAAGTCATGGCTGTCACAACGTGCTGCGGCGCAAGGTGGTTTCTAGTTAAATGCCGACAGGCCCGTGATCTCCTGCCCCAAAATCAGCGTATGCACGTCGTGGGTCCCCTCGTAGGTGTACACCGATTCGAGGTTTGCGAGATGGCGCATGGCCTGGTACTCGGCCAGGATGCCGTTCGCGCCGAGCAGGCGCCGCGTCTCGCGGGCGATGTCGGTCGCCATGTTCACGTTGTTCCGCTTTGCGAGCGACACCTGCTGGGGCGTGGACTTCCCTTCATCCTTCAGGCGGCCGAGCTGGACGCAAAGCAGCTGGGCCTTCGTGATCTCGGTCAGCATGTCGGCGAGCCGAGCCTGTTGCAGTTGGAACCCCCCAATCGGCTTGCCGAACATGACCCGCTGCTTCGAGTAGCTCACCGCTTCGTCGTAGCACGCCATGGCGGCGCCGACGGCACCCCACGCGATGCCGTAGCGCGCGGCGGTGAGACACAGGAGCGGCGACTTCAGACCACCCGACTTGGGCAACACGGCGTCCTTCGGAACGTGCACGTCCTGCAGCACCAGCTCGCTCGTGTCGCTCGCGCGAAGCGACAGCTTGCCTTTCTGGTCTTTCGCGGAGAAGCCCTTGGTGTCGGTCGGTACGATGAAGCCGCGAATCGAATCTGGATCATCGATCTTGCCCGCTTTCGCCCAGATAATGGCGGCCTGAGCGGTGGAGCCGTTCGTGATCCACATCTTGGCGCCGTTCAACACCCAGCCGTCTTTCGTCTCTTTCGCGACCGTGATCATGCCGGCGGGATTAGAGCCGTAGTCGGGCTCCGTGAGTCCGAAACAGCCGATGACTTTGCCGCTCGCCATCTGCGGCAACCATTCCTTCTTCTGTTCCTCGGAGCCGAACGTGTAGATCGGGTACATCACGAGCGCGCCCTGCACCGAAGCGAAGGAACGCACGCCGGAGTCGCCGCGCTCGAGCTCCTGCATGATCAGGCCGTACGCGACGTTGTTCAGTCCGGCGCAGCCGTACTCTTCCGGGAGATTGGCCCCGAAGAGTCCGAGCTCCGCCATGCCGGGGATCAGCTGCTTGGGGAATTTGCCGGCGACGTACGCCTCACCTATCACCGGCATGAGATGCTCATCCACCCACTCGCGAACAGTGTCGCGGATCGCGCGCTCTTCTTCGCTCAACAACCCATCGACGTCGTAGAAATCCACTCCGTGAAACTTCGAAGCCATCAGTCACAAACTCCCAGAAAAGTTGCTCAGACTGCGAGTTACAAGTGGTCACAAGTGCCCGTGAAAGTCGCAAGCTCAGCTACAAGCTCGCAGCTTGAAGCCACTTTGCAACTTGGCGTCTTGGCGTCTTACTTCGCGGCTTGTGGCTCTAGCCTTGGGGCTTTCCGGGCAAACGCCGCCGTATCCGATGGCTGGAACCGTCGTCGATTCGAATCCCACCGGAAGAACGTCACCTGCACGGCCGTGGGATCGATCGTGACGACATTGAATGACACCGGCCGGCCGCCACGCGAGCGTTTCGACAGTGTGCCTGCGGTGGAAACGACCACTTTTCCTTCCAGCTGCTCCGCGCCCTCCTGATGGTCGTGACTGCACAGCACGATTTCGGTGCCCGCCTCGCCGACACGCCGCTGCGCCGTTTTCCAGCGGGCCAGGCCCATGCGATTCGACAGCGGGCCGCGCAACAGGTTGTGGTGCATCACCAGCACCCGGGCGAGCCCCGGTTCCGCCTGGCCGAACACCGATCGCACCCGCTCTACCTCGCGCTTGGGCAGGTGGCCTTTGACGGCGATGTCGCGCAGCCGCGGCGTGAGCGAGCCCCACGCGACGCCGTGCGCGGTGAGCGCCGATGCAATCACCGCCCCGCCGGGAATTGTCAGCGTCGGCGTCAGCTCGGCGCCGAAGTAGCCGCGGTACTTCTGGTAGACGGCGTCCTTGCTGAATGGAATGAAGGGCCGGCGCCACCACTGCACGTCGTGGTTGCCGGGAATCGTGAGCACGGGAGCGGTCTCCCGCGCCCGGTTCACGAACGCGCGGCCGCGCTGGAATTCGCCGTGGCGGGCGCGCTGCGACATATCGCCGGCGATGACGATCGCGTCGGGGCGGAGATCCGGCAGCATGCTCTCCAATGCTTCGACGACCGGGATGTCCGCGACGCGGCCGAAATGCAAGTCGCCAATGTGAACGATCTGGATCGTCATGACTCGATTTGGACGGTGTACGTCAGCGTCGCCTCGCCCCCCGTCGGCACCTGCATGCGGAAGCGCATCTCGGTGGACGACAGCTTCTCGGGCGGCACGCTGCTCTCGATGATCTTCCAGTTTCCGAACCGGGCTTCACGCACATCCACGGTAACCGCATCGCTTTTTGCATTCGTGATCGTCACGCGATAGGCTGCGGTCACGCGCTGCCGGTTCGGTAATCCCTTTCGCAGTGGCGGCAGCTGCTCCTGATTGTAGTCGGTCTGCACCCGCTCTGCCGTGATGTCGAACGCGTCACCCGACTGTACGCGGAGGTCGCGTCCGGGCGCCGTGTGGTCGTTTGCCGCTTCGCCGATCAACTGAACGCGACCGCTCGAGTCTGCTTGATAGAGCTGCAGGGTGCCTGCGGGAAGTGGGCGATCGCCGAACGCGGTCTTGGGGGCGCGCTTGATCGTGTACCACACCTGCACAGGAACGCGATTGAGCTCCGGTGTCTGGCCGATCCAGCCGCGCCAGGGCAACACGCCGGGCACGATCAGCTCTTGAGCTACCGGTGCGGAGCTGCGAGGGAAGAGCGCGGTCGCGATCGGCACGCCGGGTTCGATCGTGAGGCGACCGGGGAGCTGGTAGACATGCGTTTCGCCGACTGCCTCTTCGGTTGTTAGAGCCTGCTGCAGCGCCACGACGGCTCCTCGCGACGCCACACCGTCCACGGCGTAGGATTCCTGTTCAGACTTCGGTTGGCGCGTCCGACGAATCGCACCCGCGACGAGCTGCACCTCGGCGCTGTCAGCGCGGAGGTTTTGCGAGGTCACGGTTGCCGTCCCTGACACCTGACCCCTGGTCCCTGTCACGATCACCTGGTACAGAGCCTCCCACGTCACCCCCTGCGCCACGTAGGCGATATCGGTGCGCTGGCGCGCGCGCGACGCGTCGAGCACGAGCTGCGCTTCGGGTGTCGTTCGCACGAGCTCGGCGGGGAACAATGGCTCGCCGGGTGGGCTGAGCAGCATGCGGCCATCCGGCAGCTTGTACTGCGGCGGATCGGCGCGGACGACTGTAGCCCGAACCGTATCGCCCTTGGCCCGCACAAACGAGAGCGTCTGACCGGCCGCCCGAGCCAGCACCTCACTCGACGTGCTGGGATAGCGGACTGTGGCGGAGTTTACGGAGACCGATGTGTCGGTGGAAAACAGAGTCGCCGGATCGAGGCCCTCGAGCCGCAGCGCCACCGCATTGCGTCCCTGCTGCAGGGCCTGCGGGAACGTGCGCCTGACCACGACGCGACCGTCTCGATAGATGGAAAGCGATGTCTGAGCAACCAGTGGAGCCGCGAGAGCAATCAGGGCTCCCCCGCACCATGCACCACGCACTACGCACCTATTCATGTCATCCACTCCAGAGCGACGCGTCTAGCAATGAGAAACGTACAGACGTACCACAGGAGCACACCGCCCGCCACCACGATACGAGCGGTCCGGTCGACGGGCAGCGTTACGGCGACATACACCCCAAGGGGTAAGGTCGTGCCGACGGCGACCAGGCGCGCGACCCGCGTAGCCCGACGCTGCAGCAGGCGCGTGCAGTTGGCGCACAAGCCACCGATCGCGATGCCTGCGGCGTATTCGCCGCACTTCGCGCACGGATGACTAGGCCCTAACCCGCTTGACCACGGCGTGGGCGAACTCGGCCGTAGCAGCGCGACCTCCCAAATCCGGCGTGCGAACGTTGTCCGTCACGATGGTCGCCTCGATGGCGCAGCGGAGACGTTGCCCGGCCTCCAGCTCGCCGATGTGGTCGAGCATCATGGCCGCCGCGAGCATTTGCGCGGAAGGATTCGCGATCCCCTTCCCCGCGATGTCGGGCGCGGAGCCATGCACCGGCTCGAAGATGGCCGCGTGCGTGCCGATGTTGGCGCCGGGAGCGAGCCCCAGGCCGCCCACCAACCCCGCTGCCTCATCGGACAGAATGTCCCCGAACAGGTTCGTCGTGACAATCACGTCGAACTGTTCCGGCTTGATGACGAGCTGCATCGCGGTGTTATCGACGATTTTGTCGTCGCACGCGATGGCCCCGGCGTACTGCTCGGCCACACGTCGCGCGACCTCGAGAAACAGCCCCGACGTCGCCTTCAGAATGTTGGCCTTGTGAACGATCGTGACTTTCTTGCGCCCGTGTGTCTTGGCGTACTCGAAGGCGTAGCGCGCGATGCGCTCGCTGCCCTCGCGCGTCACGATCGACATCGCCTGCGCCAGCGCGCGGCGATCGCCGCCGATCTTGAACGTGTGATCGAGCCCGACGTACAGCCCTTCCGTGTTTTCGCGAATGATGACGAGATCGACGTGCTCGTAGCGGCCGCCCGGGACGATCGTTTTCGTCGGCCGGACATTGGCGTAGAGGTCGAATTCCTGGCGCAGCGCGACGTTGACCGAGCGATAGCCCCCACCGACCGGCGTCGTGAGCGGACCCTTCAGGCACAGTTTCGTGTGGCGGATCGAGTCGAGCGTAGCGTTCGGCAGCGGCGTGCCGGCCTTCTCGACCGCCGCCATGCCGCCAAACTGTTCGTCCCAGTCGAACTGCATCCCCAACGCGTCCAGCACCTGCAACGTCGCCTGCGTGATCTCGGGTCCGATGCCGTCACCCTGAATCAGCGTTGCCTCGCGGATGCTCAAGGCATGCCTGGGGTCAGGGCCTTTACAGCGCGCGTGAGCGCAGTCCAGGGATCCTCTCCCTGGCCGCGCGCGACGGTTCGCCACCCGATCTTACCGACTCGCGTGTCGACCATGATCATGGACAGCTCCGCGGTGGCGACTGGCGGATTGGTCGGGGGGTGGCCCGGCGGTACGCGGAACACGAGTCCGGCGGGGATCAGCGCATAGCGCCCGCCAACCAGGCCCAGCAACGTCCGCAACTGGTACCGAAGGGGATCCGGGACGTCGATGAGATTCTCGGCTCGCAAGAAGGACGTCCCCATCTGATCGGGGTCCGCCACAATGCCGGCTCCACGTCGCGCGATGTGCCGCAGCTCGGGGGGGCCGACCCAGCTGACTTCTGGTGCCCGAGCGCCGAGCAGCGTCGCGATGATGCTGTCGCACTTGTTCAGGGTCGCGCGCCGGTCGGCGAAGAGCGCGTCCCAGTGGAGCGTGTCCTCGGCACCGACGAGTTCCAGCGGCGTGAGCGCGACGCGCTGACCGGCGAGTCCTGCCGTGGGTAGGGGAGCTGTGGGGGGTACCGGCGCAGGCTTCTGATCGGCCTTCTTGCCGCCGCAGCCCAATCCGGTGCCAAGCGCCACCACGCACCACGCACGACGCACCAAGTTCTTGGTTTTTAACAGGTTAGTCACGGCCCGAATCTAAGCGAGCGTGAGGCCACCGTCCACTATGATCACCTGTCCGGTGATATGTCGTGCCGCCTCGCTACACAGAAACAGTATCACGCGGGAGACGTCTTCCGGCTCCGCCACGCGTCCCAGAACCGACTCGTGCTCGGCGCGTTCGAGCACCTCGCGCGGCAGTTGGGTGAGCAGCTCCGTTTTCACGAATCCGGGGGCGACCGCGTTCACGTTGATACCTGCCGACCCCAGATCGACTGCCGCGGCCTTGGTGAGACCGATGAGAGCGGCCTTGCTCGCCGCGTAATTCGCGATCCCGAAGCCAGGTCTGAACGCCTGATGGCTCGCGACATTGACGATCTTGCCGAAGCGCTGCCCGCGCAGCAGCGGCGCTACGGCGTGGATGCAGTTGAAGGCACCGCTCACGTTTGTGTCCATGACTTCCTGCCACGCCTCCTCGGTCAGGCGCCACAGTGCTCCGTCGTGCGTTACACCGGCATTGTTGATGAGATAGTGGACGCCGCCGAGCTTGCCTTTCACTTCGGCGGTGAATTGCTCCACGGAGGTCATTTTCCGAACGTCGCAGACGGCGGAGTAGCAGGGGACGCCGAGCGCCTTGATCGACGTTTCGGTGAGCAGCGCCTGCGCGCCAACATCGCGTCCCGGCAGCTCCAGATAGTTGAATGCGACGCCGCATCCCGCCTGGGCGAACTCGAGGGCGACGGCGCGGCCGAGTCCCGTCGCACCGCCGGTGACGACGACGACCCTGCCTCGGAAGGTTTCAGCACTCACTTGGGGTTGGGGCCGTTCTTGAACTGCCGACGCAGCGGTGCCGCGCCCGCTCGACGACCAGGGGTACGACGGCGAGGAGCTCAAGCGATTCGAACCTATGTTCGAACTTGAACATCGGCAAGCGGCGCCACAACTTAGCCGACGTGCGACTGCTCAAAGTGATAGTGTGGGGAATGGTGGCGTTGTTGGGCGCTGCGGCGTTCGCCGTGCTCGCCCTGTCCCGTGGGGAGACCATCAATGCGGCGTGGCTGCTGACGGCGGCCGTCTGTACCTACGTCATCGGCTATCGCTTCTATTCGAAGTTCCTCGCTAATCGGGTCTTTGGACTCGACCCGCTCCGGGCCACGCCGGCTGAGCGCTTCAACAACGGCCATGACTTCGTACCGACAAACAGGTGGGTGCTGTTCGGCCACCACTTTGCGGCGATCGCCGGGGCGGGCCCGCTGGTCGGGCCGGTGCTCGCGGCGCAGTTCGGCTTCCTTCCCGGCACGCTATGGCTCGTGATCGGCGTCGTGGTTGGCGGCGCGGTGCAGGATTTCACGATCCTGTTCTGCTCGCTGCGCCGCGACGGCAAGTCGCTCGGCCAAATGGCGAAGGAAGAAGTCAGCAGGGTAACGGGTGTAACGGCCAT
>QHUJ01000033.1 GCA_003221895.1 Gemmatimonadota bacterium | reverse complement strand
CTGGCAACGGACCACCGGGCTGGGGGGGGGGCCGCTTGCATCCCGCAGGGGCGGCGAGCGCCAGCGCGATGATGAGTGTGTGACGAGTCATGGCGTCGAGTCCACGCCAGTCGTCATGCGGCCGAGGCGCTCGATCGTGTAGACCACGAAGGGAGCCGCCGTGCCGCCGAACTGCGCGCGGACCACATCGCCGAGCTTCAACTGTCCGAGCGCAATGACATTGGGTTGGGCGCTGTCCCGATTTGTGATCGACACGCTCGCCGGTATCCGCAGCGCCACGACGCGCAGCGCGTATCCCACGCCGGCGGTGACTTCGACGGTGCGCGAATGCACGTCGATCGACCGAATCGCGCCCCGCACGCTGTCATGCGGGACTGCGGGAGCCGCCGCCGCCCGTTGCGATGGGGGTGCCGCCGTGTGCCGCTGGGCAATTGCGGCGGCGAGAGGAGCGGTGAACAGCGCGACGAACAGCAACGCGACCCTACGCATAGATCCTCCTGAGAATGCGGTCGGGGGGAGTACCCCCGCTCTAGCAGACAGTGCCCCGACGCTTTCTATTCTGCGCCGTGGGACCACAGAGCGAAAGCCAACCCACGTCCGCCGAGTGGGCGCGCGCGCTGCAGCGCCGGATACGCCAGCGTGGCATCAACGCCTTCATTCTGCACGGGCCCGGCGTGCGCGACATCCATCCGCTGAGTGCCCGGCGTCACGGCACTATCGGTCAATTCCTCGCCGAAGTCATGTTCGCTGATCGGGCCGTGATCGTCCTCTACGATCGGGGCTCGGGAATCCGGTTCACCGATCCGCAAGCGGAGCAGGACTTTCGCACCGTGCTCAAAGCCTACGACAAGGTCGGGGGCACCAACCTCGCGCTGGTACAGCCGCGCGATCCCGACCGCGCGCTGCAATTGCTGGAGACATATCTCCTGTATGAATTGAAGGAGAATCCTCGATTTTCCGCCGCCGTCATCATTGACTTCGCGGAAACCGTGGCGCCGGCCGGCGATCCGGGCCAGCTGCCGGTGGAGGACCGGAACGCGATTGTCACGCTGCGACGCTGGTCCGCCGATCCGCTGTTCCTGCAGCGTCAGGTCACGTTCTGTCTTGTTTCGGAGAGCACCGCGGCGCTCAATGCAGCACTCGTCGCCGACGCGCGCACGTTCGAGCTGGTGGTCCCCGTTCCGGACGAACACGAGCGGTATTCGTACCTGACCGGGCGGGGCGCCACGCCCCAGACATTCTCCCGCATCGACGCTCACAAGGTCGCGGTTTTGACGTCCGGGTTGACACGCCTGCACCTGGAGAGCCTGCTCGCGGAAGCGGACGCGAATGGGGCCCCACTCGATCCCGACGCGCTAGCCCGCGAGAAAAAGCGCCTGATCGAGGAGGCCAGCGGCGGCCTGCTTTCCTTCCTGATCAGCGCGACCGGTCTCGATGCCGTGGCTGGGAATGCCGGCGCGAAGGCGCTCCTGCGGGAAACCGCCGCCGCGCTCCGCCAGGGCCGGCTCGACGTGGTCCCGATGGGCTTTCTGGTGTGCGGGCCCGTCGGCACCGGTAAGAGCTTCATGGTCCGCTGCTTCGCCGCCGAGATCGGGATTCCGGTGGTGGAGCTGCTCAATTTCCGCTCGATGTGGCAGGGACAGACCGAGTCCAATCTCGAGCGCATCCTCGGCCTGCTCGACGCCCTCGGCCCGATCGCGGTCGTCATCGATGAAGCCGATGCCGCGCTCGGGAACCGGGAGATGAAGGGCGCCGACTCGGGTGTGTCGGAGCGGGTGTTCGCTTCACTGGCCGCCTTCATGGGGGATACGCGGCGACGCGGGAAGGTGATTTGGTTCTTGATGACCTCACGCCCGGATCTCGTACCGGTCGATCTGAAGCGGCAGGGTCGCGCTGAAGAGCACATCGCCTTGTTTCCACCGGCGAACGCGGACGAACGGGCGCGCGTGTTCGAGAGCCTGCGGGCTCGGTTACAGATCCCGCTCGAGGCAGGTCTGGATGCAGCCGCCCTCTTTCGCGAGGTGCCTCAGGCGATGTCGCCGGCCGACATCGAGGCGGTGCTGGTGCGCGCCAGCCGCCGCATGGCGATCGAAAACCAGCCGGCGCTCTCGGCGAACCTGCTCCAGGAGCTGATCGCGGACTTTCAGCCGCCGGACTATCCTGCCGAGCTCGAGTACCAGCGTCTGATCGCAGCCTGCGAATGCACGAGCCGGCAGCTCCTGCCCCCCGACCTGGCGGGGCTGCCCCACGAGGCGATTGCCCAGCGACTCCGAGAGCTGCGCGCCGTACTGGGTCAGCTTCGGAATGCGGGGAGTCTCTGATTGCGACGCTATGCGGCTCTGCTGGCGACGCCGGAGCATGCCGTGGTGGGGACCCCATCACGACAAGGGCCGCTTGACGGTCTTGGCAATGCGCGGTAGCAGTATGGCGTCCGACACACTCCCTCGAGGGGCATGAATATGCGGCGAGTCGAGAGTTTACTAGGTCTGGTGGTCGCGTTCCTTCCGGCGGTCGCCCTGGCACAGGGCTCGGTCAGCGGGCGGGTGTCGGATGCGGCGGGCGCGCCGCTTGCGCGGGCGATGGTCGCCGCCGAGGGCAGCGGCCTGAGCGCCACGACCAACGATCAGGGACGCTACGAGATCCGCGGCGTATCGGCGGGCACGTACACCCTGCGCGTGCGGCTCCTGGGATACGTGCCACAATCGGTGAAGGTCACTGTCGGCCAGGCGCCCGTCGTCCGCGATTTCACGCTCGCCGAGCAGCCCATCAGCCTGTCGCCGGTCGATGTGGTGGTCGGGTCGCGTGCTCGGCACACCGCCGGGGAGGAGCTCGCGGTCCCGGTGGACGTTTTCACGTCCGAAGAGATTTCGCAGCAAGGCACGAGCGAGACGAGTCAGATCCTGCAGAATCTGGCACCGTCGGTCAATTTCCCGCGGCAGAGCGTCACGGATGCGAACGACATCGTGCGTCCCTTTACGATGCGGGGCTTGAGCCCGGACCATACGCTGGTTCTCCTGAACGGCTGGCGCCGGCATCAGATGGCGGTCCTCAATACCTTCGCCTACGGCATGGGGGCTGGATCGAGCGGCGTGGACCTCAACGCGCTGCCCGGCAGTGCGATCGATCGCATCGAGGTGCTGCGTGACGGCGCGGCAGCCCAGTACGGGTCCGACGCGATCGCCGGTGTGGTCAACGTCGTCCTGAAGGAAGGCGGGTTTGCGCCGTTCCTGAATGCCGACGTGGGTCAGTACTCCACGAATGCCACCGACCGCTACATAAACGACGGCACGACGGCCGATGTGAACGGTGGATTCGGCGTCGGCTTGGGCCGCGGATCGCTCGCGGTGTTCGGCGAATACCTCCATCGCGACCCCACGAATCGCGCCTGGCCGGACTCATTCCTGGTGGGCGCGAACGGCGTCCCAGACTCGATCGATCCGAACACGGGTCGCATCCTCATGAAGCGCAATTCGCTCACGCAGCCCAATTACCACTGGGGCGACGGGCTCGAGCGGGACGGGATGACGTTCGCGAACTTCCGGATGCCGCTCAATCCGGCCGGGACGAGTGAGCTGTACGCGTTTGGCGGCTACAGCCACCGCGAAGGGACCGGGAACGGCTTTTGGCGCTATGCCGACAGCGACCGGAACTGGCCACAGCTGTATCCGCAGGGCTTCCTGCCGCAATTCCATCCGAGCGTGAACGACTTCTCGGGTGTCGCCGGCTTCCGCGCCTACGTCAGCGGCTGGTCGCTCGATTTCGGCGGCTCGTTCGGGAAGAACCAGTTCGACTACGATCTCGAGCACACCAACAACCCGTCACTCGGACCGTGTCTCGAGACGCCCTGCGCACCTGGTGCCGACGGCGTGCTCGGCACGCTCGACGATCCGAACATTCCGAACCAGCTCCATTTCTTCGCCGGCCGGCTCGAGCGCACCGAAGGTATCGTGGCGGTGAATCTGGCGAAGAAAGTGAACATGGGGCTGCGGTCGCCCGTCAACGTCGCGTTGGGCGCGGCGTACCGGAAGGAAGATTTCAAGATCACCGCCGGGGAGAAAGCTTCGTGGATCAACGGCAACCATCTCGCGCAGGACAGCAGCGGCCCGGCGCCGGCCGGCTCGTCGGTATTTCCGGGATTTGCGCCGACTGACGCAAGCGACCATGGCCGCAGCAATGTTGGCGCGTACCTCGACCTCGAGGGCCAGCTGACCCCGCAGTTCCTCGCCAACGTCGCGGGGCGCTACGAGAACTACAGCGACTTTGGCTCACGGGTGAGCGGCAAGCTGGCGCTGCGCTATCAGATGTCGCCACGCTTCATCGTGCGCGGTGCCGCGAGCACCGGGTTCCGCGCGCCGGGGCTCGCGCAGAGCTACTTCAGCCACACCACCACGAACGTGATCGGGGGGCAATTCGTCGAAGTCGGCAACTTCCCAGTGGACAATCGTGCGTCGCAGATCTTCGGCTCCAAGCCGCTCAAGGAGGAAACGTCGGTCAATCTGAGCGGCGGATTCGCGGTGACGCCGCGCGACAACCTGACGTTCACCGTCGATTTCTTCAATATCACGATCGACAATCGCATTCTCCTCGGAGCGACGTTCGGCGATTCGGTGTCGCAGCGCATTCTCGCCGACTCCGGATTTACCAACATCGGCGCCGTGCAGTTCTTCACGAACGGCCTGAACACCAAGACGAACGGCGTGGATATCACGGGGGACCTCCGTGTGCCGGCGGGCGCGGGAACGCTCGATCTCAACCTGGGGATGAACTACGCGAAAAACAAAATCACCCACGTCGATTCACTGCCCGAGATCCTCCGCGGCACCGCGACCGAGTTGACCAGCATTCTCGATCTGGTGACGAAGGTGGGGATCGAGGAGGAGCGGCCCGATTGGCGTGGCACGTTCACCGCGCAGTACGCCGTCAGCCGCTGGCACGCGCTGGGCCGAGTGTCGTACTTCGGCGGATTCGCGTCGGCACAGCCCAGTTTCACGGACCGCGAGACCTACGGTGCCAAGACCCTGGTGGACGCGGAGGTGGGATATCAGTTTAGCGCCGTGAATCTGTCCATCGGGGCGCGCAATCTGTTCGACGTCTACCCGGACAAGCCGAAGGCCGAATTCAACAACAACGACAACACATTCCCCTGGGCCGCCGCGTCGCCGTTCGGCTACAACGGCCGTTATCTGTATGCCCGGGCGGAAATGCGGTTACTGCAGTAGTCCTTCAACGGGAGAGTCTATGGTTGCCGCGAGCCGGTTGCTGAGCATGGCAGTACTCGCCCTAGTCCTGTGTGCGGTCCCGGCGTATGCGCAGAACGGTCGCATCACGGGCACCGTGAAGGATGCCAGTGGCACCGCGCTGTCTGGCGTCGGCGTGCGCGCGACGAATCAGCGGACCAACGCCGCCAGTCGCACGACGACCGCCACGGACGGCAGCTTCACCATATCCGGCCTGGCCGCGGGGCCGTACACCGTCTCCGCGTCGATGCCTGGGCTGCGCACGGTGTCGCAGAACGTGTCCGTGGGCGCCGCTCAGTCGGTCTCCCTCGACCTCGTGCTCCAGCCTGTGACCCTCGAAGCGGTCACCGTCACGGCCATGCTGCGCGAGCAGGAGCTGGCGAAGGTGCCGTTCTCGATCGCCGCGCCAACGGAGCAGGCGTTGCGCCTGCGCGGTGCCG
>QHUJ01000032.1 GCA_003221895.1 Gemmatimonadota bacterium | reverse complement strand
CCGCTTCTTCGCGGCGGCGGCTCGAAGCGAGCTGCACCAGCGCGATGGTCCCGACGATGAGGAGCGCCCAGAACGAGAGCGTCCGCAGCATCCGGGCCCAGTTGAATTCCCGCGGGGGCGGGGGAAGACGATTGGCCATCTACGTCAGACTCGCGATATAAGGAAGGTGCCGGAAGTTCTCGGCATGATCCAAGCCGTAACCGACCAGGAACAGCCGTGGCGCATCGAAACCCAGGAACTTCGCTTCCAGCTCCAAGTGTTCAGCCACATGTTTGTGCAACAACGCGCATATCTCCAGACTTCGCGGCCGGCGCTCGCGTAACAGCCCGACCAGCTTGTTCAACGTCTTGCCG
Organism: Gemmatimonadota bacterium; assembly: GCA_003221895.1. GTDB lineage: Bacteria > Gemmatimonadota > Gemmatimonadetes > Gemmatimonadales > GWC2-71-9 > 20CM-2-65-7. The sequence goes on along the minus strand of QHUJ01000032.1, from coordinate 5,584 downwards.
GTGTCGATGATGTCCTCGACCAGAAGGATATGCTTCCCTTCCAGCTCCGTCTCGGGATCGTACACCAATCGCACGTCCCCGCTCGACACCGTTCCCTCGCCGTAGCTCGATGCTACGAGAAAGTCCACCTGCAGCGGCCGCTCGATGCGCCGCACCAGGTCGCTCAAGAAGATGAAGCTGCCCTTCAGCAGGCCCAGCACCAGCAGATCGCCGTCAGGATACGCCTCGGTAATCTCGCGGCCCAACGCCTGGACGCGCTCGGCGATCGTCTCCTCGTCGAAGACGATCCGCTTGAGCTCACGTCCCCCGGTCTGCTTGAGCTGAGTCGAACTCTGTAACATCCAACCTCACCGCTTGTGTTCCTGGCTCGGGCAGCCCTTCCCCACTCCGACAGATGCCCGGCACCCAGAGAATCGTCTCGCCACGACTGACAACGGGATAGCGCGACCGCTCGCTGCGCGGCACCCGTGCTTCCATTAATAGCCGCCGCAAAGCGCGGTGACCCACCCCGCCGATCGGAACGACCGCATCGCCGGGCTTGGGTTGACGCACCTCCCATCCGGCCCCGTCAACCCACGTCGTCCACGCCGAGCGCTCGATGCGGTCCGGTGCCGGCGCCTGCGACCATGTGATCTCGAATCCGCCAAACCGCGCCGATCCGACTGCTCCGCTCGGCCATACGGATTCGAGTGCGCAACCGATTTCAGTCGCCGTGCGCCGGCTCACCCGTAGCTGATCGAACGCCACTTCGGCCAACCAGCCATCGCCCAGTGACAGGCGACGTCCCGACTGGCCCCGCGCCAGCGTCACCAGACGACGAGCGCGCGTTGGCCCCAGTACCAGGCCGGCTCGTCGGGCCGCCGCGCGCAAGAGCGCAACAGACAATGCGTTATCATAGCCCCCCACACTCGCGCGGGCAACGGCGAAGCTTTCTCCCTGTACCACGAGCCCCAGATCAGGAGTTAGGTCCAGTACGCGATCCCACGCGGCGCGATCACGCGCGGCATGCCGCCCGAGTGCCAGCAGGTCGCCGCGAAGTGTAGAGCCCAGCCGTTCGCCGAGCAGAGGCAACAATGTCGCGCGCACCCACGATCGGAGATGGCGGGGATCACGATTTGCAGGGTCGTCGTGCACCGGCAGTCCCCGAGCCGTCGCGTGCTCGACCAGGTCGCGACGAGTGAACGGCAGGAGCGGACGCACCAGGCCGCCGCGTCCCCGCCGTGCAATGCCGGCGAGTCCCGCAGGCGCGCTGCCGCGCAATGTGCGCAGGAGGACGGTTTCGATCTGATCGTCCTGGTGATGCGCGGTCACGATGTACTTCGCGCCGCGGCGTTGCTGCAGCGCACGCAGCCACGCGTAGCGCGCGCGCCGCGCCTCGGTCTCGGTGGTGTCCGATCCCAGATGCAGCGCGGTCGTCTCGCACGGCAGCCCATAGTGTGTCGCGAGTTTGCCGACCGCCTGCCCGACCGCCTGCGCGCCCGCGTGAATCCCATGGTCCACATGCGCAACCACAAGATTCAACTTCAGGTCTTTGCGAGCACCGTATAACAAATCGAGCAACGCGACGGAGTCCGGCCCGCCCGAGACCGCAACGATCGCTTCGCCCGCGTCGCGAAACAGCCGCGCGGCTTTGACGTGCGCGAGAAAGCGCTGCGGAAGCGACCGTTCAGTGGTCATGTATCTTGAAGTATGCTCCAACCAGACCTCACCTACCAACTTCTCCGCAATCTCACATCTCCAGTGGTCGCGGTCACGGCGGAACGGCGCGGAAAAGAAAACGGCATGATCTCCGACGCGGCGGTGCGCGCTTCGATCGTGCCGTCGGTGCCCCGCCTCTCCGTATATATCCACAAGTTCAACTACAGTCACGATATGATTTTCGAAACCGGGCGCTTTGGTCTGCACCTGCTGCACACGATGCAATTCGACATCGTTCGCCGGCTCGGATTCTTCAGCGGACGAGACCAGGACAAGCTCGCGGGCATCCCACATCACCGCGGGAAGCTGGGGGTGCCCGTGCTGGATGACTGCTTCGCCCATTTCGAGTGCAATGTCGCCAACGTGATGGATACCGGCAGCTCGACGCTGTTTCTCGGCGACGTCGTTGCCGTGGGGCGCGGCGCAGCGGCAGAGCTGGAGCCGAAAGGCGAGCTGCTGACGGCGTCCTACTTCCGGAACACCATGCCCGCCGAGTGGCGCCTCGAGTACGAGGCGAAGTTGGGGGATGCGCAGCAGATTGCGGCAGAGATGTCTCGCACCATCAAGCCAGTCGTTTGGAAAAGGAGCTGAGTATGCGCCCGATCATCTGTGGTCTCGTGGTTCTGCTCGCGGCCTGCCAGGCCGCGCCCCCACCGCTCAGTGATGCGGACAAGGCGGGAATTCGTGCAGTATCCGACAGCTTCGTCGCCTACATCCGTACGAACCGCGACTCGGCCAGCGCGTCGCTGTTCACCGAGCACGCCGTGGTGATGCCCGCGAATCGTGGCATCGTCGAAGGACGCCCGGCGATCCTCGCGTTCTTCCAAGCCGGTCCTGCGTTGCGGAGTTTCACGCTCACGAACATCGACATCGATGGGCGAGGCGACCTCGCGTATGTCCGCGGCACCTATGCGTTCGCGATTCCGACGGCCGACGGGAAGTCGGCCGTGGGCGACCACGGGAAGTTTCTCGAGATTCGGCGGCGGCAGGCGGATGGGAAATGGTTGGTGGCGGCAGAGATCTTCAACTCGGACCAGCCGGTGCCGGCGCGGTAGGCTGAAAAACGTAGGGGCGCAGCAGGCCGCGCCCCTACGAGCCCTCCTGCCGTCGATCAGCGGTTCAACAGCGCACTCAAACCGAACCCGAGTCCCCAGTTGCCGTTGTAACTGACCAGGTAGGACTTGTTCGCCGCGTTCGGCATGAAGTCCACGCGCCCATCGACCCGGAACGCAACGGCTTTGTTGAGCCGGTGGCGCAGGCCGACGAGGCCTCCGACGCCGCTGTCCTTCGCCTCGTAGCTGCCCGTGTACTTGTTCTTCACATAGCCAAATCCGAGAAACAGCTCGTTGCTGCTGACCGGCGGCACTTCGTAGACGGCGTACACGTGGAGCGGCGTGTACTTGGCCCCGTTAGCGGAGGCGCTCGCGTAATCGACTTCGAGCGCAAGGTAGGGAAACAGGTTAACTCCGGCTCGACCGCCGAACCCGATCGAGTTGCCTACTGCGAGCGAGTTGTCGGCATTCAGGTAGGCGGCGAAAGCACCGAGTTCGAACGAGCCTCGTTTCTGGGCTGCTGCTGGCAACACGCCAGCCACTGCCGCCCCGGTAACGAGCAGCAACACGCGGAACGTCATGACGGCCCCCCCATGGGGTGGATGACGGGTCAGAATCTGGTCTCGCATTGGGAAGCGCGGTAGGGGACGGCATGCCATGGGGGCGGGGGACTGCGACTTCGAAATAGCAGGGGTGGGATTCGAACCCACGACCCCGGCATTATGAGTGCCGTGCTCTCACCAGGCTGAGCTACCCTGCCATATGTCTCCGCTAGTTGACCCCGACCCTGCCCTGCACCGACGCGATCAACTTGGCAGAATCGTAGCCGACCCCGTCTTTAAACACAATCGTGGGACTCCGAATCACCGACGGATCGGCGGTGAGGTCGCCCTTCAACACCACGAGGTCGGCGAGCTTGCCGGCCTCGACCGTGCCCAGCGTCTGCTGCACACCGAGGATCTTCGCGCCGTTCAAGGTCATGATCTGGATTGCCTGGGCGGGCGTGAAGCCGGCCTCGATGAACAGCTCGTAATTGCGCTGATCGCCGAATCCCGCGAGCGCCCCGCCGATGCCCGTCGGATCGACACCGGCGGCCATCAGGCCGCCCGCGTCCACGAACGCCCGCTCAAACGCCATCGCGCTCTTGAACGCCTGTTGCGAAACCCAGCCGGTGCCGCTCGAGTCGATCTGCTGCCGCTGCTTCATGTAGCTCTCCCGCACCTCCGGGTCCATCGCCAGGAGCGTGCGCTCGTCTTTGGTAGGCCGGCCTGCGACAAACGGCTCGTACACGGCGAGCGTCGAGGTCATCGAGACTTTATGGTCCACGAGCGAGCGAATCGTCGCCTGCGCCGCGCTGCCTTTCGGATCCGACGCGCTGATCTGCGTCATCAGATTGACTGGACACACGTCCGGCTGCTTGCCGGTCGTGAAGTCCGACGCCGTGAGCATCCCGTGCTCGAGATTATCGATGCCGAGGGAGACCGCTTCCTGGAAGCTGACCGAGCAGAGGTGGCCGGTGACTTTGATGCCGCGCTTGTGCGCTTCCTGAATCGCGGCACCCAGGTCGGCACGGCGAATATCGGTGTACGCCTTGATCCACGTTGCGCCTTCCGAGGCCCAATAATCCACGAACCGGCGGGCGGCTTCGGGAGAATTCACGATCGCCATCGCGCCGCCGCCCTCGGATCCGGTGATGTACGGGGCGGTGAGGTGGATGCGCGGCCCCGGGACGAACCCGCGATTGATGATGTCCTTCAGATTGATCTCGGCGTACGGCGCGCGGCCGCCCGTCGTGCGGATCGTCGTCACACCCGAGCCGAGATACAGGCGCGGTCCCGTAAACGACATCTGCACCGCTCGGCCACCGGCCGCGGTATAGAACAGATGGTCGTGCATCCCGATCAGGCCCGGGATGACGCTCGAGCCACTCATGTCCATGGAGCGCGCGCCCGCCGGGACCTGCACGGAGGTCGCCGGGCCTACCGCCGCGATCTTGCCGGCGCGAATCACGATGGTCTGATCTGCCCTCGGCGCGGTGCCGGTGCCGTCCACCAGCAGGACGTGCGTCAGCGCGAGCACCGACGTATCGACGGTGATGTATTCGCGCACGCCGGCGGCGAATGAATCAGGACGCTGCGCAGTCAGGGCGAGCAGGAGAGTGAGCGAGTACATAAGAGCTCCAGTTATTCCACAGTGAAGTGCGTCATCATCCCGGCGGAGAGATGCTCCGCGATGTGGCAATGCAGCATCCAGCGGCCGGGGTTGGAAGCGTCGAGCAGAATATCCACCACAGATCCGGCGGGCACCAGCACGGTGTCCTTCCATACGAGGTTGTGCTTCGGCACGCCGTTCACCGCGAGCACGAGAAAGCGCTGGCCATGCAGGTGGATGGGGTGTTGCATGCCGTGAAACGCGCGCCGCTCGTTGACGAGCCGAATCTTCACGAACGACCCGCGCTTGAACCGCCAATCGACGGCGGTATTCTCCCGGCCGGTGGCCGGATCGCGCAGGATCCATCTCACCTGCTTAGCGGTCGACGCCCAATTCATCATCGGCATCGTGCCACTCCACTCGACCGGCGCAAAGTAGATCGAATCGAGCATCATGAGACGCTGCGTGACGAACGGCAGGTCGTGCGCCGCAAGCGTGAGAATCAACGCCTGATCCGGCGGCCGTGCGATGTAGCGGCGCAAGGGCTCGAGCTGGCGCATCGTCGCCGTGTCGCTGTGGATTCTCCCGAAGGTCGTGCCCAGGTCCGGGCTCACCGGCTGCGCTGAGACCGCGACCGCTCCGAGCGTGTCGACCTCAGGGAAGAAGCGGCCGTAGAGGTGATC
>QHUJ01000031.1 GCA_003221895.1 Gemmatimonadota bacterium | reverse complement strand
CTGAACGGAGGGGAGTTGCACGCGTCGGTGGATGAGGCCGAACGGACGATTCTAGATGTGGCGGGTGGTCAGCTCGATCGCCCCGCGTTTACGGATTGGGTGAGCCGGCATGTTCGTCCGATTTCGTGAGCGGCAGTCTAACCAGCGCTTGAAGCTGGCGGCGCCCGTGCTCACCGGCCGCGGTTTACGTCCCGGCATATGGTGTTATAGAATTCCGTTTGTGAACCTCAAAGCTTGGCGCCGCAGCTTAAGCGCGATTCGTTAGGCGGACAACATCTTTTAGAGGCATTCAGCTTGCGGTTCGCACTGCATGATCAAGGATCGCTCAGAGCCAGCACCCGGATCATCGTACTGATGCTCTTCGGCCTTGGCTGCGGGGCCCGACCGCGGCGGGGTCTACCGGAACCGCGGGCGGGGGACCGGGAGGGCGAGCACGCCGGTTTCATTTCCCGTCTCGGCGTCGACACGATCATCGTCGAGTCCTTCTCAGCCTCACGAGGGGTCACCGAAGGGGACATCATCGACCGTTCGCCCGAGACGTCGTGGGTACACTACGCGTTCACCGTCGACAGCGGCGGCCGCATCACGAGCTTCGCGGCGGCGCCACGCGCGGTGGCGGCGGGCGCACCGCCGACTCCGTACTGGAGCGTGAGCGTCGAAAGAGTGCGCGGCGGATTTGATGTCGTCGACCGGGAGGGAGACAGCACGCGTCGAGGATTTGTCCCAGCCTCGGCCGACGCTGTCCCTCTGTGGCGCGCAATCGCGCTGTACGAGCTAGTCACCGCACGCCTGCGCCGCGCCGGTGGCGACTCCATCGCGCTACCCATGATCGAGCTGGATCCACCTCGGGTACGCGAGAGCGCCATCCGGCGACTCGGCGCGGACTCGGTGGTGATCCCCTTAATCTTCCCGCGCGGCGAACGCGCCCGTGTCGACCCGGCGGGGCGCATTCTGGGCGTAAGCGGGATGGCGACTTCGTACAAGTGGCTGACCGAGCGTGTGGCCGACCTGGACGTGTCTGCGCTCGCGCGCTCCTTCGCCGAGCGGGATGCGAGGGGCGCAGCATTTGGTAATTACTCGTCGCGCGATACGGCACGCGCGGTCATTGACGGTGGGCATATCGCGATCGACTACGGCCGCCCGTCGACGCGCGGCCGGGTTGTTTTCGGCGGGCTGGTGCCCTGGGGTGAGGTGTGGCGGACGGGCGCGGACCTCGCGACGCATCTGACCACCGACCGCGACTTGCGTGTGGGCGAACTGCTCGTCCCCGCCGGCACGTACACGTTGTACACCGTGCCGTCGCCGGCACGGTGGACACTGATCGTGAACCGCAAGACGGGGCAGAACGGCCTGCTCTACGATTCAGCCGCCGACCTCGGGCGCGTTGACATGACCACGAAGGTTCTACCTCGGCTCACCGAGCGCCTAACGATCACGGTCGAGCCAGCGCGGGCCGGCGGCGGCGCGCTCAGGATAGCGTGGGACAACCTGATGGCTGAGGCGCTGTTCAACGTCGTATCGCCGTCGGCGGCGCATCCGCACTAACTCCACGTCACTTGATGTTCATCGCTTCCCGCGCGGCGCTTTGGGCCCTGTTCTTGCGGGAGAGGATCCACGCAATAACGCGCGCAGCTTAGCCCTTGGGTCGAACGTCCCAGGTGCCGCCTAACAAGCGCTTGAAGCTGACGGCGCGCGTAGATTAAGGAATGAATCTTTCTTCAGCGCGCCGCAGCTTAAGCGCGATTCGTTAGGCGGCGCGACCAGGTTCAGCGCGAATACTATGTCCCGAGCCCCAATTGTTGTAGCAATCCTTGGATTGTTGCTCGTTCCGTCGCTCCATGCGCAGCGCGACACTAACGCGTACACCTGGCTGCGGGAGGCGCCGCGAAGGGCCGAGAAGCTTGCTGGCTGCTATCGCCTAGCGACTCCTATAGAGGACTCCATCGCGGTTCCAGCCGCATTTCGCCTCTCACCGAGACCGGTTGGTGCCCTCGGCTATCACCGTGTTGCCGCTTTCTGGACAGATCTGCCGCGAGTCGATCGTGCCGAGACTCGGCCGATCTGGACGCCTCTGACTGACGATTCTATCGACATCGAGCTGGAACCGGCATCGATGGGTTTTGGTACGCAGTATCACATCGTTGTGCGGATTGACGGAGATTCGCTCAGTGGTGTTTTCCAAGATCGGTCGTGGGTTCGAGACACGACCGCGGCACGACAGTCTCGACTCGTGATCAATCGTGCGATCACAATCACAGGGAATCGCGTGGTATGCCGTCGGTAGAGATCGGCGCCGCGCCGCCTAACAAGCGCTTGAAGCTGCCGGCGCTCGTAGATTAAGGAATGAATCTTTCTTCAGCGCGCCGCAGCTTAAGCGCGATTCGTTAGGCGGCACGCGGTTCGCGGGTCCGTTTGCGACAAAACCAGATCCCTCCACCGGTACCCACCACGGGGTGCCCGCGCTGCGGCCGGGAGTACGCGACGGAGTGTCCGGCATGCCCCTATTGCAACTGGGTGCCTCTCAGACCCGGTCGAGCCAAATGGCACCGCGCAGCATTCATGGCCGTCGGGACCCTCGTGTCAGCTGGTCTTGCCCTTGCTGTCAGCAGGCTAGACACTGACCTCGAGAGGTGGGTCTTTGCTCTTGGCGTGTTTTTCACGATCGTCGGTGTAAACCGCCACGTCGGGGGCGGAGAGGACGTGTGAGCACGGCAGCACCGTTATGACACCACACTGAGTATCGTGCGCTTGCCGCCTAACATGCGCTTGAAGCTGGCGGCGCGCCTAGATTGTGGAATGAATCTTTCGTCAGCGCGCCGCAGCTTAAGCGCGATTCGTTAGGCGGCTCGGCATGACTCTCACGTCGGGACTCAAGACACCTCGCGACATGCTCTCCAAGCTCCATCGAGAGCGCACGCGCCTAGACGAGGAGGTCAATCCAGACAACCTGTTCAACTTTGTTGTCACTGGCTATCACATTAAGGACTGGATCAAGAATGATCCTTCTGTCCCGCAGGCCGCTAAGGACGACCTGGCGTCGATCCGGAGTAACCCTTTTCTCGGGGCCTGTCGGGACGTCGCGAATGCAAGCAAGCATTTCACCCTCGACAAGGGCTACAAGGGCCAGGTAGCGGCGAAGACAAGCGCCACTAGCGGATGGGGGATTGGAGGCTACGGCAAAGGCCCGTATGGCGTTGGCGAATACTCCATCGTTGTCGTGCTCACTGATCGGCAGCGGTTTGACGCCCGTGAACTAGCTCAAGGCGTGATTGGTCTATGGGAAGCATTCTTCGCCAAGCACTCATTGTGAACGCGATCTGATTCTTGGCCGAGCCGCCTAACAAGCGCTTGAAGCTGGCGGCGCGCGTAGATTGAAGAATGAATCCTTTTTCAGCGCGCCGCAGCTTAAGCGCGATCCGTTAGGCAGCACGTCCACTCATATGCTGACGCCCAGTGGCTACTGGATCGCAATCGGGATTCTGGCTGCGTTCTGTGCCACGGTGGCGCTCATAGCCAGCAGGAGCGGAACGCCCCGCGATCTGGGGCTCGGTTGGCTGGTCATGGTCGCGGTGCTTGG
>QHUJ01000030.1 GCA_003221895.1 Gemmatimonadota bacterium | reverse complement strand
CGTGCGGGAGTGGCAGCAGGAAGAGTTCGGCGTCCCGCACTACTGGACGATGGTTGCGCGCGCACACATCCTGCTCTATCGCGGGGAGCCGGCGCTCGCGTGGGACGGCTTCATGCGGGACTGGCCGGGCCTCGCGTCGTCCGGGCTGTGGCGCGTCCAGGGTGTCCGGATCAGCATGGGCGATTTGCGCGCTCGCTGTGCGCTTGCGGCTGCCGCCGGTGGCGCTGACCGCGCCCCACTGCTCGCGGTGGCTGAACGCGCTGTCGGACGGCTCGAGCGCGAGCGGCTGGCCTGGGCCGACGCGCTCGCGCTGCTCCTGCGCGCCGGACTCTCGGCTGCGCGTGGCGAGGTAGCCGACGTGCCCCCGCTGCTCGAGCGGGCGACCGCGGCGTTCGACGCGGCGCAAATGGCCGTGCACGCCCACGTCGTGCGACGCCGCTTGGGTGAGAGGTTGACCGGCGACGAGGGGCGCTCGCTGGTTCACACGGCCGACGCATGGATGCACAGCCAGGGAATCCGGAACCCTGCTCGCTATGCAGAGGTCCTTGCGCCCAATCTCGCGCCGTGGGAGACGCCCAGTGCGGTCAAGGAGTCTCCAGACTGAAACGAGTGCTCCGCGGGCGCTCAACTTTACACCATGCGATTCCTGTCTGATCTTCTCCTGCCATGGGTCGCACGGTCAAGCGCATCGCGCTCGGCCTGCTCGCCGCGTTCGCAGTAGCGCTGCTTGCGGTTTACTTGGCCAGCCTCCGTGCTTCGCCGCTGGTCAACGAGCTGCTGCGCGACTGGGCCACCAGCGAAATCGCCACGCAGTCCGACAGCGTGTACGCGCTGCACGTCGGCCGCCTGCACTTCAACTGGCCGCTGCGGCGCGTCAGGCTCGACTCCGCACTGATCGTGACCGATTCGGCTCGCAACGCTCGGCGCTCCTGGCCGAAGGCCACGGTGCAAGGCGTACTGCGCAGCTGCGTCATCTCCGGTATCAACCTGCCGCGGCTGGTCCTCGGCCGCGGCCTCGAGGCTTCGCAGATCGGCTGCGCCGAGGTGCACTGGGAATCGGATGCGCCACCCGACTCCGCCAGCGTGGCCCGTCTGCAGCAGGCGCGCCCGCCCGCGCCGCGTCCTCAGCCTGCGCCAGACACGTCCCGGCGCACGGAGTCGCCGCACGGCGCCGTGATGGCCTTCCAACGCGATCTCAACCTGCCACGTCGTGTGCCGACGATCCGCATCGGCCGCATCGTCTTCCCTAAGGTCGCCATCGGGGTTGTGGCCCGGAAGCCGTCAGGCGATCACACGCGCTTCGACTTGGCGCGTGCGCGGCTGCGGGTCACCGGCGTCGTGATCGATCCCGCTGCGCCGCAGTACCGGGCACGGCCGCTCTTCGCCGACGGTGTGGTGCTGCAGGCGGATTCGACCGAGTTCCGGCCTGACACCGCGCAGATGGTCCGCGTCGGCGCGCTGGAGATCGACCTCACCGACTCGACGATCACGGTCCACGACTTCGAGGAGGGACCGCGGATCAGCGATGTCGAGTTCCAGCGCCTCAGCCCGTACCGCCGCGAACGCATCCGGGTCAAGGCCGCGCGGCTTGCCATCCGCGGGATGGACCAGGGCGGCTACAGCCAAGCTGGCGCGATGGTGGCCCGCGCCATCGAGCTGGACTCGCTCCGCTTCGAGATCCTCTCCGACAAGCGCAAGCCGGGGCGGCCGGGCCCGAGCGTGCCATCGCGGACGCCGCAGAGCTGGTTCTCGGCGCTGCAGAACAGAGTCGCGGTGGACACCATCCGGGCGACGAACGCTGCCATCATCTACGAGGAGTTCAAAACCGGGCACGACCGTCCCGGGCGCCTGACGATCGACGACGTGTATTTGCTGGCCCTCAACGTGCGGCACGAGCCCCGCCGCCGCAACGACTCGGACACCGTGTCGCTGGAGATTCGCGGGAAGCTGATGCATCAAGGGGAGCTGCGGTTGGCCATCACCACGCCGCTCGATGCCGAGCGGATGACGATGCGGGTCCGCGGGTCCGTGGCGGCGATGGACGCGCAGGCGTTCAATCCGCTCATCGAGCACGTTACCCCCGCGCGGATCAAGAGCGGCCGCATCGACGGCGTGGTCTTCGAATACACGGTGCGCAACGACGTCGCGCGCGGCGTGGTGGTGCCCCGCTACTCCAACCTCGCGGCGGACCTCACCGGCACGGGCTCCGGCGGAATCCTTGGCTCGCGCAATCCCATCGGGGGGCTGCTCCGTGCGACGGCGGAGGCGGCTCAGGGATTGAAGGTGCGGCAGAACAACCCGGAGGAGCCCGACCGCCCGCCGCGCATCGGACGCGTGAACCATACCTTCCGGGGTGAATCGCTGCCGTCGTGGTTCTGGAACGTCCTTAAGCAAGGGCTGCTGAGCGTCGTGCTGAAGTGAGACCCGCTACACCCGCCCTCGTCTCTGCGCCAGGAACGCGAGCGAAGCCGCGGCCATGACTCCTCCCGTGAGCAGCCACGCCTGAGCAGTAGCCCGCGCGAGCAATGCCACGATCAAGGCTGCCGCTAGCCACGGCACAACGCGCCCGCCCGGCATGACGAACGGCTTGTCGGCCGCGCCCCCCCCCACGTCGAGCCGCCGCAGCCGCACTACGGCCAGACAGCACGCCAGGTACACCAGCAGGACCGCCACGTCCGCCACGATCGCCAGTTTGACGTACGTGCCGGTGATGGCGATGGCGCACACGATCGCGCCCTGGATCGCAATCGCGACGTGTGGTGTGTGATGTGTCCCGTGCACTGTCGCGAGCGACTGCGGCAGGTATCCATCCACCGCGAACGCGAAGAGCGTCCGCGGAGTGGCGAGCATCGTGGCGGTCATGAAGCCGAAGGTCGAGACGATCATCGCGATCAGGATCAGCGTGGAGCCGGTCGGTCCGGCGAATTGCACCGCAGCCGCGGCGAGCGGGGCCTTGCCGGTCTCGGGAGCGGCGAGGGCGCTGCCGAGGATGCCCTGCGCGACGAGTTGGACGGCGATGTACAGCACCGCCACGCCCGTCACTGCGAGGGCGATCGCGCGCGGCACGGCGCGGGCCGCATCGCGCACTTCGCCGCTCACTTGCAGCGCGGATTCCATCCCGAAGAAAGCGAACATCAGAAGCAGCCCGGATTCTCCCAGGCGCGAGAGCGAGGGGAACGACAGCGTCCGCGAATACGGTGGAGACGGCGCCCATCGCGAGCGTGATGCCGAGCCAGAGCAGCACGCCGCACAAGAATCCCGCGTAGGGGCCGAGCGCCGTCCCGACGTACGCATATGGGCCGCCGCTCTGAGGGACGCGGCTGCCGGCCTCGGCGATGCAGAGGGCGACGAGCGCCGTCGCCACGGCGCACACGATGTAGGCGAGGGGAGCCGCGGCGCCGAGGCCGGCTGCCATGTGGGCGGGGAGCACGAAGATCGCCGCGCCGATTGTGATATTGAAGATTGCGGCGGCGAGCCCGCGCATGCCGATGACTCGGCGCAGCGCGGGGGCTTGGGTTGGAGGGGCTGGTGACGGGGAGGCCATGCACCAAGGTATGGAAAAGCAGGTCCTTCGCTACGCGCGCGTGCCGCGCGCTCCGCTCAGGATGACGTCGCTGAGCGCGCCTTCTAAGAAGGAGATGGGGAAACAAGGGAAGTAAGCCGGGCGATCACTCCCTCGTGTAATTCAGGCTATCTCACGAATCTCGATGCTTGCTCCCGGCGTCATGCCGGGCATCTCGCGCGCCACCTGAACGGCCCGCTCATAGCTCTCCGCCGCAACTATCATGAAGCCGCCGACCAGCTCCTTGGCCTCGGTAAACGGCCCATCGGTTACGCCGGACGCGCGGAGGACTTTGCCGCCCGCCTTGAGGCGGCCCCCCATATCCGCGATCTCCGCTGTGAACTTCTTCTGCCACGCTGCGAACGCGGCCTGCATCTCCTGCATTTGGGCCGGACTCGGCTGCTCTTGTTTGCCGGGCGTGCCGCGGCGAATGAAGAGATAGCGTTGTGTCGACACTGATCGTCTCTCCTCGATGATGGGATGTTCGCCACCCTCATTATCACGACGAACGGGAGGGGGCAGAATCGACATCAAAGGAATGGACCTGCTTTTTCAGCCTGCTGCGATCAGCTCAGAGAACTTCTCTAGATCGATGTTGCCGCCCGAGACAATGGCGACCACCGGGCCCTTACCCGCCCTGCCAGTGAGCGCAGCCGCTAGGCCGAGCGCGCCTGCCCCTTCGGCGATGACGCGGGCCTTCTCCGCCATGAGACGCATGGCGTGCTTCACCTCGTCCAGGCTCACCACGATGCAGCCGTCCACGACGGGCTGCATCCGCTGCCACATGCGAGGAAACACGCTCTTGCCGCCCGCGCCGTCGACGAATGTCGCTTTCCAGTCTGGGAACTCCCGCGCCGTGCCAGTCGCGAACGAGAGCGCGGCGGGCGACGCCGTCTCCGGCTCGGCGCCCCACACTTTAATCTCCGGGCGCAACGCTTTCACCGCGCTGGCGATGCCGGTGATCAGGCCGCCGCCGCCGATCGCGGCAATGATGGCGACGGTGTCCGGCGCATCCTCGAGAATCTCGAGGCCCATGGTCGCGTGACCGGCTATGAAGTTCTGATCGTCGAACGGATGGATGAACGTCCCCGACACGCCGGGATACGAGCGGTCATCGAGCGCCTGCCAGGCGACCTCATACGGCACGAGCACGAGCTTCGCGCCCAACGCGCGCATGCGCTCGAGCTTCGCGGCGGGCGCCGTCTCGATCGCGACGACGGTGCACGGCACGCCCGCGGCCCGCGCCGCATACGCGACACCCTGACCGGCATTGCCGGCGCTGATCGTCCAGACACCGCGCCGCCGGTCGGCGTCGGACAACAGCGCGACAGCGTTGGCGGCGCCGCGCAGTTTGTACGCGTTGATCGGTTGGAGGTTCTCGAGTTTGAGCCGAACGTCGGGGAGTCCCGGCCCGAGCTCCAGGCGGACCAGCGGGGTGCGAACGATGGTCCCGGCGATGCGCGCCCTGGCATCCCGGATCTCGCTCAAGGAAATGGGACGGATCGGTTCGAGCGAGGTCGTCATCCTGCCTTCTTCTCGAGGACCAGCGCAGCTGCTGTCA
>QHUJ01000052.1 GCA_003221895.1 Gemmatimonadota bacterium | reverse complement strand
TCGAGCCAATCTGCAATCCGCTGCTGAGATCCCAGAACTGGAGGTACCCGGCCTCGTTCGCGATGTACAGCTCGGTGCCGTTGGGAGACACGGCGAGCTTCTGAGGTACGCCTCCCACCGCGAACGTTCGGCCCAGTGAGCGGGTCCGCAGGTTGATCTCCACAACCGTGCCGGTTGTATGGGTGCTCACATACAGCAGCGTGTCGTGTGCGATCGCGAACCCATTCCCCACGTCGCCGATCTGGAAGCGCGCGATGATCTCCTTGGTGGCCAGTCGGACGCCATAGAGACTGTCGATCTTTCCGGTCCATAGAATCGAATCGCCGGGCTCGACGATGACTTCAAACGGGCGATTGCCGACGGGGATCTCGTCGATCGCCGTGTTGCTGGCCACGTTGATCACGCTGATCGACGCGCTGTACTGGTTCGTGACGTAGAGGCGCGTGCCGGTCGAGTTGAACGCCATCTCGGTGGGCGTATCCCCCACCAGGATGGTGTCCGTGACCGTATGCGACTGAAGGTCCAGGCGCAGGATACTGGAGAGATCCGACTGACTGATGTAGGCCACACTCTTGACAGAGATGGCCGCGGCGTAGGAGCGGTTCGAGAGTTTGGTGCGTGCGACGAGCATAGAGTCCAGTACAGTGACCTCGCACGTATCCGATAGAGAGTCGTGCGTAGCTCGAATCCACGCGACCCCTGAAGGCCCTACGGAATGGACGACGCCCCTCGTCGACACCGTCGCAACGGCTGGATTGTCGGATTGCCACTCGACTTCTGACGGAGGCACGCCGTACAACCATTTGAGCTGCACCGACGCCCCCTGGGCGATCGCAGTATCACGCGGAGTCAGCGAGCTCTCACCGGTGGTAATGGGGCCGGACGAATTCTCGCAGGCGAGACCTAGCCCGGTCACCAGTACAAGACGACATGCGAACCGCATAGAACAACTATAAGCGGTGAACCGCTCAGTCCCGCAAGGCAATGCGCACCACAAGTCATAACTCGTGATGCCGAAACGTATCGCTGCAGTCATTGCTGAGGCGGGAATGCTGACGGTTACTAGCGGAGGAGATCCACCCAGCCTGCCTCGTTGGCGACGAGCAGCGCGTCCCCGCGGGGATCCGCGACCATGAGTCGCGGCCGGCCACCGGTCGCGATCGCCGCGCGCTCGATGAGACCCTGACGCTGCAGCACCACAACCCGGCCCGCGGTGAGCAGACTGACGAAGACGTACCGCTCATCGCAGCTCAGCGCGACGCCGAATGCCGGCGTTCCGAAATCGACGGTGGCGGTACGGCGTCCGCTCGGCAGGTGAATCACATCGAGCCAGCCGGCTTCATTGGCGACGTAGAGGGTCTGACCGTCCGAGGAGACCCTGACGTCCTGGGGGACCCCGCCGACGTCAAACCGCCGCGTCGTTTCCAATGTGGATGCATCCACTTCGACGACGACGCCGGCCCGCCAGCAGGGCACGTAGACCCAGCGCCCGGACGGATGCACGGTGAGCTCCGGGCAACCGAGGGGAACCGGCGCCGAACCCAGCGCCGTGCGCTGGAGTGAAGAGATCGCGACGACACGATCCTGATTCGTCGTCGCAAACAGCGTCACACCATCGCGTGCCATCGCGGCGCCGAGTGGATGTCCGGGCACCGGAATCGATCCCACTTGCTGCTTCCGCCCCAGATCGACGATGCAAACGGCTTCCGCGAACTGGCTCGTCACGTAGGCCCATTGACTGCGCCCACCCGGAACGATCCGCGTGGGCGCCGGACCGACACGAATCGTGCTCACGACGCGCAGTGGATCGCGATGCAGCATGTCTACTGCCGACGCGTGAGGGCGCGTCACCAGCACGTCGCCGTAGGGGGAGAGGGCGACGTCGAAGGGGGCGCCGCCGATGGGCACGCGTTCGCCGACAGTCTGCACCGGGCGATGTCCAGGCGGATGCCGCAGCGTGGGACGCATCGCGACGCCGGACGTCCGGGGGGGGGCCAGCGCGGGCCGGGCCACCGGACGCAGCGGGCGGTCGCCGACCGCGACCGCAAGTGGTTGCCGGGTGATTGCCACGCGCCTCTTTCCATTGGCGCAGCGGTCACGGAAGTGCAGCAGGGCGACTGCCAGGCCCTCACGCCGAACCTCGGACCAGCGCTGGCCGGTCACACGGCGCACCAGCCGGTAGGCGACGGCGGGATCGACGCGCTCGCGGTCGGCCAGCTCGCGCAGCGACACGCCCGACGTCTCGGCTTCGAGCACCCAGTACAGCGTGCGTGCCCACCCACCGATCACTTCGAGGGGGGGCAATCCCTCCCGGCGCAATGCGCGGGCGAGCTGATAGCGATCATGGAAGCCGAGCCACTCGGCGAGTTCTTTGGGACGCGGGGGATGGCCGTTGACGCAACCCAGCACGCTCAATAACGCGCGCCCGTTGTCCGACACGTGCGGGAGGGCCGTGTGCAGAAGACTCGTGAGCCGGAGTGGTGGCATCAGCGGAGCCGTTCCAAAGTGATCCTGTTACACTACGTGACGACACCGGGTCCTTCAAGAGGCGATGCCCTACGGGCGGTCGCCCGACCGCAGCCGCTGCACCTCGCGCTCGAGCGTACGGACCTCCTCGCGCATCCCCGCCAGCATCTCCCCCACGAACCCAAAGCCGAACAGCACGACCCCGGAAATCACGAGGAGCATGATGAGGTCGAGCAGCGGGCGGAAGCCGACGTGGGGCGGTCCGAAGCGCAGGTATAAGGCGACGAGCCCGACGATCAGGCCAAGCAGGAACAGGATGGCCCCGGCTACGCCGAAGAACAGCATCGGCTTGCGGCCAAAGCGCAGCTGGAACCAGACGGACATCAGGTCCAGCACGCCCACGGGGATTCGCCCGATGCCGAACTTGGAGCTCCCGGCGCGCCGCGGATACAACGGGATGGGCTGCTGGGCAAGTCGAAAGCCCTGGGAGGCGGCGATCACGACCATGAAACGGTGCCAATCGGGGCGTGTGGGGACGCTGTCCATGACCTCGCGCCGGTATGCCTTCACGGAATTGAGATCGCTGACGCGCACGCCGAACAGCCAGCGGCAGAGGGTGTTGTAGACGCCCGAGACGAAGCGCTTGTCGTACTGCCCCTGTTTCGTTCCGGTCACCACATCCGCGTCGCCCGCCAGGATCGGCGCGACCAGCGACGGGATGTCGGAGGGCAGGTACTGCAGATCAGCGGGATAGAACACGAGGACCCGTCCCCGGGCCACGTCGGCGCCCGACTTCAGCGCGTCGGCGATACCGCGCTGCGCGCGGTGTGTGACGACGCGCACGAACGGGTGTTTGGCGGTGATCTCCTCGAGGACGCGCGGCGTGCCGTCGTGGCTGCCGTCGTTCACAATGACCAGCTCGCACGCGTACGGCAGCGGCAGCAGCGCTTCGCGGGTCAGGCGCACGAATTCCGGGAGATTCTCGGCTTCGTCCTTGGCGGGAACGAGGACGCTGACGTCGGGAAGCGTCGAATTCGTCGCGAGGCTCACAGCCTCTTGCGCATCCGCGCGGGCAGAATACCGAGCTGATCGCGGTACTTCGCTACGGTGCGACGAGCGATGCGCACGCCCTTGCGCTCGAACATCTCGACGATCTGCTGATCGGTGAGCGGATTCTTGGGCGGCTCGTCGTCCACCAGCTTCTGAATCTGGGCCTTGATCGAGCGCGCGCTCGCGTCCTCGCCCGTCGTGGTCGAGAGCCCGCTCGAGAAGAAGAACTTGAGCGGCAGGAGGCCGCGGGGCGTCTGCACGTACTTCTCGTTGGTGACCCGGCTGACCGTGCTTTCGTGCATGCTGATGACATCGGCCACTTCGCGCAGCGTCAGCGGCTTGAGGTGGTCGATGCCCTTCTCGAAGAATTCGCGCTGCCGGTCCACGATGAAGTTCATCACCTTGAGCATCGTCTGGCGGCGCTGCTCGATGGCCTGAATCATCCAGTGCGCGCTGTTGAGCCGCTGGTTGATGAATTCCTTGCTCTCGCCGTCGTATTTCTTCTTGTCGCGCGCGATCTCCTGGTAGGTCTTGGAAATGCGGAGCCGCGGCAGGCCGCTGTCATTCAGGAAGACGTGATACTTGTCGTCGATCTTCTGGACGATCAGATCCGGAATGATGTAGGCGTCGTTCCCGGCGGAATACTGCAGGCCCGGCTTGGGATCGAGCCGGGCGAGCTCGTCGGCCGCGCGTTGCACCTCTTCCGGGGCCAGGCCGAACCGCTTGCCCAGATCGCTCCAGCGGTGCGCGATCAGGTCCTCGAACGCGTCCTTGACCAACCGGTACACGAGCGAATCGGTGCGCTTCTGATTCTCGAGCTGCAGGATGAGACATTCGCGCAGATTGCGCGCCCCGATGCCGGGCGGATCGAGCTGCTGAATGATGCGCAGCATCTCCTCGACCTCCGCTATCGTGAACGCCGGCACATTGAGATCGAGCTCGGACTCGGCCTCGTGCTCTTCGAGCAGCTGGTTCGCGCCCTTCAGGATCTCTTCCACGGTGTGCTGGAGATAGCCATCCTCACCGATGTTGCCCAGGAATTCTTCCGCGAGCAGCTGCTGGCGGGGGGTGAGGTCGAGCATCCGCGTCTGCTCGCGCAGGTAATCAATGAGGTCTCGGCTTTCGACCGTGACCGGCTCGACGTACTCCCGCGCGTCACTGTAGCTGCCGCTCGGGACGCTATGTTCGCTGCGGTCGTCGAGCAGGATGTTCTCCCAATCGGGCCCGTCCTCCGCCTTCGCTTCTTTTTCCGGCTTGTTCTGTTGCTGCTCGGCCGCTGTCGCCTGCACCTCTTCTTCGGGCTCGATCATCTCGAGGAACGGATTGCCGAGCAGCTCCTGCTTCAGGTGTTGCTCCAGGTCGAGCAGCGGCATGTAGAGCAGATCCATCGCCTGGTAGAGGCGTGGATTGATCCGCAGGTCCTGGCGGAGCGCCGCGTGCTGATGCAGGCCGGTCTTCATGCCGCGGGAGACAGCCGCGCGCGCAGGCGGGTTGTGAGCGTGGGACCGAGATAGAGCGACGCGACGCGGTCGTCGAAGACCAGCTGCCGCACGGTGCCGGCGACCTGCACGCGTCCCTCGAACATGATGTATGCGCGGTCCACGATGTCGAGCGTTTGCTCGACGTTGTGGTCGGTGATCAGCACGCCGATGCCGCGATGGCGCAGCCCGGCGACAATGGTCTGAATGTCATTGACGGCGATGGGATCGACGCCGGCGAAGGGCTCGTCCAGCAGCAGGAACTTCGGCTCCGTCACGAGCGCCCGGGTGATTTCGAGCCGGCGCCGCTCTCCGCCCGAGAGCTGATACGCCTTCTGCTTGCGCAGATGCTTGATGGCGAGCTCGTCGAGCAGCGACTCGAGCCGCTGCTGCCGGTCCGCTTCGTCGATGTTGAGCGTCTCCAGAATCGCGAGCACGTTTTCTTCCACGGTCAGCTTGCGAAAGATCGATGGCTCCTGCGCCAGATACCCGATCCCCGCGCGGGCGCGTTGATACATCGGCAAGACGGTGATGTCGCGGCCGTCGAGCACGATGGTGCCCTCATCGGGACGGATCAGGCCGGTGATCATGTAGAACGACGTCGTCTTCCCCGCTCCGTTCGGCCCGAGCAGACCCACGATCTCTCCCTGCGCAAGCTCGAGCGACACGTTATTCACCACGCGCCGGCCCTTGTAAGCCTTCACGAGATGCCGCGCCTCGAGCTGGCTCCCGCCGCGCACCAGCGGATGGTCGCCGGTCACCGACTCGGCGCGCACGACGGTTTCTTCGGCCAGCTGGAGGAACTGCTGCGACGCGGTCATGCGGTCGGTGGGCATGCTCGCCCAGACGTCCGGGGCGAAGGCGACCGGCACGTCGCCCCAGAGCGCGCCCATCGGCAGCACGAGGATCTTGAGCATGGCCAGCCGCGGCAGGACGGACGTCGCCAGGTAGGCGCGCGCGTCGTCCACGGACAGGCTCCCGGTATCCGGCGACGCGCCTTTGGCGTGGGCCCGGAGCTTGAGAAACTCCTCCCGGTACGCGATCGCGAGATCGCTGAAGCTGGCGTGACCCTGGTCGTCGGCGATGCGAGCCAGCGCGGCCGCGGCGAGCGGCAGCGAGGAATCCCCGCGCGCGAGCAAGTCGACGAAGCGATTCAGTTCGGTCATCGATTCGCCCGTGGCGGTGGCGGAGGTGTCGGGGGGACGGCCGGTGCAGGCCGCGTGCTGTCCGCGTGTGCTCGTTTCAGGCTGTCGACGGGCACGACCGGCCGCGGCTCGAGGTGCACACCGTCGGCCTTTCCTGCCACGATCACGCGATCGATCCGGTCCGCCAGCATCGTCACGTCGATCTGATGGCCGCGCGAGTAGTTGATGGCTGGTCCCGTATGCGTCGTGTCGTTTTTCTCCGGGTGGTGCGTTAACGCCCGGGCCGAGCCCAGGGACACGATCTGCCGCAGCCGTGAGCGGGGGCGTGATGCCGTCGAGTCCTGCTCCTGAACAAAGCGCGCCGTCAACGTATCGCCCGTGATCCAGTCGGTTTCCTTGGGCGGCGTCAGGGAATCGCGCTTCGCGGTGGAAAACGCCTTTCCAAACGAGCGCGACTCCTTCAGCAGCTCGTCGGGAGAGTCGATCGCCATCGAGTCCGCTTGAATCGTGTAGAGGGTGGAGATCGCATGGGGCCGGAGCGAATCCCCCCATGCGAAGGTCTGCTGCAGCTGCCGGTTCGCGACGTGGAGATCGATCGTATCGGCCGTGAGCGTCCAGTCGGCGCCCGTCGCCTTGCCCTGCCCCAGGGCCTTCACGGCGCGGATGTCGCGCTGCGCGAGGGTCAGCTCGATGCGGGTCCCAACGAGCGTGTAGTTCTTCACGGCGTCGCCCGTCGTCGTCCGTCCCCTGCCCTCGACGCTGGGATTCCCGACCAGCACGCCGAATCCCGCGATCTGATCGAGCAGCATGGAATCGGACCGCGACGCGAAATCGCTGCGATCGATCGTGACTTTGCCGCCGCCCCACATGCGATCGTCGCCTTTGAAGCGCAGCCGGTCCCCGACGATGATGTAAGGCTCCTGTTGCGCTGAGTCCGAGGGGGTGGACTGGCGGTACTCGACGGTGGGGCGCTGGGTCGCGTACATCTCGACCGTGTCGCGGACCCCTTGAGCCACCCGCCAATACTTCAGATTGGGGCCACGCAGGACGGTGCCGGTGCGGCGATTCACCGCGACGACGTTGTTGTGGGCTTCAAGGCGCTCGTCACGGAGAAAGTACGAGACAAAGTTGGCATCGAGGGCAAGCCCGGTATCTCGAATCGCCACGTGGCCGACCAGATCCATTCGCCGGGTCGCACCGTAATGGGCGAAGCTGTCAGCGGCGATCGTGGTTCCCGTGCCCAGACAGTGGGCACGAACGCCTCCGGCCCCGAAGTAATTCGTATCCGGGCCGGTCAAGGACTGAGCAGCGCGGGGCATGTTGTCGATCGCCACCTGGCAAGGCCGCCCATTGCCCTGCGCGGTGTCGACGGGGACTTGGAGGACCAGAGCGGTGGCAAGAATGGCCGAAAGCATCAGCGTGGCAACACGAGCTGGCCGCCGGTCCCCGTGAGGTTTTTAGTCCTGACGTTCCGGAATTCTGGATCCGAGATAAATCCAATCCCGCGAAGATGCTGTGTGGGCGAATCAAACGTGAACGCGACATCGGACGTGACTTCGTTCCTTGCCTGGCTGTACCTCATTGCTTCGGTGCGCAGCGTCGCCCCATCGCTGTTGCGGATGAGGATCACGTTGCCACGCGCCTCCATGTCCCCCGTGCGCCAGTGATGCGTTCCCTCTTTGGAGGTGAGCGTGGACGTGGGATGGCCGGCGACGTCGTAGAACGTCACATGTACGTTGCGCAGCTCGGCGCGCTGCGTTCCCGAGTAGAAGTAGGCCGTGTCGGCGCGCACCCGAGCCCGCAGCACACCGGATTCGGTCACGAAGTGGCTCATCCCCATCAACACTTGATCGGCGCTGTCGAGCGCCGCCTGCGTGGCGGTGACCGGCGTGCCCCCCTTGCACCCCGCGACCAGCACGACGGCGAGCACGATCACACGCTTCATACTGCTCCGGCTTTCATAAGGTCGTGCAAGTGCACGATCCCGACGACGCGCCGCTGCCCGTCGAGCACGGGCAGCGCCATGATCCCGTGACGCTCCATCAAACTCACCGCGACGCCGGCCAGCTCCTCGGCCGTGGTCGACTTGGGCGTCCGCGTCATCACGTCGCGGACGGGCGTATTGAGGAAATCGTCGGTGCGCTCCATGAGCCGCGTCAGGTCGCCGGCGGTAACGACTCCGACGAGGCTCCCCTGCGCATCGACCACCACGACGGTGCCGCGCCGCTCGGCGAGCAGCATGACGCATTCGCGCATGGGACGATCGGCGGTGAGTGTGGGGAGATTGTCGGTCAGCATCACATCAGATACGCGGAGCAGCAGCGTGCGTCCCAGGGCACCGCCCGGATGCAGCGTCGCGAAGTCGTCGCGCCGGAAGCCCTTTTCTTCCAGCAAGGTGACAGCGAGCGCGTCGCCCAGCGCCAGCGCGACCGTGGTGCTCGCGGTCGGTGCGAGCGTCTCGGGACACGCCTCATCGGTCACCGATGCATCGAGGACCACCGTCGCGTACTGCGCGAGCGGCGATGCGGGATTGCCCGTCAGCGCGATGATGGGAACACCAAACCGCTCGAGCTGCGCGACGAGGCCGAACAGCTCGTCCGACGCGCCGCTCTTCGAAAGCAGAATCGCGACGTCCCGCTTGCTGACTATGCCCAGGTCGCCGTGCAAAGAATCGATGGGGTGCAGGAACGACGCCGGCGTACCGGTCGACGTGAACGTTGCCGCGATCTTGCGCGCGATCAGGCCGGATTTGCCGACACCCGCGACGATGACGCGACCTTCGGCTGCCTTGAGCAGCTCGATTGCCTGAGCGAACGACGGGCCCAGCCGGTCGGCCAGACGCTTGACGGCGGCCGCCTCGAGCGCGAGCACGCGCTTGCCCCGCGCGACGAGCGGCTCGCTGCCGGTCTGCGCCTTCTGGGCTCTGACGGGCTTACGCACGAACCGTCTCCCGGACACGCTGCCACACGTCGACCGCGAGGCCCACGATCCCGGCGAGCTGATCGAGCGGGATCATGTTCGGACCGTCCGATGGCGCCCGCTCTGGATCGGGATGCGTCTCGAGGAAGAAGCCGTCGGCACCTGCGGCCGCCGCGGCGTACAACAGCGTCGGAATGAAGCCCCGCTGGCCGCCGCTCGAGCCATCCTGGCCCTGCCCCGGCTGCTGGACGGAGTGCGTCGCGTCGAAGATCACCGGTGCGCTGCAGGCGGTGCGCAACCTCGGAAAACTGCGCATGTCGACGACCAGGTCGCCGTAGCCGAAGAACGTGCCACGCTCGGTCACGGCGACTTCGGGCGCTCCGCCGGCGCGCACTTTCTCGACGGCACCGCGCATCTCCTCCGGCGCCATCCATTGCCCTTTCTTGATGTTCACGGGCCTGCCGGCCCTGCCGGTGGCGACCAGCAAGTCCGTCTGACGGCAGAGGAAGGCCGGGATCTGCAGCACATCGGCGATGAGCGCGGCTGGTGCGACTTGAGCAGGATCGTGGACGTCGGTGAGAATCGGAAGACCGGTGGCGTTACGGACTTTCTCGAGCGCGCGGAGCCCGGCCTCGAGCCCGGGCCCGCGCGGAGCGTTCAACCGGGACCGATTCGCCTTGTCGAAGGACGCCTTGTAAACGACGGCGACGCCCAACTTGACCGCCAGCTCGGCGAGTGCCTCACCGACCCGGATGTTGAGGTCGTCAGACTCGACCACGCAGGGGCCCGCGATGAAGAACGGGGAGCTTTCCGAGCCGAACCGCTGTGCCATATCAGTCGGTCAGCTCCGCCAACGCGCGCGACCGCTCGGTATGCGGATGCCGCTTGCGATGGTCGAGTGCGGCGCCGATGAACCCCGCAAACAGCGGATGTGGGCGCATGGGCCGCGACTTCAGCTCGGGATGGAACTGGCATCCGATGAACCAGGGATGCTCGGGTAGCTCGATCATCTCGACCAGCGAGCCGTCCGGCGACAGGCCTGAGCAGCGCATCCCGTACTCCGCCAGCACGTCGCGGTACGCGTTGGACACCTCGTAGCGGTGGCGATGACGCTCGCTGACCTCGGTCGCGTTGTACGCCTGCGCGACGCGCGAGCCCGGCCGGAGCCGGCAGGGATACGCGCCCAACCGCATCGTGCCGCCCATTTCCTGAATACCTTCCTGCGACCGCATCAACGCGATAACCGGATTCTCGCACTCCGGTGCGAACTCACTCGAGTTCGTGTCGGGGATTTTGCAGACGGTGCGGGCGAATTCGATGATCGCCGTCTGTAAGCCGAGGCAGATGCCGAAGAACGGCAGCTTGTGCTCGCGCGCCCAGCGGATCGCCTCCAGCATGCCCTCCACCCCGCGTACGCCGAAGCCGCCGGGGACCAGCAGCGCATCGTAGTCCGCCAGCAGCTCACCGGCGGTTTCCTGATCGGTAAAACGATCGGACGCGATCCACTCGATCTTCACACCGGCTTCGTTGGCGATACCGCCGTGCACCAGCGCCTCGTGAATGCTCTTATAGCTATCGGCCAGCTCGGTGTACTTGCCGACGACCGCGATGCGCACCTGATGCGGAGGACGCAGGATCTTGTCGACCATCGCCGCCCACGCGCGCAGATCCGGCTCTTTGGTATCGAGGTGCAACCGCGTGCAGACTTCTTTGTCGAGACCCTGCTGGTGCAGCTTGAGGGGGATCTCGTAGATCGATTTGACGTCGGGACTCTCCACCACGCAGCCGAAATCGACGTTGCAGAACTGCGCGATCTTCCGCTTCAAGTCCTCGGACAGCGGGCGCTCGGTGCGGCAGATCAGGATGTCGGGCTGGATTCCGATCTGCATCAGCTCGCGTACGGAGTGCTGCGTTGGTTTGGTCTTCAGCTCCGCCGTCGCCGCGATGTAGGGGACGAGTGTGAGATGAATGAAGAGTACGTTGTCGCGGCCGACTTCCTGGCGGAATTGGCGGATCGCCTCGAGGAACGGCAGCGACTCGATGTCGCCGACTGTGCCGCCGATCTCGGTGATGACGACGTCGTGATCGGGGGCCAGGCGCCGGATGGCGCTCTTGATCTCGTCGGTGATGTGCGGAATCACCTGCACCGTGGAGCCGAGGTACTCGCCGCGGCGCTCCTTGGTAATCACGGACAGGTAGATCCGTCCCGTCGTCACGTTGTTCACCTGCGACAGCGACCGATCGATGAACCGCTCGTAGTGGCCCAGGTCGAGATCGGTCTCGGCGCCGTCATCGGTCACGTAGACCTCGCCATGTTGGAATGGCGACATCGTCCCGGGATCGACATTGATGTAGGGATCGAATTTTTGGATGGTAACCTTGAGCCCGCGCTCGGCGAGCAGCCGGCCGAGCGAGGCCGCTGCAATGCCCTTGCCGAGCGAGCTCACCACACCACCGGTGATGAAGATGTATTTCGTCGAACTCACGGACTCACCTCCCGCAGTTGGCGAGTTATCTCCGCTTCAGCCCACACCAAATCGCCCGGCGTATCGATCCCTGGCGCCGCCGGACCGTCGAACAGCGTGACACCGATCGGAATCCCGTGCAACAAGGGCCGGAGCTGCTCGAGCCGTTCCCACTGCTCTTCGGGAACGGGCGGTAACTCCACCCACCGCTCCAGCGCTTCACGCATGTAGGCGTAGACGCCCACATGCTGATGATAGACGACGTCGCCCGTGCCATCGCGATCGAACGGAATCGGAGCGCGGGAGAAGTAGAGCGCTCGGGCATACGCATCCACCACGACCTTTACCCGGCTGGGATCGCCTGCGAGCGCCGGGTCGAGCGAGCCCGCGGCAGTCCCCAATGGATCCCCTCGTTCCAGACAGGCCAACGCTCCCTTGATGGCGGCGGCCGCGACGAACGGTTCGTCGCCCTGAACGTTGAGGATGTGGTCGAACGTGCTAAACGAAGGCTTGGCAACAACTTCGGCAACTCGTTCGGTGCCTGAGGCGTGCACCGATGACGTCATGACGGCTTCGAAGCCGGCGTCCTGCACCACGGTGGCGATCTCACGTGCGTCGGTGGCGACCACCAGACGGTCGCAGATGCGTAAATCAGCCATCCGACGAGTGACGACGAGGATAAGGGGCTCGCCAGCCAGAGGCAGGAGCGGCTTGCGAGGGAGGCGGCTTGAACCGAGCCGTGCAGGAATCACGCCAAGGACAGGCACGGAGGAAGATACAAAATCTGTGCCGTGGAG
>QHUJ01000125.1 GCA_003221895.1 Gemmatimonadota bacterium | reverse complement strand
GCCACCGCAGCAATTCCGTCTTCACGGCATCGGAGAGCGGTGCGCCAGCGAGGTTCTTTCCCCACGGATCCATGACCCACACGCCGGGACGCTGGCCGAACTGCGGTCCAAAGTAGAAGCCGTAGTTCGGCGGTTCGTCGTATGGGCTGTGCGCCAGCGGCATCTCGGCGCATGTCTGGTATTCGAATGCCGATCGATCCATGCCGATCAGGTTGTAGAAGGCGTCGGTGTACCCGCCTTTCTGGGGCACGAGGAAGATCGCCGAGGCCTGGTGCGCGACGACGGTGTGGCCGTCGACCGAGAACTCGTTGCGCTTGGCTTCGCCGCCGAAGATCGCGTGGTTGTCGAGCACCAGGCAGCGTCCGCCGCGCTTCCGTTGGAAAACAACGGCTGCGGCGAGCCCGCTGATCCCGCCGCCCACGGCTACCAGGTCGTACATCTCGCCGGTGCCGGTCGCGCCGGCAATCGCGCGCTCGAATTCTCCGTCGCGCATGCGATGTGCCGTGGTCATCACGTCGTACATGTTGCCGTGGGCGCGTGCGTAGTCGCCGGCGCCGCCGTAGCCGTTCCAGGCGTCGGCCGGCGAGACGGCGGGCGCTTGACCGTGGGGGGAGGGGCCCAGTACGAGGCCGGCGCCCGCGAGGAGCGTGCCGTTCAAGAAGTCGCGGCGCGAGATCGGCGCGTGCATGCCGAGGCGGTCGTCAGGCATGCCTCAAGTTGCCGCACGTAATGCAACCCCACCACTCTTACGCTCGCGTCGGCCTTAGCTTCCGTCGATTCCGCGTCGGCTGGTTCGACGCTTCAGTGGCTCCCCAGGGGAGAACCGTGATCAGCGAAGCGCCACCCAAAGCCGGCAAACGTGAGTGGATCGGACTAGCCGTCATCGCGTTGCCGTGCCTGCTGTACTCGATGGATCTGACAGTGCTGCACCTCGCGGTGCCGCGCCTCACCGCGGCTCTCGCGCCGAGCAGCGTGCAGCTGCTGTGGATCATCGATATCTACGGCTTTCTGCTCGCGGGCTCGCTCATCACGATGGGCACGCTCGGCGACCGCATCGGGCGGCGGCGACTGCTCTTGATCGGCGCCGTCCTCTTCGGGGCCGCGTCGATCCTCGCGGCATTCTCGCGCAGCGCCGCCATGCTGATCGTCTCGCGCGCACTCCTGGGGATTGCCGGGGCCACTCTCGCGCCGTCCACGCTCTCGCTGATCCGCAACATGTTCCTCGACGCCCGCGAACGCACCACCGCGATCAGTATCTGGATCATCGCCTTCTCGCTCGGCGGTGCGATCGGGCCGCTGCTCGGCGGCGCGATCCTGGAGTACTTCTGGTGGGGCGCGGTGTTCTTGATCAGTGTGCCGGTCATGATCCTGTTGCTTGCGGTGGGGCCGTTCCTCCTACCGGAGTACCGCGACGCCAACGCCGGCAAACCCGACGTACTCAGCGCCGGGCTCGCGAGCGCCGCGGTCCTGTCGATCATTTACGGGCTGAAGCTCATCGCTCAGGACGGCGTGAGTGTCGCGGCCGCCCTAAGTGTCCTTGCCGGTCTCGCGATCGGGATGGTGTTCGTGCGTCGCCAGAAGCAGCTGGCCGACCCGTTCATCGATCTCCGGCTCTTCGCGATCCCCACATTCCGGGCGTCACTCGTGCTGTATGGCGGGGCGATCCTGATGTTGTTCGGCGCCTTCCTCTTCCTGCCGCAGTATCTCCAGCTCGTCCTCGGCTTCTCGCCGCTGCGCGGCGGGCTGTGGACGCTGCCGTGGGCGGTGGGATTCGTGCTCGGCTCACTGCTGACGCCGGCGCTTGCCCAGCGGATTCGCCCCGGGCTGCTGATGTCCTGGGGACTCGCGGTGTCCGCGGTTGGCTATTTCCTGCTCGCGACATTGGACACGGGCGGCCATCAATTCGTGCTGTTTGCCGTCGCGACGTTCGTGCTGACGTTGTTTATCTCGCCGGTCTTCACGCTCACGAACGATGTGATCATCGGCTCCGCGCCGCCGGAGCGGGCAGGGACTGCGTCCGGCATTTCAGAGACGTGCGCCGAGTTGGGAGGTGCGCTGGGGATCGCGATGTTTGGCAGCATCGGTGTCGCGATTTATCGCGGGCTGCTGGCGCCCGAGTTACCCGCGGGATTGCCGCCGGATGTCACGCACGCGGCCATGGCGACGCTCGGCGGTGCGGTCGTGGCGGCGGAGCAGCTGCCCGCCGAGGTCGGTACGGTGCTGGTCGGCGCTGCGCGCGAGGCGTTTCTGCGGGGGCTGGTGGTAAGCGAGGTCGTCAGCGGGGTGGGGACGTTGGTGCTGGCGGTGTTTGCGTGGGTGACGTTTCGGCGTGTGGGGGTTGCGGCGGACTAGAGCACTCAATCCCTCGCCGTGATCCGCA
This sequence comes from Gemmatimonadota bacterium, assembly GCA_003221895.1. Classification (GTDB taxonomy): domain Bacteria; phylum Gemmatimonadota; class Gemmatimonadetes; order Gemmatimonadales; family GWC2-71-9; genus 20CM-2-65-7. The sequence continues at coordinate 33,753 of QHUJ01000125.1, read as the reverse complement.
CGTCACGGAACATCGCGTGCTCCGTGACCTTCTCGTTGTGCGAGCACACAAACAGACCCACATAGACCGTATCGGGGAGTGAAACCCCGCTGAGCCGTTGCGTAACGAGCGTGTCGCCGAAACGCGCCACCGACAGGAAGTACTCGCCAGCACGCCGCTCGAGCTGGATCACGGCGTCGGCATCCGGCAGGCTGTCCGCCGACTTCTCCTCTTCCGTGATCGCGCCGGTCGCGCGCCGGAACTGCAGCGACATCAAGCCGTTGCCGTGGAGCGCCGCGGTCACGTGCGCGCTCCCCGGCTCGAGCGAGGGCCGTATCGTCCACCCGATCTTGCGATGTTCCTCCACCCCCTTGCCGACGAACCGCGCGCGCGTCGAGAGGATGAAGTCGCCGCTCATTCTTTTCCAGAGGAAGTGAAAATCGTCCCGCGTGTCCCACATGTTCTGCCCCGACCCCGCGATCAGATACGTGTGCTGCTGCGCGTCGTACGACACAGAGCCTCGACCTCGGCCGACATCCGTCTGCGCCGTAAAGACGCCGACCGAAACCCGGGTGCCGAGGACAAGTGCGAAGAGGGTGCCGGGAAGAATGCGCATGAGTGCCAAGATGGATGGCGCATGTCAAACTTGCGAGCCTTCGGGTGCACGACCCGAGCTACCGCACGCTGCTTCGCGGTGATTACGGATCGCCGTTGCCAGTAGACACCTTAGAATTGCTGGCGGCACGTGAGCGCTTGTGGCCGCTGCCTTCGGGGCATACGTTTTCCCCGGCGATGCCATCCGCTGCCCTTGTCGGATTGGTTACCGTACTCACCGTGCGAGTGGGCTTGGCCCAGCACGTGCCGCCTTCCTTCACTTCCGGTTCCGCCCTCGCCGCCGAGTCACCGAGTGCCGCTGCGCCGAACACTGGCTCACAGGGGCAGAGCGCAGGCCCGCGTCGGAGCACCTTGCGGCTCTGGGTCGTAGGCGGCGTGCAGGTTGCCGGTGCGGCGTTCGTGTACGGCGAAGCGCAGCGGACGTGGGGCTACTCGCGGGGACGCTTTCACGTCAAGAACGACTGGACCGGAGATACGCTGAGCCAGGCCGACGAGATGAGTCATCTGTTCTTCGGATATACGCTGACGCGTGTTTACGCCGGGATGTGGGGTTGGGGCGGTCTGCAGGCCAAGTCGGCGCGGTCGGTCGGCGCGGTTGAAAGCGCCGTCACCATGACGCTGGTGGAAGTGATGGACGCCTTCAATCCGGTGCAGGGGCTGGGGATATCAGATCTCGTGTTCGATTACGCCGGAGTCGGGGCCGGGCTGTTGAGCCTCAGCCATCCCGGTGACTGGGGCATTAGAACCAGCGCGAAAGGGGTGGGCTTGGCACAGCCGTTCTCCCAGACCAAACGCCAATACGACGACTGGATTTTCTGGGCTACCTATCGTCCGCCCCTGCGGTGGGGCGGGGGCGGGGGCGTCAAACAACCGCTCTCATTAGGTCTCGGTCACAGCACGCGACGGGCGCCGGATGGCCTCTCAGCGGTTCGGGAGATTCACTTCGGCATTGGGACCACGCTGCCGGACGTCGTGCGGATGTTCTCCCCCACGCTCGCGGAGCGCATAGGGATCTTGGACTTCTACTACCTCAATCTCAATCTCACGGCCACGCTGCATTGACGCGTGAGCCAGGGGCGTCCTCACCCCCGCCCGCGCCCAAACGCGACTCCTCGCCGCTCCGGTCCCAACACGGCGACCACGCCTCCCCCGACGAACACCAGCGCCGCCGACAACGCCATCGTCTGCGCGTACGTTGCATGCGCGGCGAACAGCGCCTGCACGTGCGGAATCTGGCTCGCGAGCGCGACTCCGCACTGGTAGGCGAAGCCTGGCAGGAAGCCCCGCACGCCGTCCGGCGCGAGCTCGTTGATGTGCGCGGGAATCACGCCCCAGGCTCCCTGAACGAAGAACTGCATCACGAACGCGCCGACCCAGAGCACCACCGTGGCGGGTGCGAACGCCCAAAACGGAATCGTGACCAGCGCGCCGGCGAGCGCGAGCCCAATGGTGCGCCGGCGGCCCAGCCGGTCAGAGTACAGGCCGCAGAGGACACCACCGACGAGCGCGCCCACCTGGGAGAATGCCGTCAGCGCGGCGCGCGTCGTTGGTCCGAAACCCCAGTCCCGCTCGAGGAAGGTGGGGTACATATCCTGCGTACCGTGCGAAACCATGTTCATCATGGCCATGAGCAGCGTCAGATAAAGGAAGAGCTTCCAGTGCGACGCGATCGCCTGTCCCAGGTGCGACCAGCTCTCGTGCCGGGTCTCGCGCCAGACGTCGGACTCCTGCACGCGGGCGCGCACGAACAGCGCGAGCAGCGCCGGCAGGCCGCCGATAAAAAACAGCGGGCGCCAGCCCCAGTGCGGGAAGACGAGCAGGTAACAGAGCGCGGCGAGCAGGTAGCCGGCCGCATACCCCTGCTGCAAGAGGCCCGACATGACGCCCCGCAGGCGCGGCGGCACCTTCTCCATGACGAGTGACGCGCCCACGCCCCATTCCGCACCCATGCCGATCCCGAACAACGCACGCAGGATGAGAAACGTGGTGTAGTTCGGCGCGAGGCCCGACAGCACCTCGATCACCGAATAGAACACCAGGTCGACCATCAGCGGGATCTTGCGGCCGTAGCGATCGGCGAGCAGGCCGAAGATGAATGCGCCGATGGGCCGGCACGCGAGCGTGAGCGTGATCGACAGGGCGATCGCGGCGTCCGACTTGCCGAACTCCTTCGCGATGGCCGTCAGCGTCATCACGACCAGGAAAAAATCGAACGCGTCGAGCATCCAGCCGAGGAAACCGGCGGCGACGGTCGCGTTCTGATCGCTGGCGGCGGGGCGTGGTGTAGTCATTCGGATCGCGTCGAAGGAGCCTCTAGATTACACCTTTCCCAGCACGCTTGTGACGGTGGTCACGCCGGATTGACTGCACCTCCGCCAATTTCGGCCTGCTGCTCAGAGCAAACCCGTCGAAAGGCGGGGACGCAGAGCCACGGGGCTACGGCGGATGACCGCCTTGCTCGCCTGGCCGCCAGCGATTCAACCCGCCGGCGGCCTTTTTGTTTTTGGGGGAGGGGGGGACCGATGAACTTCAGGTTCAAGCTGTCGCGTCGACTCGCGCGGATAAAGCTTGGAGCGATCATCGCCGCGGCGTTCGTCCTGGGCTGTGGGCTCACCCAGGCCGGACCCGTCGTGGATCGCATCGATCACATCAACATCATCCCCGGGCGCGTCACACTGCTGCCCTTCCAGGCGGCGCCTCTCACCTTAGTCGTCACGACGTCTCACGGCGATCCCGCGTCACCGGGTTCGCTGACGTGGTCCGCGACCGGTGGGACGATCGTCAACAATGGCATCATCGCTGGTGTACCGCACATCACGTATACTGCACCCGCGCAGACCGGTACCTATCAGCTCATCGTCACCACCGTCACCGGCACGCCGACCGCAACCGCCAGCATCGCCGTTACGGCAACGGCGGTCCCGGTAAACGCGGTCTCGGTTAAGCCTGCCAACGTCAGCCTCGCCCTCGCCGATACGACGACCCTCAGCGCGACGCTGGCTGATGCGACCGGCGCCGCGATCTTCGGGCGGGCGATCGACTGGACCTCGAGCGACGCCGGTATCGCGACTGTGCTCGCCACGGGGTTCGTTCGCGCGATCGGGGCGGGCACCGCGACGATCACAGCGACCAGCGAAGGGCACAGCAGCACCGCCGTCGTGACTGTGAGGCCGTGATACCAGAGCCACACCGGTCCCGTATCTCCTGACGATACAGAGCTACTCCCCTGGGCCAGTGCTCCAGCATTTCGGAGCCTGGCCCACGTGCTACCAAAGCCCAATAACGAGATTGCTGACCTGGGCCGATACGATACACTGCGTCACTCCTGTGATCGGCTCGGCGATACAACGCGGTGAGCCAGGCCGCAAACCTGATTGGAAGGCGAGGGATGCTCATGCGCCAAGCGTCAGCACTCAGAGCAGCGACTCCACTGTTCGTATTCCTCACGGTGCTCTCGTCGGCATGCGGCGCGCAGGAGAAGCCTGCGGCGGGCGCGGGGGCAGGCAAGGGGTGGGTCCCACTGCCTTCCGGCGGCCGCCTGTATTACGAGGTGGCGGGCACGAAGGGCGACACCATCGTCGTTCCGGGTGCGGTGTTCTGGGAGTCCGCCCTTGCGCCGCTCGCGCAGAATCACACCGTCATCTTCTACGATCTCCTCGGCCGCGGCCGGTCCGACACGGCGAGCGCGTCACGGATTGCCATGGACTCGATCGTCGCGGACCTCGAAACGCTCCGAAAGTTCTTCCGAGTGGGCCGGATGAACCTCGTCGGCGTCTCGGTGAATGGCCTCGTGACCGCCGCATACGCCGCTGCATACCCCGACCGGGTGGCTCGCCTGGCGCTCGTGAATCCCATTGCCCCCACGGCAGAGTCTCAGTCGTCGTACCATCCACCCGAACGCACCGCGCGGATTGACTCGAGCGCGCAGCGCGAGCTGATGCGGTTGCGCGAAAGCGGAGGCAGCCGGGAAGCAGTCTGCCGGCAGTTCTGGAAGGCGAGTGGTGGCTGGTTCGTCGGTGACCGCGCGGCGGCGTCGCGGCTCAATCCTACATGGTGTACCGTGCCGAACGAGACCGTTGACGCCTCGCTGTTGTGGCTCGGCTATCTCAGCAGTGCGTCCGGGTCGTGGGACCTTACAGCCCCGGCACACTCGATCAAGGCCCAGACGCTCGTCGTCCGGGCCGAGCGCGACTATTTCGCGAACCCGGAAGGCGGCAAGGCATGGGCTGCGGCGATCCCCGGCGCTCGGCTGCTGACACTTCCCGGGCTCGGCCACCTGGCGGTTTTCGAGAAACCGGATGCGGTCATTACGCCGCTGCAGGAGTTCCTCGCGGGCAAGTGGCCGGCCGGCGCGGCGGCCCCGTAATCAGTGGCGGGTGCAAGCGGGGCCTCGCACGGTGCGAGGCCCTTTCTGCAACCGTTCTACCACGGAGGCCTGATGCGCGGGATCCGCAATCCTGGCAGAGTGGTTGGACTCTGGTATCTGCTCCTTGTCTTCGCCGGCCCACTGCGCCTCATCTACATCCCCAACAAGCTGTTCGTCGAAGGCAACGCGTCTGCGACGGCGAGCAACATCGCCGCGCACGAATCGCTCTTCCGATTGGGTATGTTGAGCGAAGTCCTGGGCGCGGTCGTCCTGATCTTTCTCACCCTCGCGTTCTATCGGTTGTTCAAAGACGTCGACGAGTATCTCGCTGTCCTGCTCGTGATCACGGGCGGCATCATGCCCGCCATCTTCACTCTGCTTCACGTGGCGATCGATGGCACCGCCCTCGCGGTCGCCCGCGGCGACGCCGGCTTCTCCGCGTTCGGTCAGTCGCAACGCGACGCGTTCGTCCTGCTGTTCCTGCGCTTTAATCACTATGAGGTCGTTTCAGCTGAGATCCTGTGGGGCGTGTGGCTGTTCCCGATGGGTGTGCTGACGTACAAATCCGGCTTCCTGCCGCGCTTCATCGGCGTCTGGCTGATCATCAATGGCGCCGCCTACGTGGTGCTGTGCTTGACGGGGATCCTGTTCCCGGCATACCAGGACAAGGTCTTCCTCTACGCTCAGCCCGCCCTCTTTGCCGAGTTGGCCATCATGCTGTGGCTCTTGATCAAGGGTGCCAATCCTCGGGCCTCGCAGCACGCGAGGCCTGGTGCGTTTCTAGCGGGGTGACCCGATGTCGAGCTAGCGTAGAGGTCTCGAACGAACCCTCGGAGGACTCGTGTACAGATCTCTGCTCGCCATCAACGCACTTTGTGTTTCGGTCCTGTGGTCGCAGGCACCTGCGACGAAACCGGCACAGCTCTCGGTACATTGGGAGGAGCTGACCGCCGCGGACTTCAAGGACGGGATCGGCAAAGCCCAGGGCACTTGTCTGCTGCCGTTCGGCATCATGGAAAAGCATGGGCCGCACCTGCCATTGGGCAACGACCTGCTCAACGTGCGCTACGTCGCGCTCAATGCCGCGCAGCAGGAATACGCCATCGTCTTCCCCGAGTACTACTTCGGGCAAATCTTCGAAGCGAAGCACGAGCCGGGCACCGTGGCCTACACCCGGGGATTACAGCTCCAGCTGCTGCAGGAGACCACGGACGAAATGGCGCGGAATGGCTGCAAGAAGATCATCATCGTGAACGGGCACGGCGGAAACAACAGCTTGCTGCCGTTCTTCGCCCAGTCCCAGCTCGAGGCACCGCACGATTACGTCGTCTACGTGCTCGGAATCACGCGCGCCGGCCCGGGCGAGCCGAAGCACAAATCAAATCCGGCGACCGACATGCATGCCGGCGAAAGCGAAACGTCCCTGAGCATGATCGCCCGGCCCGATCTCGTGCACCTGGATCGCGCGGCGCAGGAATCGGGCGCCGATCAGGGGCGTTTGAAGGGGCTGCCCGAGGGTCTCTACACCGGCATCTGGTGGTATGCGCGTTTCCCGAACCACTATGCGGGGGAAGGCGCTGTGGCGTCGCGCGAGCTTGGCGATTTCGAGGCGAAAACGTGGATCAACGGGGTCGTGCAGGCGATCCGGGCGGTCAAAGCGGATTCAGAGAGCCTGCGCTTGCAGAACGAGTTCTCCGAACGGAGCAAGGATCCGCTGAAGACGCCGCAATAAGAAGCGCGCTCTCGCTGCGCTGAGACGAGGCTTAACCGAGGAGCAGGCGGTCGATGCGGCGGCTGACGTCCTGCAGATACGCCGCATCGCCGCCGTCCAGCTCGGCGATCACGCTGCCGGCATAGGCGACGGCAGTGAACGCTGCTCGCACGGCGGGCCAATCCACGTCGCCCTCGCCGAGGTTCACCCAGGCGTACCCGCCCTCTTTGCGCTTGAAGTCCTTGAGATGGACCTTGACCGTCCGCTTGCCGAGCGTCCGGATCCAATCCTGCGGGTAACCGTACAGCACGACGTTCCCGACGTCGAACCACGCCTGGATCCATGGGCTCTGGAATTCGTCGATGTACTGCGCCATCTCGAGCGGGCTGAGCAAGAACCTGTTCCAAACCTCCTCGATGGCAATCACCACTCTCAGTTGCTCGGCCAGCGGCAGGAGTTTGCGAATCTGCGCCTGCGAGCGCGTCCAGGCGTCGCGATAGGAGGTCTGTGGATTCACGACGGCGGGAACGAGCAGCACCGCATCGGCGCCCCACAGCTTGGCGTTTTGGAGCGACATGCGCATGCCGCTCAAACTCTTCTCCACGACGGCCGGATCGCTGGATGAGAGCGGATACTGCCAGTGATCAACATTCATCACCGAGTCGATGCGGAGATTGGCCGCGTCCGCCGCGCGCTTCATCTCTTCGGCCTTGCCTCGATCGGGCTCCGTCAGCGCCTGTACGACTTCGAAGCCCGCGTCCCGGACCAGCTTGAAGCGGTCGCCGTAGCTCAGCTTGTCTGACACCATGTCGAACACGAGGCCCTTCTTGATCCCGGGTGCCGCTGCGCCGAGCGGCAGTCGCGAGACCGCAGCGATCGCCAGGGACGATTTCACGAAGTCACGGCGTGTGATGTCCATACCCGCTCCTCAGCGCAGCTTGGCCAAGTCGAGTCTCGAGTCCCAGACTTCGGTCGACTTCAGCAGCTCGTCCCAGGTGACATCGCGTCCCGTGTACGCGGCCGTCCGCGCCATCATGCACGAGAGCGCCGATTCAGCGCCCTTGTCTGTCTGATTGTGAAACTTGCCGCTGTTGATGCTCTCGATGAACGCTTTTTTCTTTTCGGAATCGGCGTCCTGCAGATTGGAGGTGAAGTTGCCCGTCACAGAGAACGCCGCCTGCTGCCCGCCCCCCGGTTGCTGCACCACGAGCGGCGCCTGCCACGGCTCGTCGCCCCAGATGCCGAGGGGGCCGGTGTAGGGCGAGATCGACGTGCCCTTGGTGCCGAAGAAGCGTTCGCTCACGTCCCACCATCCCTTGGCGAACTGCGTCGAGCTAAACGTGACCTGTACGTCATTCGGATAGTGAAAGACGGCGTTGTAGTTCCCGTAGCAATCGCCGTCATCGGCGGGTCGGCCCTGGCGTCCGCCCGTCGCGCTCACCTTCAACGGATGCGCCTGGAGCACCCAGTTGCAGATGTCCACGACGTGGATGTTCTGCTCGACGATGATGTCGCCCGACAGCACCCGGTCGTGGACCCAGTTTCGCAGCCGCCGCTCGGCGGGTGAGGCAGTGGGCCACGGCGGGCGATCGATGTATCCGGTCAGATAGTAGGCCTCACCGCAGACGATGTTGCCGATCGCCCCGTTGTGGATGCGGTTGACCAGCTCGACAAACGGCGGGCAGTCGCGGATCTGGAATCCCACGTCGAGGCTGAGCTTGCCCTGGGCGCGCTTGCCAATCTCGATGACCTTCTTCGCCCCGGGGACGTCGATGGCCACCGGCTTCTCGAGGTAGACGTGCTTGCCGCCCGTGACGACCGCGTCGAGGTGTTGGGGATGGAAGAAGGGCGGTGTCGCGATGACGATCGCATCCACGTCCCTGGATGCGGCGATCTGCTCGAACGCGTGGGGGCCGACGAAGAGCTGTTTCGCATCGAGCGCGGCGTAGCCTTTGGCCTGCTGCATCTGATCGAAGTGGGCATGCGCCGCGTCGAGCTGGTCCTGGAAGAGGTCGGCCAGCGCGACCACTTGCGCGCCGCCGGTATCGACGAGATTGGACGCGTCTTCCGTACCGCGTCCGCCGCAGCCGAGGAGGCCGACCCGGATGGAGGAATTCGTGCGTGTGCCGCGGACCAATTCGGGCTTGATGAACACGGCGGCCGCGGCGGAGGCCGTAACGCCCAGGAACGTGCGACGGTTCACGTCTGACATGCGTCCTCCGTTCTATCGCGTCGTTGCAGTCTTGAGACCCAACGCTCCGTTCAGCCAGCGCACCAGGGGCAGGAGCTTCGAAAAGTCCTCCTGTAACACCGCGGCGAGCCGCGGGCTGGTGACCTTCTTGTCGCTCAGATCGCGTCCCGAGATAAACGACTGGAACTTGAGCCACCGCGCCGCGGGGTGCGTCTCCGCGAAGCCGCGCGGCATGCGCTTGAGAGTATGCTCGTCGTCCAGTCCTCCGAAGCGCCGCACGAAGCTCGGGTTTTTCACTACGCGTTCGAAGCCGCGCGGATCCTCGGCGATGGCGTCGCGCAGCTTGCCCAGCAGCGGGCGCGGCGGCATCCAGATTCCCGCGCCGGTAAACGAGCTTCCGGGCTGCAGGTGGAAGTAGAACCCCGCACCACCCCCCTCGGCGCTGTCTCCTACTCGCGGGTCCGCGTCGCGATGCCAGAACCAGCAGCCGGCGTTGGTCTTGTACGGCGACTTGTCCTTGGAGAAGCGCACGTCGCGGTAAATGCGAAACATCGAGCGCTTCGGGTGCCCCGTGATCTCCGGAGCGAAGCGGGCCAGGCGGACGTCCATCTCCTCGATCAGGGCCCGCATCGGCGCGACGACCTCCTGCTCGTAGTCCGCGCGGTGCGCCTCGAACCAGGGCTTCGCGTTGTGGCGCGCGAGACCGCGAAAGAACGTCAACGTAGCGGACGTGAAGACCATTCTTTCTCCCTTAGAACACCACCGTCTGAATCGAGTGTGCCGGCGAGCGCACGGTCACCGCGGCTGTACCGACGCTGAGGTGGTACTCGCCGGCACGCGCGGTCGGATTCATCACGACCACCGCGACGCTGCCATCCGGGTTCTTGAACCCTGTCACGAGCAGCATGCTGCGACTCGGCGCAACGGCAATCCGTTTGGCGCCCGGACGGATGAATTTTGAGAAGTGCCCGATGTAATAGTACGAATTCGTGTAGATCAGCTGACCGGTGCGCGTGTCGGCATGGATCGGTGCAAAGCAGTAGTTGCCGACATGGTTGGGACCGCCCTTTTCATCGAGCAGGATGTTCCAGTCCGTCCAGCCCTCCGCGCCCGAATTGAAATCGTGAATCATCGAGCGGCCGTACGCCTCGCCCAGGCTCCACCGTCCGTAGGCGGTGGAGTCGAAATTCGCCGGCGTGCCTTCGGTAAAGAGCAGGTGCTTGTTCGGGAACAGCCGGCTCACGAGCGCCACGTTCTCGTACATCTGCGTCCCGCCCGACCAGTCTTCGTACCAGTGAAATCCGGTGCCCCAGGCATAGCGGGCGGCGGCTGAATCCCCAAAAATCGTCAGGGCGCGCTGCACGATCAGATCGCGGTTGTGGTCCCAGACGATGATGTTGACGTCCTTGAGCCCCTCCTTGACCATGACGGGGCCGAGGTGATCCCGGAGGAAGTCCCGCTCCTCCTCGGGTTGGTAGATGCACGACTCCCAGGTCTGTTTCGCCATCGGCTCGTTCTGGATCGTGATTCCCCATACCGGCACGCCGGCCTGGCGGTAGCTCTTGATGAATTTCGTGTAGTACAGCGCCCACGCCTGGCGGTACTCCGGTCGCAGATGGCCACCGTGGAGCATGTCGTTGTTGTCCTTCATATAGGCGGGCGGGCTCCACGGACTGGCGAACAGCTTGAGCTTGTTCCCGCTCGCCGCCAACGCGCGCTTGATCAGCGGAATCTTGTACTTGAGATCGGGGGCGATGTCGAAGCTGCTGAGATCTTTGTCGCCTTCGGTCACATATGTGTAGCTCGCGCTCGAGAAATCGCAGCTGTTGATGTTCGTCCGGGCGAGCGTGTAGCCTATGCCGCGCTCTGGACTGTAGTACGCGTCGAGCAGCTGTGCCTGTCGTTCCGTCGGAATCTTGGCAAATGTTTCCGCGGCGGCATCGGTCAACGCGCCGCCGATGCCGATCATCGTTTGGAACGTGCGCCGCGGATCGACGAACACGTAGATCTCGGCCTCGGTGGTGGGCGCGGACTGCTGGAATGTGAGGGTATCGGAAGGCGTCAGCCGGAGGTTCGTGCTGTCGGCGGTGGTGTACACCACCGCCCGCTTTCCTCCGAGCGTGGCGTTTTGAGCAGACAGCCCGGGAGTCGCGAGGACGAACGAAGCGAGCAGTGCTCGCCAAATCCGGATGGTGGCCATCGGACTATTCTCCACTTCCAGGCGCCGTCGTCAAGCAGTTTCCGATTCTGACGGTCTTGCCGCCGCTCGGAGAGTGTGTACGTTGCTTGTAACGTGGGCGATTCACAGCGAAGCGCCTCCGCACTTCCCGTAGGAAGGAGTGCTCCCATGGCGATGAAAAAGAAGAAAAAGAAAAAGAAGTAGCGAAAGCAGGAAGCGCCCGGGTCACGTCGACACCGGGCGCTTCGTTTGCTGGGCCCGCCGTGTCGTTTACGCCTTGGATCCCGTGGTGCGCTTCGCCAGCGCCCGCAGGCACAGCGCCAGCAGGCCGGCGCTCACCTCGCGCATGACCTTGCGCATCTCGGGGTAGGGCGGGTGAAACGGCGTGGACGCGTGGCTGCGGCCCCACTCGATCGTGAAGGCGATGAGCCTCCCCTTCTTCGGATCGACCCAGTGGCGGCTGTAGGCGTAGTCGTCTGAGGCCCCCGCCGTGGGATAGAGGCCGACCGACTGCTTCACTTCGTACTCGCGCCCCCGCACCAGCCGAATCGCGGCTGCCATATGGCGACCCATCTGCACCGCATCGTTCTTGTCCGTCGCCGGAATGTATTCGCTATACACATCGTCGAGGATGCGGCCCCGCTTTCCGTCGTACGTCGTGTTCCGAAAGTTCATGCGGGGGTCCTTCGACTGGTCGTCATCGCTGCCCCAGCTGTGGAGAATGGTCTCGCCGTAGCTGTGCAGATCCACGTAGTAGCGGATGTTGGGAAACCGGTCGAGCAGCCACATCACGTTGCGAGTCTCCGGCTCGGAGGCCGGGCGGGGGCCGACGTAGGTCTCGTAGTCGCCCGGCTTGTGCGTGCTCTCCACTGTGCCCTGGGCGAAGTGCCGGTCGAAGCGCCACAAGAAGGGAAAGTTGCGATTCAGGTCCACGCCGATGGACCTGAATCCCTGTCCGCGAGGCGCGGGCCGCCGGTTCTTCCGCCAAAAGGGATGCCGGTCCATGCTGAAGGCGCGTCCGTCGGGGTTGACCTGGGGCAGCACCACAATGTCCATGGTCTCCACCAGGCGGCGGACCAGCGCCGGCGAAACGCGCTTCTTGCCGAGCCGGAAGCCTTCCCGGTCCCGGTAGGCGCGCAGCAGCCGCACGGCGAAGTAGATGAGGATGTCGGGGCCGCCCCATTCGCGTCCGTGCACGCCCCCGATGAAGCAGACGGCAGGTCGGCTCCGGCCGTTCCCTTTGCCGATGCGGAACGCGTGACAGCGGCGTCTTTCCCACGTCACATTCGGCAGCGCGATGCGCTCGAAATACGCGCCGTGGTTCTGTTCGCCGAGGACCATTGCCTGTTCGACTTCATCGGCGGTGAGGTAGCCGCCGCCCCAGATGACGTCGCCGTAGCGTCCCTTCTTCAGTCGCCTGGTGGCGGCGGCGTGGCCTTCCGCCTGGCGAGCGCGATCGTGCGCGTCGACCTCTTCCAGACGCGCCACGCCGTAACCTTGGCGCTTCAGCCATGCGACCTTGTCAGCGTGGACATACGCATCCACGACGAAGCGATGCTTCTCTTCACGATACCCCACCACCACAACCCGGAGCTTTGGTCCGAGGGCTGCGAGGTGGCGCTTGTCCCGTCCCGTAATCGCGACATGGAGAGTCGACATAGTGGCTCCGTGACTAGCTTTCTGACATGCGACCCGTCATTGCGAAGGGCACATGTTTCCCGATGTTCGCCTACGAAGTAGCCCAGGCGATCGATCTCGATGCCGCCCAGCGCCGCCTGTTCGAAGGCGTCGAGCGTCAGACGATCAAATACAAGCGGCGCGCGCCGGCATCCTTTGAGTACCGGCCAGCCCCGGTGCATGTCCCCCGTAGCGGCGAGCCACAAACGGGGGACGGGTGGCAAACAATGCCGGGAGTCGAAGTCGTGCTATACGACTTCGGTGCAGTCTCGGTCAGCTATGCGATTCCGCTGGCTGGCGAGCTGACGCGGCTGCCCGCCCTGGCCGAGGACTTGTGGGGGAATGAGCGGTTGCTCAAGGATTCGCGCCGCCACGTGGAGCAGCTGCTGGGCGACCTGGGCGCCGCCGCCGTCCGTCCGCGCATCGCCGACCTGGTCGAAGACTACTCGATCTTTCATATCGAGACGTTCACCGAACCGTGCGACGCCGCCATGCTGTGGACGACTGAGGCACTCACGGTGGCGCAGCTGCTGCGGGCCGCCCCCCATCCCTTGTCACAGCAGGAAATCGCGGACGCGACGGCGGCGCGGCTCTCCTTCGGTCCGAATGACGCCACCATCATCGATACGGACGCCGCGATGCTGTTCGACCCCGAAGGCGATGACGTGCGCGACATTCTCGAGTTCGCCAACACCCAGCTGCTGGAAATGCGCTATCTGGATCATGAGCTGGACGATGTGCTCGAGCGCGCGTACGAGGGGCTGCTGGGTCGATCACGCCGGCCGTGGCGGATGGCGCCCGTGGGTCCCGATCTCCGCAGCCTGGCGCGCCTCGAGCTCGACGCCGCGATTCTGTTCGAGCAGGTGACCAACGCGCTGAAGCTGGTCGGCGACCAGTTTCTCTCGCGGGCGTACGCGCACGCATCGCGGCGGTTTCACCTGGCCGATTGGGATGCGAGCATCGCGCGCAAGCTGCAGACGATCGACGGGATCTACGGCAAGATGACGGACCGCGCGGCAACGCGCCGGATGGAGACCCTGGAGTGGATCATCATCATCCTGATCGCGGTATCGACCGTGCTGTCAGTTGTGACGCTGACGCCGAAACATTAGCGCCTTGACATCACCGCCCACTTCGTCGTTATTGCGGGGAGCTATGGCGAACATGACGCAACTCTGCATCTGTAGCGGGCCCCATCGGGGTCCGGCCGGGGCGTGGGTTTCGTCATAGCGTAACACACTTCACGAATCACGCGACCGGCTGCGGCTCCCGGAATCCGGGCTCTGGCCGGTCGCGTTGCTTTTCGGCCCGGACGGAAAACGCTGAAGAGGAGGCAACATGCCTGAGACTGTGGCACCCGTAGCCGACATCGCGGCGCGCGGGTACGCGCACCCCGAGGTCCTGGTTTCGACCCAGTGGGTGGCCGATCACCTGGATGATCCGAAAGTGCGCCTCGTCGAATCCAACGAGGACATTCTGCTCTATGAAACGGGGCATATCCCCGGCGCAGTGAAAATCGATTGGGTCGCGGACCTCAACGATCCGTTGATCCGAGACTACATCGATGGCCAGCGATTGGAGCGCCTGTTGCGTTCGAAGGGCATCGACGACGACACGACGATCGTCTTCTACGGTGATAAGAACAACTGGTGGGCGACGTACGCGTTCTGGGTATTCCGGCTCTTTGGCCTGAACAATCTCCGGCTGATGGACGGCGGGCGGTTGCGCTGGGCCCAGGAGGGACGCGAGCTCGTGACCGCGGTGCCGCGCTATCGCGAGGGGAGCGTCACCGTATCGGACCGCGATGACAGTCGCAGCCGCGCGTTCCGCGATCAGGTCCTGGAGCACGTCAGAGGCGGCAATTCGTTGGTCGATGTGCGAAGCCCGGAGGAGTATCGCGGCGAGCGGCTGCATATGCCCGAGTACCCGAATGAGGGTGCGCTGCGCGGCGGCCACATCCCGGGCGCGCGGAGCATCCCGTGGGGTCGCGCGGTAAACCCGGAGACGCACACCTTCAGGCCGGCGAGCGAGCTGCGGACGATTTATCAGGAAGAAAACGGGCTCACACCGGGCGAAGAGGTGATTGCCTACTGCCGCATCGGCGAGCGCTCGTCCCACACCTGGTTCGCGCTGACGTATCTCCTGGGATTCGATCGGGTGCGCAACTACGACGGGTCGTGGACGGAGTGGGGCAACCTCGTGCGCAGCCCGGTGGAGAAGCCGTAGTGGATCAGGAAACGCGGGTCGCCTGGCTGGTCGATCATTATCAACGACCGCGCCACCGCGGCAAGCTCCCCGATGCGGACGCTCGCATTCCGGGCGGCAACCCGGGATGCGGCGACATCATCACGATGTACCTCAAAGCGCACGAGGACTCGGATCGCGTCGAGTCGGTGAGCTTCGAAGGGGTCGGCTGCACGCTGAGCCAGGCGGCGGCGTCGATCCTGGCCGAGCGGACCAACCACGAGAAGCCGACGTTCGCGGAGATTCTCGACTTCTCGTACGAGGAGATGCTGGATCTCCTCGGCCGGGGCATCGCGGCGTCGCGGCCCCAGTGCGCGACCCTGGCGCTCGGCACGCTGAAGGGTGCTGTCAAGACCGTGGAGATGAACCGGAAGCTGCGGGCAGCCGGTCACACCGACAGTGACATCGCCGAGCTGCGTCGGGAGATCGCAGCGCAAGGCGCAGGAACGGGTCTCGTGATTGGGGAGGGAGCGGAGCAGGCTGCGCGGGTGACGTAGGCCTTCGGAAGTCAGGCCTTCGCGGTGTCCTCCGGATCGGGGGGGGGGGGCGGGGGCGCAATGAGGTCCATCACGAGTTTCACCGAATAGAACACTGCCCGCCCGCGTAGACTCTCGAGGTGATGATGCTCCTCCTGTGAGATCAATCCCATCGTATATCCCATCTTGAGGTGATACTCGATTTCGTAGAGCGCGGCCAACGAGCGGTCGACGCATGCCCAGAACATCTTCCGATTCCGGAACGCGGAGCCGCGCGCGATGCGACTCGGCGCGATCAGCGCCGCGCCCCACAGCTGCGCGCTGAGCTCAGGGTCTATCTCGTCGAGCCCTTCGGTGAGCGTATGAACGGCAAGCGCCAGCTGGTGGCACGCCTTAAATGCGTCCAGGTCCTCGTACGACGCCATGCGGCACGGTAGTACGAGGACCTGGCCCCTTCATCATCAAACGACTGCAGACCGTATCAATAAAACGCTACTTCGCCAATCCTCTCACGACACCCGCGAGCGACCGCACCTTTGCGCCATCCGCCGCGGCCGCGGCGTCGCGGTCGAGCTGCGTGGCGAGCGCATTGAGGGTGGTCCGTCGCTTCGGCACTGGCGCGCTCTCCGCGGTCCCGAGGGCCGCGCGCACTGCCGTGATGCGGTCGGCCGCCAGCCCTTTCGAGCGCTCGAGCTGGTCGAGATACGCGCGCGCGACGACAAAGCTCGCCGGCCAAGTCAGGCGCTGCTGATCCTGCACGTTCTGATATGTGAGCTTCACCAATTTCGCCGCGTCGATCTCGTGCTGCGTCAACAACGCGCTCGGCTGGAGCTCCAGGACATCGAGCCCGCGCGCAATCTCGGAGCTGTAGATGTAGCCGTTGTACCAGTACGCCGACCAGCTACCCGCCATCTGGAGCTTGGTCGAGTCCATCGGCCCGCGGTCGAAGAACGCGATCTCCTTCGGATGTGCGGGATCGGTGAAGTCGAATACCGAAATGCCGCCCTGATACCAGCCTTGCACCATGATGTCGCGGCCGGGGACGGGAATCAGGTTGCCGTTGTGCGCGACGCAGTTTTCCACCGCCGTCTGCGGCGCCGGCAGCTTGTAGTAACCCTTGAACGTCAGGGCGTGCTTGGTGTCGACGGTGAAGATCGCGTCCGCGCCCCATTCGGGCTTGTCGGTTGCGCGGCAGCGTGGTGCCACGCCGCCGCCCCACTCGTCGGTGAAAATCACTTTACTTGCGTCGTTGTTGAACGTCGCAGAGTGCCAGTACGCGAAGTTCGAGTCTGATGCGGCCGTGACGCGTACCGGGTGTACGGGATCCTTGATGTCGAGCAGCAGACCGTACCCGGCGCAGGCACCACCGGCAATGCCGACTGTGGGATAGACCGTGATGTCGTGGCATTGATCGGGGCCGAGGCGCACGCCGCCGGGGCCCATCGGCGACAGGAAGTTCGCATCGACGTAGCCCTGGATACCCGCCCGGAGCTCCGCGCTGTCGGCAGCGGTCGGTGCGCCCGTGCGCCCGTGACTCTTCACGATGCTGTCGAGCATCTCGTTCACGAATCCGGTGGGAGCCGCCGTCGGCGAGCCCTGAAACGTGACGACGAACGCGCCAGCAGCCCGCGCGGAATCTGCCTCGCGCGCCGCGGCCGCGGAGTCAGTCGTCGATGGGCCGTGCACGCGCGGATCCACGAGCGCTTCGAAAATACGCGGCCGGCTCACGACGGCGGCCTGCTCCGGATGGGCGAGCGGCACGCGGATGATGTCGATTCGAAACTTCGCCGACGCGGTGTCTTGAAACGGCAGCGCGTCGGAACAGCCGGCCAGCTCTTCTGACGGACGCACGGACGCCTGGCCTGAGACATAGATGTACACGACGCTCGTGTCCTTCGGATCGGTCACAAACGTGTGCGTGTGGGAACCGCGGCAGGTCTGCACGTTCGTGATGCTGCGGGGGTGCGTGATGTCGGAAATGTCGAGGACGCGGACACCGCGCACGCGTTGGGCGCTGACATGCTCCTGGATTCCTTGCGTGCCGCAGTCGACGCGTCCGTTCCCCGACTCACCGGAGAGGAAGAGCAGGTTGCGATACACCGAGACGTCGTTCTGTTGTTCGGGGCAGACCTCGGTGTGCACGAGCTTGGGGTGCGCCGGATCCGTCACGTCCCACACCGAGAACCCCTGGAAATTCCCCTGGATGACGTAGTTTCCCTTGAACGCGAGATCCGAGTTCATGTAGTTGAAATCGCCAGGCTCGGCCGGCACGAACTCGCGCGGGGGGGGCGTTGTCGAGATCAGCCGCAGATTCCACGCGGCCTGGGCCGCGTTCATCAGGCCGGCGCGCAAGCCGACACGGGGATCCGGTGACGGCGGATTCTGCGCCGACAAGGCGGCGGGGGCGGGGGCTACGAGAACCAGCGCTGCGAGCGCGGCTCGCGTCAGGTGCGGCGTGATCACGATGCGTTTCTCCAGTCGAGCAGGGGCGCTGAACGTACGACGCAGGTGTGGCATCGTCAACGACAATCGCTTCATCACTGTCTCCCAGTTTCCTCACGGCCACTCCGCGAGGCTCCGGGTAACTGCGAGGAGGAACAATGGCGAGGAAACTTTTCCTCTCCTGTGGCATTCTGGCGTCGCTGCTGCGTCTGGATGTCCGGAGTGAACCAACGCGCACTGCGAATTGCGGGGAGCGCGTTGATGACGTCCGGAATGCTTGGGCTGGTTTGGCCGCCCATGCACCTGCGCGGCGCCGAGCTCACGCTGACCGACACGCTGCACATCGTGTGGACGATGGTGACGCTGCTGTGCACGCTGCTCGCGATCGGTTGCGGAGCGGCGGCGTTCGGCCAGCGCTTCCGGGGCTACTCGATCACGACTGTGGGCATCTTCGTCGTGTTTGGCGTCGTGTCGTTCCTGGACGCCCCGAAGGTCGCGGCCAATCTGCCCACGCCGTTCTTCGGCGTGTGGGAGCGCGTCAACATCGGCGCGTCCTCTCTCTGGATGGTGGTGTTTGCCCTTGTGCTGCTGCGCCAGAGGGCCCTCACCGCGGTCTGACGGCGGCGAGCCGCACGACTTTGCCGCCGCGCAACACATTCACCTTCAGGCTGTCACCCGCCTTGAGACCGCTCAGGTAGGTTTGAATTTGTTCGAATGACCCACCGTTCGGCGTGATGGAGATGCCGGCGACGTCGAGGACGATGTCGCCACCAACGAGGACCTCACCCTCACCGATCTTCGCGCGCACGGATCCCGCTCGAATTCCGAGCAGTGCGCCCGGAGATCCGGTCGCCACCTGCTGGACCAGAAGGCCGGCCGGCTGCGGCACGTTGAAAACCTGAGCCATGGTATCCTGCAGCAGCACGAAGTCGATGCCGCTCCAGAACGACTTGGCGTTGAGCAGCACGCGCTCCGCCACTCTGGAGGGGATGGCAAACCCCAATCCCTCGAAGCCGCCTGATTGCGTCAGGATGCGGCTCACGATGCCGACCACTTCGCCGTTCATGTTGAACATCGGGCCACCGGAATTGCCCATGTTGATCGCCGCGTCAGTCTGGATCATCTCCATTGGCCCGCCGCTTACCATGCCCCCGCCTGGGATCCGGCCGCTGACGTGACCGACCGTGAGACTGTGACCGAGGCCGTACGGCGCCCCGATCACGATGATCTGGTCTCCTACCGAAAGACTGTCGGAGTTACCCAGCTTGGCCGGTGCCAGCGCCATGGGGAACTGATCGAGCTGCAGTAACGCCACGTCCGCGCGTACCGACGATGCGACCACGTGGGCGGGATAGATCTTGCCGTCCTGGAACTGGATGCCCACCTTGTCCGCGGTCTGGACGACGTGGGCCGCCGTCATGATTTTGCCTTCTGCACTGATCAGAACGCCGGAGCCGAGCCCGGGAATGGTGGTCAGCCCGGTCGAGCGCTCCGGCGCGATGCCCCGTTCGATGGTGCGCACCAGGACCACCGAGGGGCTGACCTTGCGAAAGAGCTCGCTCAGCTGCTGCGCATGCGCGGGCGTCCCGAGGGCAGCCGCCGCCACGACTGCACCTAAGCCAACGCCTAGACGAGCCAGTTGTCTCATGAGTCCTCCTAGCCTGCTGACTAACGCACTTCGGAACGGGGGACTATTGCTCTTTCGTCTGATCGCGGAACTCGAGCGGCGATGGGTCTCCGAGCCTCGTTCGTGGTCGCGTTCCTAATCGCATCGCTCGTCATCGCACCGCTCGTCGACGATCTGCTAGCGCGGCGTCGCGTGCAGGTGGTCGGCTAACAGGGTGACGCGTGTCACACACGGTTGGCCCGCGCGACGACGCCTTTCACTGAAGCGACACCTGTTGCTCGCTGCTCGAGTGGCTAGGTTCAACTCCAGGGACTGAATCGCACTCTGGAGGTTCTATGAACGTCGTTCGTCGTCTGCTGCTCCTCGCGCCCGCCGCACTTGTAGTCACCGCCTGCAACTCGACCGAACCCAACGCCATGCATCGCATCAGCGTGTCGGCCGCGATCGCGTCTGCGGGAGTGCGTCCTTCACCAGGTATCAGTGCGGACCTCATCGTCACGGGTGAGGGTGGGTCGGTGAAAATCTCTTCGGCCCAGATCGTGCTGTCTCGGCTCAAGCTCGCGAATAATGACCCGTGCGCTGCCGACTCCGACGACGTCGAGCAACCGGAAGATTCCGTCGAGCACTCGGCGGTCCATGACACGGCCGATGTCGAGAACGACGACTCGGCGGCCCATGACACGGCCGATGTCGAGAACGACGGCCACGATCAGGGCGAGAACCATGATGGGGAGTCCGGCTGCGCGCCGATCAAGGCCGGTCCTGCGTTAGTGGACCTGCCGCTCGACGGCACGACGAAGGTCGTGCTCGACGCCCTGGTTCCGGCAGGCACTTACACTCGGCTGCAAGCCAAACTGGACGCCGTCGACAGCGACGACAACGGTGCCGGCGACTTCCTCGCCGCTCACCCCGAATTCGCGGGCCTTAGTGTGAAGGTGGTCGGGGTGTTCACCGATGCGGGCGGCACGGATCACGCGTTCACGTTTACGTCGGGCCTAAGGGCGATCATGCACATGCAGTTTGACAACCCTGTCACCGTCGGCGCTGGAACCACCAATCTCACCATCGACGTGGATGTGAGCAGCTGGTTCAAGGATGCGGCTGGCGCGATAATCGATCCCACGAGCTCAGAGAATCAACACGCGATCGAAGGCAACATCCGTGCATCGCTGCGTGCGTTCAGGGACGACAACCACGACGGCGACGACGATCACGAAGAAGAGGGCGGCCACTAAGGATCCCTAAGCCCTCGGCGCCGCCGGCTTCGCCGCGTAGATGAAGTCGTAGTAGTCTCGCATCGCGAGACCGCCCGCGGCCTCCTCGTCCACGATCACGATGGCATCGCGATGCAGCTGCAGCGCACTCGCTGTCACCATACTCGTCACCGGCCCTTCCACCGCCTGGGCAATTGCCTTCGCTTTGGCCTTGCCGCTCGCCACCAGGATGAGGTTGCGCGCTTCGAGAATCGTGCCCACGCCCATCGTGATGGCGTAGACCGGTACGTCCGCCCGGTGCTCGAAGAACCGCGCGTTGTCATCGATGGTTTGCTTGGACAGCGTCTTGAGTCGCGTTCGTGAGCTGAGCGAGCTCGTCGGCTCGTTAAAGGCGATGTGACCATCGGTGCCGATGCCCAGGATCTGCAGATCGATTCCCCCGCACTCTTCGATGCGCTTTTCGTACCACGCGCAGAACGCTGGATAATTGCTGGTCGTCCCGGAGGGGATGTTGATGTTTTGCGCGGGGATGTTCACGTGGCGAAAAAAATGCTCGTGCATGAAATAGTGGTAGCTCTGCGGGTGGTTCGCGTTCAGGCCGACGTATTCATCCAGATTGAACGTCGTCACCCGTGAGAAGTCGAGCTGCTCCTTCTTGTGCAGGCGCACGAGCTCCTGATAGAGGCCGAGCGGCGTCGAGCCCGTCGCCATGCCAAGCACGGCATTCGGTTTGGTGTTGAGCAGCTCCGCGACGATCTGCGCCGCGACTTTGCTCATCTGCTCGTAGTTTTTCTGGACGATGACTTCCATGGGCCTCACCCCTGGCCCCCTCTCCCTTTTCGGGAGAGGGGAACGCAGGGCAGGAAGGGGGTGGCTGGATTACATCGCGCGGCGCTGCGCCGTGGGCGGCAGCACGCCGTTCAGGCGGAGGTAATTCGCTTCCTGGCTGTAGTGGTCCGCCCAATCGCCGACCGTGATGAGAATCGCGGCTGCGCGCGTGAAGGGATTGGGGCCGAAGAGCTGGATGGGCTCGCTCAGCTTCGAGTCGTCCAGCTTGGCAAACGCCTGCTCGCAAAACTGGAAGGTGTCTTTCAGGCGAGCGATGAGCTGCTCCTTGTTCAGCGTGCTATCCGCGGCGGTGCGCTGCGGCGCCGGCACGCCGGCGACTTTGCTGCACAGGAGATCGTTGCCCTCGTTGGCCAGATGCACCTGGATTTGCCCGAAGCTCATCTGCGCCGGGGTGGGACGATAGGTGTACTTCTCGGCGGGCATCGCCTCGGCGGCCGCAACCAGAATCCGCGAGTAGCGCTGCTGCATCTGGCGCAACGCGTCGGTGACAGGACTGGTCGACGCGGCGGGCGCGGCTGCCATCGCGGCCGCGGTCGCGGCAGGGGGTGGATTCGTCGCCTGCGCGACGAGCGCCGCGGGAAGCACGGCGCCTGCAAACACCAGCAAATAGGATCGAGCCTGCATTGTACACCTCCAATAAAAGGAAACGTCAGTAGCTGCGCCCGAATCCAAACGGATACAACGGGTGCGCACTGTCGTGCGGCATGTCCGGCCGCTGTGCGGCGACGGCGTCCATGGAGGACGGTAATTCGAACGGCAACTTCCCTTCAGGCTTCGCTCGGCCGGTCAATACGTCGATCAAGGCTTCATCGCTTACACCGAAGTTCGCAATAAGGGCGCGAGCGGTAGCCTGGAGCGGCGTCAGGATCGCGGGGCGGTCGAGATACACGGTCACGATCGTAGGCACGATCGCGCTCACGCGCTTGAACGCTTCGTAATCGGCATCGCCATCCTTGAAGGCCAGGTTGCCTTCATGGAAGAACTGGCCGAACACGTACTGCGGGTGCAGCCGCTCGAACGGTGCGGTGAGACGCATGATGGCGACGTCGGCCTGCTTGGGATCGTCCACCACGGTCCAGCCCGCGCGCGCCGCTGCCTGCGGCGCGACACCGTGGAGGTAGAGGCGGAGCGGCTTATCCGGCGGCGTGCGTAACGGCAGCAGCCCGCCCTTGTTCTCGAGCAGCACCAGCGCGCGACGCTGCGCCTCGAGCCCCGCGGTGCGGAACGCGTCGCTCCCCACGAGCCGCGCCGCGGCAGCGGTATCGGCGTAGGGATGCTCGAACAAGCCCTGCGCGAATTTCTGGGTGAGAATCCGCAGGACGGAGCTGTCGACCCTGGCCTCCGTGAGCTCGCCCTTACGTACGGCCTCGACCAGCACATCGGCCCGCTCCGTGCCGCCGAATTCGTCGACGCCGGCATCCACGGCTTTCACGAAGCGCCCCCGCAGCGTGAGGTTTTCCACGCCCCAGGGCATCCCCACGTCGGCAAACGAGGGGCGTTCACCCGCAGGCGCGCCGTTGATGCAGCGGTCACCGCACTCCGACGTGATCGCCCAATCCGTCAGAACGATGCCGCGAAATCCGTACGCGCCGCGCAGGATCTCGCTGAGCAGCTGGCGATTGTAGCCGGCGCCCACTTGCTCGATGCGCTGGCCATTCCACGTCGCACCTTGCAGGATCGAGTACGTCGGCATCACCGCGCCGACCTGGGCGGCGAATGCGCCCACGAAGGGGCGAATGTGATAGTCGAGATGTGGACCGGTGAACGACGCGAAGCGTCCGTAGTAGGTGTGGCTATCCCAACCATCCTTCGCCGCGCCGTAGCCGACCCAGTGCTTCACGACCGCGACGACGCTCCCGGTGTCGAGACCCTTCGCTCCGTGCTGGAATCCGGCGACGTAAGCGCGCACCAGTCGTTCGGCGAGGGCGGCGTCTTCCCCGAACGTCCCGGCCACCCGCGGCCAGCGCGGCTCGGTCGCGAGGTCGGCCTGCGGCGACAGAGCCATGTGGATGCCGACGGCGCGGTATTCCTGACGCGCGATGTCGCCGAAGCGGCGGGTCAATGCGGTGTCATCGATGGCGCCGAAGCCCAGGGGCTCCGGCCACTGCGAAAAGCGGTTGGTTTGGACCGTTGCACCGACGACATTCTGGAAGTGGTTGCGCGGGTCGGTACTGATCGTAAGGGGAATACCGAGCCGGGTGTTCTCGGCGATGCGCTGCAGCACGTTGTTCTGCGCGGCGATGGTCGCGGGATCCGCGGTGAGCCGCGTGATCATGTTGGTGACTTTTGCGCTATCGATGAGCTTGCGGTTGGCCGCGGTGTCGTACTCGGCACCCATCCCCACGCCGCCGGCAGGACCCTTGCTGCGCACCGTGCCGTGCATCATGGTCCCGGCCTTCTCTTCGAGCGTCATCCGCGTCACGAGATCGCGCGCCCGCTGGTCCGGGGTGAGGCGCCAATCCTCATACGGATCGAGCACCCCGTTCCTGTTCAGATCCTTGAATTGCAACCCGTTCTGGTTCAGCACAGGCGCTTGCAGGGCCAGCAGCAGCACGGGCAGGAGGATCGTCGGGCTCCAGTGAAAGAGCGTGGATTTTAACCCCGCGGTTCTTCCCCCCACCAGTACCGGCTCGAGTCAGCTACGCTGCCATATCGGCGGAGCAGGGCATCGATCTTCTCGCTGACGGGTGGGTGGCGCTCCGGTGCATTACCGCCGGCGGCGATCAGGGACTCCATGATTTCCGCGCAGCGATCGGCATTGCCGCCATGCGCCGCCCGCCACATCGCCGCACCCACGAGATCGCCCCATTGCGTGCGAATGTTTGGATTCGCGCCACGCGCGAGCAGCAATCGCACGACCTCGACGTGATCGCCGAGGATCGCGTAGAACAGGGCGGTTTCGCCGTCACCGGAGTGCGCGTCAACCGGCACTCCGCGCTCGAGCAGGAACCGGGTCACCTCGAGCTGTCCATATCCGGCAGCATAGCGGAGGGCCATGTCCCGTCTCGACGCGTCGGCGGTTGCGACGAGCTGCTGGACGATGTCGAGCCGCCCGATCCCTGCCGCACCCACCAGACCGAATCGAGCACCACGCTCGACGAGGTACTGGGCCGCTTCCGGACAACCATTGGCCAGGCAGGCATAGAGCGCGTCTGCACCATTGCCGGCCAGATTCGGGTGCTCGATCTCGGCGCCGTGATCCAACAGGACCTGGATCACGGGAATCTGAACGCCCGCCTGGCGGGGCGGCGTGCTCGTCGCCACGAGTCCCAGCGCGGTGCACCCACCGCCGTACACATCCGCCTCAGCGTCGACGGCAGCGCCGGCCTCGATGAGGAGCTCGGTGATGCGTGCGGCGTTCGGCGGTGACTTCTGCCGGTAGTTCTCGACGCCGTTCGCCGAGACGTAGTGGAGCAACGTCGCGCGATGCTCCCGCGCGGACCGCGCGCGAACCAACTGCGGATGTTCGCGCAACAGCTGTCGGAGTGTGGCCTCGTCGCCGCGGACGATGGCATCGGCTGCCCGCTCGAACGCCGCCGCCTCCGTGCCGGCGTGCTGCTGTGCCTCGAGGTGCGCGACGAACGCCGTCCAGCTCGGAAATCCATGTGAGCGGGCGAGCACGAATTGGGCATCGGCGAGGACGCAATGACGCTCCTCGCGGGTCAGGGTGCGCTGCGCGAATGCCTCGACCTGCGTCGCCGCGCGATCGATGTGCTTGCGATCCGAGCCGGCGAGCAGCGACGCCATCCAGCGGTCGGCCCATTTAGCGATTGCGGGCGGGCCGGCCTTGCAGGCCGTGATCAGATCCTTGGCGAGCTTGCGGTATTGCTCGATACTCGGATGAGCAGGAAGCGGGAGCGCGTCTTGCGGGTTGGGAAACACACGAAGCTCCTTTCAAAACCCGCCCGTTGTCCGCGTGTCTGGGCTGAAAGAAGTTCGTCGCTGATCGTCACTACTCGTGGGTGGGCACGGCCCTTTCCGCGGACTGGATGCGCCCCTAGCGCTGCTGGAATGCTAGCGGGCAACGCTGCCAGCGCAAGACGAACGCCGGGGACCCGCTGCTCATTGGCCCGGCGTCACCGTCACGTTCCGGAAGTGCCCGATCGTCCCCGGCCCGATCCACAGCGCCACTGCGCCGCGCCCGTTTGCACCGGACTTCACGTCGTTGACAATGAGGACGGGCTGCGGATTGTCGTTGACGTAGAGTCGTGCTTTGTCGCCGCGCACGTCGATCTTGATCTTGGTCCATACGCCCGGCACGAGATCCACGTACGACTCATACTTGCTGGGGGTCTCCTGGCGCAGCCGGAACCACGGCCAATCGGGATGCGAGATGTACTGCGTGGCGTGATTGCGCCGCTCTTGATCTTCGGCGCGGCCGTTGGTCGGGCGGAGATAGAAGGCGTCATACGTCCGCAGGTCCGGCTGCACCCGGAACCCGATGCCGACAAAGCCGCGCGCCCCCGCGCCGGCGTCGGGAGCGGGTGCGCCCGCGATCTCCGCTTCGATCACGCCGCTCGAGAAATCGATGCCCTCGATGACGGCAAGCTGCTCCAAGTCGACTCCCTCGATGCTCCCACGCTGCGCGAGTTGCGTGAGCTGGTCGGGGGTCAGCGCCTGCAGGCGACGCGTGACCTCCGGAGACACCGTCAGCCGCACACCTCGCTTGCCGTCCAGAGTGACGGCCTCGGCCGTGACGTTGTGCACCCGCAGGCCTGCGGCCGATTCGAGCGGAAAATTCCTGGCCTGCTGAGACGAGACTTTGTACGGTAACAGCAGAGCCGTCAGTGCAATCAGCGCGGGTCGCACAGGTGAGCCTCCCTGACTTAGAATTATCGTAACTCCAGACACGAGCCGCCTGTGATCGACCGTCGAGCCTTCTTGCAAGATGCCACCGCCGCCGTCGCCGGATTGACTCTGCCGTCTCTGCCGCCCGTGGCGCCCTCCATGTGGACCCAGCAATCTGATCTCACGCCCATCTTTGCCCAGGTCGACCGTCGCCACGACGAGACGGTGCAACGGTTGCAGGAATGGATTCGCCAGCCGTCGATTGCAGCCGAGAACCGCGGCATGAATGAAGGCTGCGAGCTGACGATACGGATGCTGCGCGAGGCGGGTTTCCAGCAGGTGACGAAAGTCCCCAGCGACGGCCAGCCCGGGATCTTCGCGACGCTCGACGCGGGTGCCCCGAAGACGCTCGGCCTCTACTTCATGTATGACGTCAAGCAGGTCGATCCGTCCGAATGGTCGTCGCCGCCCTGGGACGCCGCGCTCGTGGACAGGCCGGGCCTCGGCAAGGTCGTGATGGGCCGCGGCGCCGTGAACCAGAAGGGGCCCGAGGCCACGTTCCTCGCGGCGCTGCACGCCATTCGCGGCGCCAATCGCAAACTTCCCGTCAATCTCGTGCTCGTTGCCGAAGGCGAAGAGGAGATCGGCTCGCCGCACTTCCCCCAGATCGTGCGGCGTCCCGAAGTGCTGGCCGCGCTCAAACCGGTCGTCGGCATGTTCATGCCCTCGGCGTCGCAAGGTCTCGATGGTGAAGTCACCATCACGCTGGGCGCCAAAGGCGTCATCGAATGCGAGCTCGTCTCGAGCGGCGAGCGGTGGGGACGCGGGCCCAAACAGGACATCCATTCCAGTAACAAGGCGCGCGTCGACAGCCCCGCCTGGCATCTCGTGCAGGCGCTCGCCACGCTCGTGTCGTCCGACGGCAACGATCCCGCGATTGAGAATTTTGCCGACAAGGCGCGGCCGTCCTCGGCGGACGAAAAGTCCCTGATCGCGGCCGCCGCCGCGCGCCTGGACGAGACCGCGGCGAAGAAGCTGCTCGGCGTTGACCATTGGGTGCATGACGTGAGCTGGACCGAGGCGCTCGAGCTGCTGATGTCGCGTCCGACGGTCAATATCGAGGGTTTGGTCGGCGGCTACACCGGCCCCGGCGGGAAGACGATTCTGCCACATCGCGCCACCGCGAAGCTCGATCTGCGGCTCGTCCCTGACATGACGGCCGCCGACGCGCTGGCGGCGCTGAAGGCGCATCTCGCCAAGCGCGGCTTCGGTGATATCGAGGTCAACATGACGGGCGGGTACGATCCCACGAGCACGCCGCGGAATGCGCTGGTCATTCGGGCGCAGGAGGCAGTCTACCGGCGCTCGAAGATCGAACCGATTCTGCTGCCCAGGAACGCCGGCTCCTGGCCCGGCTACGTCTTCACCGGTGAGCCGCTGAAGCTCGCCGCTGGGCACTTCGGGCTTGGCCACGGCAGCGGCGCGCATGCGCCCGACGAGTACTACGTCATCGAGTCAACCAACCCGAAAGTCCAGGGAATCGACGGCGGAGTGAAGTCGTACGTGGAGTATCTGTTCGAAGTCGCGCGTACGAAGTGAGTGCCTAGTAGTTCGTCGTGTTATCCAGGAACGGCCGATTGGTGGCCGTCGTCGAGGTGATGGTGATGTCGCCGCGCGCGCCGACTGTGTACACCCGCCCACCGGCGAGAGTCACGCCGGCGCGCACGATCTTGTTCGTCGTCGAGTCGGTATAGCGCGCAAATAGGTCGTAGATACCGGGCGGCACAGGACTAAAAGCGCCCCCGCTCTTGTATGCTACGACGCTGTTGACGAGGAGCGTGTCGTGCGTGGTCGTATTCGCGGCGTACAGCGTGAGCGGATTGGCGTTCGCAATCGCGTGGACGAATCGGACCTGCGCGACGCTGTAATCGATCTGCGCCGGGTACGCATCTTCCACCACGAACCCGTCGCTGGTCTTGGCCGTGGTGTTGTAAAAACCGCTCATGTACAAGGAGTAGCGTTTTCCGTCCGCGATCGTCGTGTTGATCGACGCAATGGGAAGATCCTTGTCGGTGGCTGCCGCAATTCTGCCGGTCATGGTATACGCGCCTGGTGCGATCTGTGAATACGCGCCGCCGTTCCCGACGCTGCCGTACGTCACGCCGGTCGTCGCTTCGCTACCGGTCGCCGACAGGATTGCTGTCATCTTGACGTCATCGGCGTAAAAATTCACGCCCGGTGCGTTCACGCCAAAATTGAAGAACTTGATGCGTGATGCGTCGAGTGAATCGGTGGGCAGCACCTGCACCGGATTCTCTCCGCACGCGGCGGCCATGAGCGTCGTGACGAGTACGGCGCACAGCCGATAGATATTCGGGTGTGTGGTCATGGTTGCGTAATCCACAGTGCTTTGGTGTGATAATCGGTGGCGAGCCCGCCGATCGCGTCGAGCCCATCCCGGTTCCAGACGTACTCCGAGTTGTACCGCGGACGGATGCGCTGCACGATCTTCCCGATGTTGTCTGCATACAGCGTGGTCGGCGCGGTGAAGCCACGAAACACCTGCACGCCGCTGACGGGGTCCAGATCGGTATAGTGATAGCGCCGCATGTCCATCCACAGCTCGTTGTGTCCCCAGCCCCACAACGCGATGTACTTCTGTGACATGATGTGCGACAGGGTCACCGTGGCGGGCACGATGTTGGTGTCGGCCAGGAACGCCGCCTTCTCGGCCGCGGTGATCTGCGGAGGCGTCTGGCCCGCATCGAGGTTGCGCGCGTTGACGAAGTCGATATGCGACGAGATGCCGTTGACGTACGCCGTTCTGGCGAGCGCGGAATTCCCGGAGCGCAAGGCGGCCTCGGCCTTGACGAACTGCAGCTCCGCGTAGGTCATCACCGGCAGTCGCGAGCGATCGGCGAAGATATACCGGCTGGGTAATCCCGACCCGTTGGTGCCGGTGTACCCAAAGAAATTCCTGGGCTGCAGGGTGACCGTGAGCGCGCCAAATCCGGACTGGTTGACGTCCAGCCCGCGGTAGGTCGTATTCGCGGAGTCGAGCGTCAGCATGCGGCTCATCCGCGGGTCCACGGCGCCCCCGAACTGCGTGCCGTTCATCAGTCCCACGATGAACTGCGTCTGCCGGTAGGCGGTGACGTTGTTGCGCGTACGTCCCCAGAAGTTGCAGTCCGCGAAGTCTGTGGAGGTGCAGGTATAGGCGAGCAGGGGATCGTCGGAGTTTCCCGTGAACGATGAGTCCACGAGCCGCATCACGCGGCCGGGATCGTATGACGCCTTGTTGGAAAAGTGATTGAGGCTCAGCGCCAACATGCCGGCCGCCAGCTTCAACCACCTGGTCCGGTCGCCATTGTAGATCTTGTCGCCGATACCCAGATAGGTCGCATCCACGGCGCCGTCGGTCCGCTTCAGCAGGACGATCGCACTGTCGAGCAGGCGCTGGACCTCTTGATAGGCGTAGTCCTGAGGGTCGTAGTCGAACGTGGTCCGGGTTTGGTCGATCGCCTCTTTGATGATGATCTCCCCGTGCAAGTCGGTGAGCACTTGCCATCCCCAGGCCTTCAGAATCATGCCGACGCCGAGCAGATCCCAGCGCTGCTCGGCCTCGGCCTTGGTGTTCATGTCGATCAGGTTCTGGCCAAGTGACCAATAGACGTCACGCCATTGCTGCGCGCCGTTGTCGCTGCCCGGATCGTAGCCCATCTTGCCCCACGTGGCGGCGGGTGACGTGGCGGTCGACGTCGAATACCACTCCTGCGCATAGTGCCCGACGAAGCGTCCGTCGAACTGCGGCGAGGTCACCATCCAGTGCAGCATGGGCGGGAGGTACAGGTTCGCCGACACGGCCTGTGGACCGTTCGGATTGTTGTTGACGTCGAGGTAGTCGGTGCACGCGCTCGCGGCGGCGAGGCCCGCGATCAGCACCGCGGTATAGGTCTTGTTCATGGTCAGAATCCCACGTTGATGCCGAAATTCAGCGCGCGCGGCATCGGGAAATTCCCGAAGTCCATTCCCACCGCGCCCGACCCACCCACGGCGGCCGTATTGCCGTTCACGATCGGGTCGAGGCCGGAGTAGTTGGTGATCAGGAACAGGTCGGTGCCCGTGAGATAGACGCTCGCGTTCCGGGCGCGGAGCAACCGTCCCGGAAGCTCGTAGCGCAGCGTGATGTCTCGGAGCCTGAGCCAGTTGATGTCCTTCTCGATGTACAGCTCTTCACTCGTGTTGGTGTAGTAGGCGGTCTGGGCACCTGGGACGATGACGATGTTGTTCGGCGTCGGGTTCGCGCTGTTCTCTTTCCCATCGCGCAGCACTCCGTCGATGACGCGCGGCTGGTTGCGGTCCAGCGTCTCCATGCTGAGGCCGTGCGTCGTGAGATAGTGCTGCGTCGCGTTGAAGACGTCCCCGCCCTTGCGGATGTCGAGCATGAAATCGACGGTGAACCGCTTATACCGGAACGTGTTGCCGAGCCCAATCGTGAAATCGGGCTGGCGGTCGTAGCCGCCATCGATGAACGTGCTGGACCGGATCGGCAGGCCCGTCGCCGGATCGATCAGCAGCTTGCCCTGATTGTTCCGGAGGTAGAAGAAGCCGGTGAGGGACAACGTGGAGAGTCCCGGCATCGTCCCGTTGCGCACGTTGCCCCAGAACCACGTATCAGAGACATAGGATTCCGGCAGATCGTGGGGCAGGGACGTCACGACGCTTCCGGAGCTGGTCCAATTCATCAGGACATCCCACGAGAACGTGGGCTTCGAGACGGGCGTCCCGCGCACCGTGAGCTCCAGACCCCGGCTGCGCGTCTCGGCGCCGTTCAGGTTGAACAGGATGAACCCCGTGCCATAGCTGCCGCGAATGTCGTTGACGATCTGGTCCTTGGTGACGGCGCGATACGCCGTCGCATCGAGTCCCAGCCGATTGTCGAGGAACGAGAGCTCCACGCCGCCCTCGACGGACTTCTTGAACTCAGGCTTCAGCGCGAGGTTCGGCCCCCAGAAGTCGTAGCCGTAGCCGCCGTATGACGTCGTCTTGTACTGGAGCGCCGGCCGATAGGCATAGGGCCGCGCGTCCTTGCCGACCGCGGCGTAGCCGAGACGCATTTTCCCGGTGACAAAGCGGCGGACGCTCGGGAACGCGTCGGAGAAGACGAAACTCGTGGAGATGGAGGGATAGAAGAATGAATTCCGCGGGTGCGGGATTGTCGAGGTCCAGTCGTTCCGTCCGGTGACCGTGAGGTACCAGAAGTGCTGGTAGTCGAGGACGGCCTGACCGAAGAGACTTACCACGCGGCGTTGTTCGATCGTGCTCAGCGTCGACCGGCTCGACGTGTTGTTCATGGAGACGAAGTTCGGATCCAGCCAGCCGATTCCCGTCGCGGCATCCGTGGTGGACCTCAGGTCCGTCACCTGATTGCCCACGAGACCGCTGATCGCGAGACTGCTCGTGACGGGATGGCTATAGACGTTGAGCACCGTGAGGGCGCTCAGGTTGCGGGTAATCACGTCCGCCTGATCGAGCAGCCCGTTGAAGGTGCTGCCGATCGCGCTCTCCGGGTGCCGCACGAGCTGGTTCTGATTCGTATAGCTGTCTGAGCCGAGGTTTGCTTTGACGTTCCCCCACGAGAACGGCGAAATCACGAACCCGACATTGGTCAGGAGGCGATTGGTCTTGGCGGTGATCGGGTTCTTGTGGACGTTGAAGTAGGGATTGTCGTTTTCCAGTGACGATGTCAGCGCGGTCAACCGACGCCGCGTGCCGGCGGGCGTGAGGTAGTTCTTCGCGTTGTCGTTTTGGGGCCACACCATCAAGCCGATCAGCGGGCCGGTGTCGCCTTTGTACACCTGATCGTTGGTTGTATAGGTGTAGGTCATCGACAAGTCGGTGCTCAACCACGAGTTGATGCGCGCCTGGGACGCGCCCGTCACATTGACGCGGTCGTAGCCGGAATTGGGAACGACGCCCACCTCTTTGTCGAGGGCCGTGCCGAGGCGGTAATTGATCGTGTTGTCTGCTGCTCCGCCGCTGAAGGACAGGCTGTAGTTCTGGCTGACGCCGGTCTGTAAGAAGCCGCTGACGTTGTCATAGAACTGGGTTCCGGAAGCGTAGGGCGCGCCAAAGTACAGAAAGTTCTGGGTCGTTCCATCCACCGCCGTGGTCGGCCCATAGACCCGCTGCATCTCCGGCTTGAGGCCGGT
This sequence comes from Gemmatimonadota bacterium, assembly GCA_003221895.1. Classification (GTDB taxonomy): domain Bacteria; phylum Gemmatimonadota; class Gemmatimonadetes; order Gemmatimonadales; family GWC2-71-9; genus 20CM-2-65-7. The sequence continues at coordinate 1,183 of QHUJ01000125.1, read as the reverse complement.
TTTTTCGACCCTCGTGCCGACGCGAAGCTGCCAGCCGCCACCTGCGCTCCCGCGTTTGGTCCTGATGACGATCGCGCCGTTCGCCGCATCGATCCCGTACAACGCCGCGGCCTCCGGCCCCTTGAGCACGGTGAGCGTTTCGATGTCATCGGGGTTCATGTCGGAGGCGCGATTGCTGAAGTCCACGCCGCGGTTGCTGAATGCGGTCGTGGAGCTTTTGTCCGACGCGAGCAGCGCGGTGTTGACGGTGCGATTGTCCATCGGCAGCCCATCCACGATGATGAGCGGCTGATTGCTGCTGCTGATCGAGCTGACGCCGCGGATGACGATGGACGTGGACGAACCCGGCACGCCCGACGTACTCGTGACGTCCACGCCGGCAATGCGTCCCGGCAGCGCGTTGAAGTAGTTCTCCCGCTGCGTCTGGGCGATTTCGGCGCCGCGGACGCTCTGCTGCGACGTGCCGAGCGAGCGTTGCGCCGCGGTCTCACCCAGCGCCGTCACGACGACGGCATCGAGATCCATCGCCACGCGCCGCAGCTGCACGTTGATGACGTCCTCAGTCCCGACGACGCGCTCGACCAGCGCCGTTCCGATCAATCGGAACTGCAGGGTCTGGCCGGCCTCGGCGGCAATCGAGTAATCGCCCTGGTGGTTGGTCGATGTCGTCGTGCTCGCGCCCTTGACTGCGACGGTAACTCCGGAGAGAGGCGTGCCCTGCTCACTGGTCACTTTGCCGGTGACGGTTCGTTGCTGGGCAAACCCCGGCGCGCTCCCGAGGAGGAGTGCGAAAGACAGGCAGACGGTCGTTTTCATAAATCGACGGCTTCGGAGGAAGAGGTGCGCTGATGTTACCGCGCCGTTACCGAGTCGGCAAGCCGTTTTCTACGCGGACGATTCCTTCTTCCGGCGCGCTTTTTTGGCCGCGCGCTCCTGCATCGCGCCGGCAACCACGACCTGGTCGCGCCCGGAGCTCTTGGCCTGATACATCGCCGCGTCGGCGGTCGCAATCAGCTCCTCCGGTGTATCCCCGCCGTCGGGATACTCCGCCAGGCCGATGCTCACCGTCAGCTTGCCCTGGCCGAGATCCTGATCGGCCACGCGCGCGCGAATCCGCTCCGCGACCAGCACCGCCGTCGCCAGGGGGCACTCGAGCAGCATCACGACAAATTCCTCGCCGCCG
>QHUJ01000072.1 GCA_003221895.1 Gemmatimonadota bacterium | reverse complement strand
CGCGGCGGGCCGGTGGATTATGCCAACGAAGCGATCGAGCTGGCAGCGAAGGTCGACCGGCCCGTCCAGGTCGTGTGGACGCGTGAGGACGACATCCAGAACGGTCTGTACCGCCCCGCGACCTACAACCTGCTGCGCGCCGGTCTCGACCAGACGGGCCGGCCCGTGGCTTGGAGCCACAAGCTCGTTGGGCCTGACGGTGCGTCGTTCATGATCACGCGCGGTGCTGACGAGGTGATTTACGCGATTCCCAACTTCCGCCTGGAACGCGTGACCGAAGACCCCGGGATTCCCATCGCGCCGTGGCGCGGAGTGGGGCCGTCGCAGAACGGCTTCATTGTCGAGAGCTTCGTGGACGAGCTGGCGCACGTCGCGGGCAAGGACCCGTACGCGTTCCGCCGGGACCTGGTGGCGGGGCAGCCGAGGCTCGTCGCCGTGCTCGACGCCGCCGCAAAGGGCGCGGGGTGGGGCTCTCCGGCCGCGGCCGGCCGGCAGCGTGGCATCGCATTGTGGCAGTTCGGCGCAACCAGCGTCGCGGAGGTGGCCGAGGTCTCGGTGAAGGACGACGGATCGGTGCGCGTGCACCGGGTGGTGTGCGCCATCGACTGCGGCATCGTGATCAACCCCGATACGGTCGAAGCGCAGACGCAGAGCAACGTGGTGTACGGCCTGACCGCCGCGCTCTTCGGCCAGATCGATATCGATCGCGGCCGTGTAGTGCAGAGCAACTTCCACGACTATCGGATGCTCCGGCTTGCCGAGATGCCGCAGGTCGAGGTCCATCTGGTGCCGAGCGACGGACCCCCGGGAGGCGTGGGCGAGGCCGCGCTGCCGGCTCTCGCACCGGCCGTGTGCAACGCGATCTTCGCCGCGACAGGGAAACGGATCCGCCGGCTCCCGATTCCCTCCTTAGTCTGACCCTGGAGGCGGCTCGCGTCGCCGGGGCGCCCTAAGGAGCGAACATGCAGACGCGCAAACTGGGAAAACGTTTGGAAGTATCGGCGCTGGGACTCGGCTGCATGGGAATGAGCCAGAGCTACGGCACGCCACCAGACAAGCAGGCGATGATCGCGCTGATTCGCGCGGCCGTGGAGGAGCTCGGCATCGGCTTCGTCCCATTCAGCCCCCTCGGCAAGGGCTTCCTGACGGGGACGATCGACGAGAAGACGACGTTCGTGAAATCGGACTTCCGCAACATCGTGCCGCGCTTCACGACTGAGGCGCGCAAGACGAATCAGGCGATCGTGGATGTCCTTCGGAGGATTGCGGACAAGAAGCGGGCGACGCCGGCGCAGATCGCGCTCGCCTGGCTGCTCGCCCGGAAGCCATGGATCGTCCCGATCCCGGGCACGACGAAGCTCGCGCGCCTGGAAGAAAACATCGGCGCCGTCTCTATCCGGCTGACACCCGACGATCTCCGCGAGATCGACACCGCCGCGTCACAAATCACGATCCAGGGCGCGCGGTATCCCGAAGCGCTCGAGAAGCGAACGGGCCTGTAGACGTCGGCCGAGCCCTAGTCTTTTCCGCACCGCCCGGTACGTTGAGGCCGGTGGACTCCGATCCCCTGTTCGATCGGTTGCAGCGCGCGCTTGGGCCGGATTACCGCCTCGAACGCCTGATCGGGAGTGGCGGCATGGGGAAGGTGTACCTCGCGACCGACCTCACGCTCAACTCCCCCGTCGCCGTGAAGGTGCTGCGCCCCGAGATCGCGACCGCGCATGCGAGCGAGGCCTTCACGCGCGAAGCGCAAATCCTCGCCCACGTCCGTCATCCCAACATCGTCACGATTCACCATGCGCCGCCCCGGAAGGAAGGCCTCGATTTCTACATCATGGAGTTCGTCGAGGGACCCACGCTCGAGAAGCGACTCGAGCGTGGACCGCTGACGGTTCGTGATGCGGTGAAAATGGGCCGCGATCTCCTCGCCGGTCTCGAGGCGGTACACCGCGCCGGCATCGTGCATCGCGATGTGAAGCCGAGCAACGTCTTCCTGATCAGCGATCCGCAGCACGCGAAGCTGTCGGACTTCGGGATCGCGCGTGCGCCCAGCCCGCCGCAGCGCACCGGGAACGAACGCCAGTCCGTCGCGCAGGAAGGCACGCCGGGATACCAGGCCCCGGAGCAGATGAGCGGCGGCCCGATCACGCACGCGACCGATCTCTATCAGGCGGGTCTCGTGATCTACGAGGCGCTGAGCAATGAGCGTTTCCTCGCTGGCCCGCCGTCGTGGCGCGGCGTCCCGCGAAGCATCGCGCGCGTGCTGCGGGGTGCGCTCCGGGAGGAGCATGCCGAGCCATGGGTCGATGCGCGGACATTCCGCCACGCGCTGTGGCGCACGCGCGTCCTACGGTACCTCATCCGTGCGGCGATGCTGGCGATCGGCGGCATTATCGTCGGTGCGACTACGATCATCTTGATCGGGTGGTGGCAGCCGTCCGGCCCGGGCGCGCTCCCGGTCGCCTTGCCGCGGTTCGACTACATCGGCCCACCGGCGCAACGCGCCGTCGCCGACTCGCTCGTCGATCTCCTCCGAGCCGAGCTGCGGAGCCACCCCGACTTTCGCGTGACCACCTCGCGCGGGTGGCTATTGCATTGGCCCTTCCGCGCGCCCGCGCTTGTCATCCGCGGTCAAGTGGCCGTGCGCCAGGGCGCCGTCGCCGTGCAGCTGTCCGACACGCGTCCCGGCGGATCGGGCACCGTGCTGCCGGAAGTCCGCGCCCCGGTCGACGCGTGGGCCACGTTGGGCGATTCGCTGACCTACCGCGTGTTGCTCGCGGTCTGGGACTCGCTGAGCCCTCTCGCGAGCTCGCTCCCGCGCGGCGCGCTGCCCCGCACGCCGTGCCGCCTGGCGCTGTTCCTCCAGGCGGAGCAGCTCGTTGCCGCCGGCAAGTGGCAGAACGCGTACATCGCGTATACAAAGGCGGAACAATCCGACTCGACATGCTTGCTGTGCTCGTGGCGGCTGAATGAGGTCGAACGCTGGCTCGCCCTCGAGCACGACCCGGCGCGCGTGCGCCGGGTTCTCAGTCATATCGACTCGTTCCCTGAGTGGTACCGGAGTCTGATTCGCGCCTCGCAGCTCCCGGTCCCTCAACGGCTCGATACGCTCCGCGCGGAGACGGAGAGGTGGCGGAACTTCTTCCTCGGCTACATGCAGCTGGGTGACGAGATGTTTCATCGGGGCCCCCTCGATGGTCATGCGCGCGCGGAAGCGATTCCCGCACTCGAGCAGGCGGCGCGGCTTCGTCCTGATTTCGCACCCGCGTGGGAGCACCTCGCGTGGGTGGACATCACCGAGGGCGATTCGGCCGGCGCCGCGCGCGCGCTCCACGCGCTCGATCGCCGCAATGTCGGCGACGATCCGTTCGCGCTAGCGTTGCGCGCACTCCTGGGCGTCGCGTATGCATTTCGCTTCCTGCCGGACCAGGCGGCGATCGACACCCTGCGGCACGCACTGGCCGACACCGTCGTGCGGGCGTCGAGCAACCTTGCTGCCGGTCCACGCATGCTGGGCGCCTTCGACGTCCCGCACGGGGAAATCCTGTTCGGCGAGATTCTCGCGGCGGCTCCAGCCCGTGACCTGCAACGCTCCGGACTGATAGCTCAGGTCTTTGGATCCATCG
>QHUJ01000051.1 GCA_003221895.1 Gemmatimonadota bacterium | reverse complement strand
CGCCGATCGCGAACGCACGGAAATACCCGAGCCTGATCCCGAGGCTCGCGGCGATCAGCAGCAGCTCGATCATGAACAGGCAGCGGCCCAGGTACTCCAGGGCGACCGCTTTCATGAAGCGCTGCGGATGACGGTGGTAAAACTCTGTGATCTGGTTATCGAGCTCGACCAGTAACGCGCGTCGCGGTTCGAGCAACACCGCGAGCCGGCGGATCAACGGGACGCGGTGCATGCGGTTGAGAATGCGCTCGAGCAATCCACGGCGGTGCGCGGACAGGAAGAGCGCGAGGATGCCCACCAGGAGCAGTCCAGCGACGCCGAGCAGCAGATATACGACCGGCCGCGTGTGCGCTGGCAGCAGCACGAACGCGACGATGACCGCGCTGAGCCAAATCAGGACGTACGCGAACGAATGCAGGAGCCGGTGCAGGATTACAGATCCAGCCGCGCGGCGCTTGCCGAGCCACGGGGCCATGATAGCGGCGCGGTAGGGCTCGCCGCCCGCGTTGACGAGCGGGGTCAGGAAGTTGAGCGAGCTGGCGCAGACGAGGGTGACGTAGGTCCGCCAGTACGACGGCCGATTCGCATCGCTCGCCATGATGAGCCGCCAGGCGCCGGTGCTGCAGGCAAACACCAGTGAGTACAGCCCGACAATGGGAACGAAAACCCAGCCGGTCCGGGCTGCGTCAGCGGCGAGCTGGGCGATTCCGATCTGGGCGACGAGATAGCCGAACACGCTCGCGCCGAGGATGAACAGCGCGACCTGCCACGAGCGCCTCATGCGGCGTAAGCAGCTTCGAGAACCGCGGCGACCTGCGCGATGTCGGCGATGTGGGAGGTGCTGTCTCCCGAATCCATGGTGTCCGCGAAGCCCTGAAACAGATCCGCGAACCATTTGGCGTATGACGCCTTGTCCAGCTCAGCGGAGTGATCGAACGATTCCACCTGCCCGTCGCGCTCCAGGGTGAGCACGCCGCCCGTCCACGTGATGCTGCCGCGGTCGCCAATGAAGCGGATCTCGTTCTCACGCCGTCGCGCAGCCCACGTGAGGAACATGGTCGCCATGCGATCGGGATACTCGAACAACAGTTGCGCCGTGTCTTCGACATCATAGCCGCCGTGGCGCAGCCGGCCGGTCCAGGCGCGCACCCTGGAGGGCGGCCCTGCCACGTCGAGCAGCTCGTAGACGAGGTGCGTGCCGTGATCGAGCACAACGCCACCCCGCCCGTCGGCGAGCCGCCCACGCCAGGGAACTGCGCTGCGGTCGACTCCAGGATCCGCGGCCATGCGGTAGACGCGAAACTCGGCGAGATACCAGTGGCCAATCATCCCCTCATCCAGCCAGCTGCGCACGCGACGCCACACCGGATTGAAGCGGTACTGATGGCAGGGCACGACGACCCGCCCGGCCCGGCCCGCTGCCGCTGCCAGCGCCGCGGCTTCAGCGCGCGTGGTTGCGACGGGCTTTTCGCACAGGACGTGATAGCCCTGCGACAGGCCCCACAGAGAGAGCGAGAGATGCGATGCCGTGGGCGTGCAGACATCGACGAAGTCGATGGGTCCGAGGTCCGCGAGCTGCTCGGGCCGACGCAACAGAGGAATGCCGTCGACCGCGGCCGCCGCGGGCGACTCATCCATGACGGCAACGATGCGCAGTCGCGCGGCGACCTTGGGGTCGGTCAGGAACGCGGGAAGATGAGCGGAGCGGGCAATGCCGCCCAGCCCCAGCAACACACCGCGATACGGCTTATGCGAGCTGGGGGGGCGCATGCAGCTTGGGCTCGCGCTCGTGAGCAAGAATGAGCGCGACCATGATGGCGTTGAGCGGGCCCACGACGATCCAGCAGTACGCGGCCGGATATCCGGGCACGACGGTCACGGCCAGCAGCAGGAACCGAATGTTCTGAGCGATCCACGCACAGCCGCTCACGACCCAGCGCTGCCGCTCCGCCCAGGCGCGCTGCAGTGATGCGGGGACGCCGCGTCCCGCCAGCGCGCGCACCAGCGCTGCCGTCCGAGGGAAGAGCAGCGCCTGGCGCCGGATGTAATCACCGTAGATCCAGGAAGAAAACCGCGTAACGAGAGATGCGCCCCGGGGCATCGCGGAGTGGTCCGGTATGTCGAGCTCGCTGCCGTTGCCCACCGCGAAGTGGAGATATGCCTGGCGAATGAAATCGGCGACGGCCGCCTGATACGAATGCGACACCAATGCTGCGAACGCCAAGACCGCGCCGCCCCAACCCCAGCCCGACACGTACAACCGGGCGCCGAGATGTCCGTAGAGGCTGACGAACCGTCCCGTATCCGCCAGGCCGTCGAGGATTCGACCCATCCGCGTCGACGTGCCGCGCAGCCGGGCGAGCTGCCCGTCCGCGCTGTCGAGGATGTCCGACACAATGAACAGCGCGACGCCCCAGGCATTGATTCGCGAGCTCGCGTACCACATCAGGTGTCCCGCGATCACGCCCAGCACGAGACTCATGAGTGTCACGACGTCGGCCGAGATCGGCGTCGACCGCAGCGCGTTGGCCACGCGCCAGCCGACCGGCCCGAAAAACCAGCGGTCGGCCCATTCCTCGACGGCGCGGCCCTTACTCGCGTACACGCGCGGTCGCCTCTTCGAGCACGGACTTGATCGCGCCGAGCGCTTCCATCGCCTGTTCATCCGTGATCACCAGCGGCGGATTGATGCGCACTTCGGGATTGTAGATCATCGCGATCACGCCGCGGCGCAGCAGGGTGTCGAAGATCCAGCGCGTGATCTTCTTATCGAGCAGCTTGCGCGTGCCCGGGACGACGAGATCCATGCCGAGCATCAGACCCCGGCCGCGCACGTCGCTGACGATCGGGATCTCGCGCTCCCAGCCCTGCATTTCGGCGAGCATCGCGGCGCCGAGGCGGCGGCTGTGCTCGACCAGCCCTTCATCGACGATCGTCTGGATCGTGACGTGGGCGGCGGCCGCGGCGAGCGGGTTGCCGCCGTAGCTCGACGAGCTGCCGCTCGGGTTGGCCCACGGCTTGGAAAACGCGATCGGCTCGCGGATCACGATCCCGCTGACCGGGAATCCGCCGCCGAACCCTTTGCCGACGAGCAGCACGTCGGGAACGACCGCGTCGTGCTCGACGGCGAACATTTTGCCGGTGCGGCCGAAGCCGGTGATCATCTCGTCACAGATCAGCAGCGCGCCGATCTCCGTCGCGAGCGCGCGTAGCTCGCGCACATAGCCCGGCGGCGGAACGACATTGCCTGCTGTGCCCTGCACCGGCTCGACGATGATCGCGGCGATGTCGTTCGACGTCTCCGCGGCGATCTTGGAGCGCAGGAAATCGACGCAGTGCCAGTGGCAGGACGGGAACGTCTTGCCGAAGGCGCAGCGCGCGCAGGAGGCATAGGGGCTGGAGTAATTGCCGGGGGCAAGCGGGCCCAGACCGTGCTTGAAGCTCCCCGACAGGAGCGGCAGCACGCCGCCCGTTTTGCCGTGGAAGCCGCCCCAGAACCCGACGATCTCGTGCCGGCCAGTCGCCGCCTTCGCCAGGCGCACGGCCGCCTCGACGGCCTCGGCGCCACTCGAATAGAGCTGAGTGCGATTGAGATCGCCGGGCGCGAGGCTCGCGATCAACTTCACCAGGGCAGCGCGATGCTCCGACGTGAAGCTGCCGACGTGCACGCGCTCGAGCTGCCGCGACATCTCGGCGACATAGCGCGGGTGCGCATAACCCAGACTCGCAACGCCGACGCCGGCGAGCAGATCGACATAGCGATTGCCGTCCACGTCCCACAGCACGGCGCCTTCACCGCGGTCCATGCAGAGTTTGCTGAACAGCGCGACGCTCTGGGTCCCGGGCGCCAAGTACTGGGCCTCAGCGTCGAACACACGCTGTGATTGAGAAAGAGTTGCCAGGTCGATCATGCAGTCCTTCGGGTTGCGGCTTTCTCGTCGATGTAGGCGGAAATGGCGGTGGCCGCCGCGATACGAACCGGCGCGAAGCTCGGCCAGTCGTTGAGATCGATCAGCACGGGTTGATCGGGCTGCGGGAATGCGACGTCGCCGCCGAACACTTCCAGGCCGACCGCCCGCGCCGCGGCAAACACCACCGCCTTGAAGCGATCTTCGGCGATGTCGAGCCTCGCGTCGCGTGGTCCATCGGCAGGATACCAGGAAAAGAAACGGCCGTCGGCGACGGCGTAGAACTTCACGATCGGACCCGCGACGTGCGCCTGCAGCGCCACGCGGGAAACGCCGCGTCGCGCGAATGCCGCGATGGCATCGGTCACGCTGGATTCCTTCGCCGACACCACATCGGCGCTGGTCTCAGCATGCACATCACCACGCTTGACCCAGACCGGCTGCCCGTCGCCGTTGAGCTGATGCACGAGCGGGAGGAGCGACTGCGGGTCTGCTGTCGGCACGATGAGGGTGCGCGGGAACGGCAATCCCGCGGCCGCCATGCGCGACACCAGACGATGGCGGTGACAGTTGAGCACACTCTGCGGCGGATTGACCGCGAGCGCCTCGGCAGGCACGAGATCCAGCAGCCGCTCCGAGGCCGCGGGACCCTGACACATGTTTACATACAACTCCGCGGCAGCAAGGCGACCTGCGGCTACGTCGGCTTCGTCGGCACGTCTCACCGACCAGCCGGCCTGCTCGAGCATCGCGACGGTGTCGTCGAGAATCGCCGTGTCGTTGCAGCGGTGCGCCGCCGGCGAATACGTGGGATTGCGGTACAACGCGACGAGCCGCTTCATCGCGGCGCCTTCGCCGCCGCCAGCCACGACTCGGCGGCCACCAGATCACGCTTGTGATCGAGGTCGATGATGCGCGGGACTTCCACGGTCGCGACGGGCACCTTCAGCTCGACGAGGAGTTTGAGGAAGGCGCGCATCCGATGCAGCGACGCGACGGCCACACCGGCGAGGCGACGCGCGACCGGACTAAAACCGTAGACACCGCCGGTGACCACCGGCCCACCGGTGGAAGAGACGGGAGCACGGTCCGCGATCTCAGTCGCGAACCCGGCCGCGTCGCGGGCCACATAGACGGGCAGTTCATCGTCGACGAAGGGAGTCACGGCGAGCACCGCTAGTGACCCCGTCGCAAGACGCTGCGTCACAGCTTGGTACAGTCGCTGCCAATCGTCCGCGGGCATCACGGTGTCGACCATGGTACAGAACACCGGACCCGGAGGGACGACGCCGAGGCCGGCGACCAACGTGTGCAGCGAAGACGGCGTGTGGCAAGACCTTACGGTGACGTTCGGGCCGGCCCGCGCGGACCAATCGGTAGGGATGCCGTCGCGCACCATGCACGTGACCGTTTCGCAGCCCAGCGCAGCGAACATCTCCGCCAGGTGCACGATCTGCGGCCGGCCCGCAACCTCGACGAGCGCCTTCGGTGTCTCGACGCCGTCGGCCGCCAGGCGAGAGCCGCGTCCACCCGCGAGAATGAGTCCGTGCATCATGAATCGAGTGCCGCCGCGAGCTCGGATAGGGTCTGCAAACGTACCGTCGGAATCCCGGCCTCGGGAGGCTTATCGTTTCCAGGTGCAAGCCAGGCCGTGGACATGCCGAGCGCGGCCGCCGGGCGGATGTCGGACTCGAAGTTGTCGCCGACCATCCAGGCGGGCGTGGCGACGAGTCCCGGCCATGTCAGCGCGTGCTGGAACAGGCGCGCATCAGGCTTGGTCACGCCGACGCGTCCCGAGTCGGCGACGACGCTGAAGTACTTCATCAGTCCGAGCTCTTGCAGGCAGAGCTCGAGATTGCCGGTAAAGTTCGAAACGACTCCCAAGTGATATGACTGCTGCAGCCGTTCGAGCAGCGTCTCGTTGCGGCGCACGACGGCGCAAGTGGAGGAGTGGAACTGGTCGGCGATGTTCTGTTGTGAGAGCGCCACGCCGTCAGGAAGCCGAGCGAGGAGCAGTGCCGCCTGCGCGTCAATCATGGCGCGGAATCCCAGTTTCTCGATGCCGGAAAAGCGTCCGAGCGCGCGATCCGATTCGCGGAAGACTTTTTCAAACGCCGCGAAGGATTGCTTGCCGCCAGCCGCGCGGTAGGCGGCATGAAACCGAATGCTCCAGCGAGCGCCATCCGCATCCAACGTTCCACCGAAGTCGAAGAGTACCAGGCCGCGCACTCGTGCCCGCCACCCCGGGTCAGAGAAATGAGGACGACGCTCTAAAGGGTTTGTTACCCCCGACAACGACCCGCAGACAGGAGGGATGGTCACTGCCAGAACGTCATGACTTAGATGCGAAAAACTGTGCCCGCGAGCAGCGCGGCGAGCGCGAGCATTCCGGCGAGGGTCGCGAAGATTGCCTGCTTCCTTCTTAGTCCGGCGAAGCTTTCGGGCAGCTCACCGCGGGGATCGAGATCGAGCCTGCCCAGCCGCGCGGCTGTCGGCGTCACGATCCCGATCGCCACGATGGCGCCAAGAATGCCGAATACCTGCATCGCCATGAGCCAGGTCGGCACTGTCGCGGTGTGGAAGTAGGGCACGGACAGGATCAGACCACTCAGGACCACGAGGACCGCGCCCGGCCCGATGAGACTGCGCGTCACGACAGCCATGATGCGATAGACGGCGAGCCGCTGTTCGGGCGAGAAGTACTTCGCGGTGATGCCGCTCAGCATCACGGCCAGGCCACCGCCAATCCAGGCGACGAAGCCGATCACGTGGATGAGCAGCCAGAATCCCTTCATGTACCGCTCATGACCTCCGGCAAAGGCTGGCGGCCTGCGAATCCGGCATCGAGCTCATGCCAGTGCGTTATCCGATCTTCGCCGAACTTCCAGCACCACAGGATGTCGCGCTCGTCGAGGCGTCCGTGAAAGTCTACCAACCCCTCGTCGAATCCCTTGAATTCACAGCCAACCAGCTCCAGCTCGCCGAGGTAGGTGTTGATCTTGCCGGCGACGGCGTCGATTTGGGCCTTGAGGTCGATCTGCTCCTTCGACTCGCCCCAATCGGGACGAGCCTGAGCGGCGATGAGCTCATACTGGGCGACGAGATCCTTCCACTGAGGATAGACGGTCAGGATATCCTGCACCACACGCTTCACCAGAGGAAGTGTGCGGTTCGCTTCGGCGAGAGTGAAAAGCTTGTGCGCCATTCGTAATGACCGCACTACTCCTGAATCTGGATTCCGTCGATTTCTTCCGGATGCGGTATGAATCCCACGACTTTCTTTTCCCCGTTGAGCACTACGATCGTCGACCTCACGTGGTGGTCGGTGGGGTCCAGCTGCTTGGCGACCTTGTACCCTTTCATCTCGGTCTCGGGCTTCACGACCGGAGTGTCGGTTCGTGCATGATCGGCGGCTGAGCAGTCGGTCGGATCGTGCCCCGCTCCGACACAACGCGCGACGATATCCCGATCCGAGATGGTACCCAGATAGCGGCGATCTTTGGGATTATCGACGACCGGAACGACCGAGATGTTCTTTACCCGCATCAAGGCGGCCACCTCCGAGGAAGTGGCACCCGCAGCGGCGACCACGGGGTCGGCAATCATGACCTCAGCAGCGCGCACGTCGTCTATCCTAACGCCTTTTTCGTTGCCTGATAACCCATCTCGACGTACTCCTGCACTCTATCGACTGCAAACGTCGCTTCGCCTTCCGTGACAGCGCGCACGTACACCAGTCGCGGCCCATCCTTGGGCCAGCTGGCGATCACCCGCTCCGTCTGGTCCGCCATCATGACGCGCAGGGCTTCGCCGTGCACACGCACGACGTTGGGGAGGGGTGAGGGACGGGGCCCGTCCTTGGTCGACACGCGCTCGTCAAAGCCGGGACCGACGTCGATCGCGACGAACACATCCGCGTCGGGCTCGCGTGTTCGCGCGGCCTCGATTGGCAAGACCGCGCGGAGCCCGCCGTCGGCGAGACGCCTGCCGTCCGCTTCGAGCGGCGGGAAGAAGAGCGGCAGCGCGCACGACGCGTACAAGGCGTCAGCCAGCTCGATGTCCCTGCCGCGCGGCTCGGGACCGCCGAGCAACAACAGCTCACCGCTGTCCAAGTCCACGGCGGTCACGGTGAGCGGCATTCGCAGGTATGCAAATCGCGTTGCCGGCACGATGCGCGCGATGGCGCGTCGCAGGCCGCTCGCGGGAAAGAGGCTGCGGGAGAACAGACCCATGATCAGCACTCTCGGGTCGAAGGGCGCGATGTCCTTGCGCCGCAAGCCCATGGCGCGGTGCCGGACCTCATCGAAGGGCAGCCCCGCGGCGAGCGCCGCGCCCATGACCGAGCCCATGGAGGTCGCGAAGATATGGCTGGGAACGAGGCCGGCCTGCTCGAGAGCGTGAAACGCACCGGCGTGGGCGACGGCCTTCGCGCCGCCGCCGGACAACACCAGGACGACTTTACTCACCCCGGCCTTGATCGTAGCGCCGTTCCATCACCCGCTTCGCCCGCCGTTTGCTCGCGCGCTCATAGCGCCGTTTTTCGTCGGCAGTCTCCGGAACGACGCCGGGAACCTCGGTCGGCTTGCCGTTCTCGTCGAGCGCGACGTAGGTGACGTAGCACGAATTGGTGTGGCGCTTGTCCCCGGTCAGCACGTTCTCGGCAAGCACCTTGACGCCGACTTCCATCGAGGTCTTGCCCGCGAAGTTCACCCGCGCCAGCGCGGTGACCAGCTCGCCGACGTGGATCGGCTCGCGGAAGTCGACCTTGTCGACAGACACCGTGACGCACTCGCGATGCGCGTGACGGATGGCGGAAATCGCGGCGACCTTGTCCACCAGCGCGAGGATGAACCCGCCGAAAACATTGCCCATGATGTTCGCGTGCTGCGGCAGCATCAGCTCGGTCAGGATCGCTTCGGACTCGCGCGGATGCCGGGTCGGCCCGGACGGTTTTGCCATCAGTAGTCCACCGGCCTCAGATAGAACTCGCCGATTGCAGTCTGGGACAGGACGGCCACCGTGGGAAGACGGCGCTTCCAGTGCGTCGAGTCCAGCCGCTTCCGGACGATCTCCACCTCTTCCTTAGTAAAGCCTCTCGGCTCCTCGCCGCGGATCAGGTGATAGAGAATGTGGTCGGCGTTGACGTACGAAACGCCGAGGTCCCCTTCATCGGTCTGCCCTTTGATGAGGTCGGCCGTCGCCGGTTTGCCGACGATCTCCTCCGGTACGCCGACATGCCGCGCGAGCGCCCAGATCTGCGTCTTGAACAGATCCCCCAGCGGATTCACCGGCGGCGCGTCGTCCCCGTGCCACGTGAAGTAGCCGAGCAGCCGTTCCGACTTGTTGCTGGTGCCCAGCGGGAGGGCCTTGTGTTTGGCGGAGAGATCGAACAACACGATCATCCGCTCGCGCGCCATGATATTGCCCAGGCGGTGCGGGTCGTGGTCACCGACCTGTTTCAACAGGCCATCGGCGGCGTCCGAAATGTCGACCGTGAGCGACGGGATGCCGAGCTTGTCGATGACGAGCTGCGCGTGCTCGAGACTTTCGGGACTCGAGGTGCGATACGGCATGCGCACACCGATGACGTTGTCCTTGCCGAGCGCCTCGGCCGCGAGGAAGGCGGTCAGGGCGGAGTCCACGCCACCCGAGAGACCGACCAGCCCTTTTGGGAATCCCCGCCGGCGCACGACCTCGTCTTTCAGGAAACTGACCAGCCACTTCCGCGTCAGCTCGGGGTCGATGGCGAGGGGGTCCTCGACTGAAGGGTTTGGCCTGATCACGTCGGCGTGCGTGGCACGTGGTGCATGGTGCGTGGGAATGCCGTTGGTCGCTGGATCAAACCTGACCTTCTGTGACTGTTTGTCGCCGCTCAAGCTTTTCGTGAGAACGGGCAACGCGCTCTGCAGGTCGGCGAGGAGAGGCGAATCAGAGCGGGCGGTCGTGAGCGAGTCCAAGTCGATGTCGGCGGTGAGCAGGGCTTCCTCGAACAACGGGCCGCGCGCGATGATCTTGCCCGTCGGATCGATCACCGCCGACGCGCCCGGAAAGCCCTTGCCGCCCTCGAACCCCACGAGGTTGGCGAGCGCGACGAACACGCCGTGCTCCTCCGCGATACCGCGCACGATCCGTTCCCAGCGTACCACCGACGCCGGCAGTGTGACCCCGTCGCAATCCTCGTCCTCCCCGAGGCCTCTCGCCGGGGATGCGCTGGGCACGATGATCAGCTGCGCACCTTCCAGCGCGGCCACCGTAGCGGCGAGCGAGTGCCAGGCATCTTCACAAATCAGGATTGCGACCTTACCGCCCCAGCTGGTTTCGAACGACCGGACACCATCCTGTCCACGGTCGACGAACCGCTCCTCGTCGAACACGCCATAGGTGGGGAGGAAAACCTTGCGATGGACGTGCCGGACCTCGGGCTTCCGGTTGCCGAGGGTCAGATACAACGCCGAATTGTGGATGTGGTTCTGGAACCGTTCGTAGAAACCGACGACGATATCGATCTGCGGGCCACTATACGCGGCCGCGAGATCGCGGGCCAGAGAGCCCGCGGTGACGGCGAGCTCCTTCACCCCGCCTTCCACGAAGTATCCCGACGTCGCCGTTTCGGGGAGCACCACGAGATCGGGTTTGGGATCGAGCTGCGCGGCCTGGCTGACAACGGCGCCGATGCGAGCGACGTTGTCGGCGTACTCGCCTTTGGTGGGCCTGAATTGTGACAGAGCAATACGAACGACGGACATGACGGGAAAGATACGACGACAGAGGCTGCGGTGGCGTCAGGGTCAAAGCGCACACCAATCGAGACCGCGCGCGTCCTCCGCTGACAGCCCTCTAGTACTATGTTTCCCTCTGGCGATGGAGTTCGCCGTTAACCGCCCCCCGCTCGGGCTGATGACTCCTACCTGAACCACTCACGGCAGGAGTTTTCTTTTGACGATCCTCTATATCGCCCTCGGTGGGATGACCGGAACGCTTGCCCGTTTTGGCATCGACCGGCTCATCCAGGGACGCCCCGCGACACTCGTCGTGAATCTCACCGGCTCGCTGGTGCTCGGCTTCATCGTGCATTACGTGACCCGCTCCGGAGCCGCATCGCCCGCGCTCCGGTCGGCCCTGACCATCGGCTTCTGCGGCGCTTACACGACCATGAGCACGTTCAGCTATGAGAGTCTCGCCCTGATCGTGCAGGGACAGTACGGGCGGGCCGCCCTCTACATGGCGGTGACGATTATCGGCTGTCTGGGGGCGGTGTTCGGGGGGATGCTGCTGGCGGAGCGATTCGTCCAGATAGTGGCGCTACAGCCGCCACGCTGATGAGCCAGGCCGCAGCCAGCACACCGAGTGCAACGGTCATCAGCCTCGGCTGCGCCAGCGCCGTCCCGATCAGCAACGCGATGTACACGGCGATCAACAGCAGCGGTACAGCGGGATAAAGCGGCACCGAGAACGGCGCATCGGCCCGGCGTGCCCGCAGCGGAAACATCGCCGCAATCGTCAGGCCGTCGACGAGCAAGACGAGCGCGATCGCGATCGACAACAGCCGCACGAAACTGCCCGTTGCCGCGAGCACGACGGCCACCGCCCCGACCGCGAGCATCGCGACCCACGGTGTGCCACCCGGGTTGACCCACGCGAGCGGCGCGGGGCCGAGGCCTTCGCGGGCGAGACCAAAGATCACGCGCGGCGTCACGAATACGTTGCCGTTGAGCGACGCCATGACCACGAGCAGCGCGAGCAGCGTGATCACGAGATCACCGCGGGCGCCGAACACCGCTCGAGCCACGTCGCCCACGACGAGCACAGAGCCGGCGATGTGGTCGAAGGGCAGGACGTGCAGAAACGCGGCATTGAGCAGGAGATACAGTCCCGTCGCGATCGCGATGCCGAACAGAAACACGCGCGGCAGCGAGCGCGTGGGGTCCACCACCTCCTCGGCAATCTTCCCGGCGTCGGCGTAACCGTAGTACGACCAAATCACCGACTGGAAGGCGACGGCGAGTGCGCCGCAGAGCGCAAATCCCGTTGGTGCGTCCGCGAGCACACCGTGCCATCCCGCGCCGTGTCCCGCAACGAACGCGATCACCACGATGCCGCCGAGCGCGAGCACTTTTGCACTCGTCACGAGATTCTGTACCCAGCGGCCCGACGTGACGCCGACGATGTTGATCGCGACGAATAGCGCGACCGCGAGCACACCGATCCACTTGCTCACCGCAGCCGGCCATCCTGCGAGGCGGCCCACGAACTCGCCCGTCACGACGCCGAGGGCCGCAATCGCGGCCGGGTAGATAGCGAGCCCCTCGACCCAGCCAACCACGAAACCCGCGCGCGGCCCGAACGCCTCGCGCGCATACACGTACTTCCCGCCGGCTTTCGGGTATCGCGTTGCCAGCTCCGCGAAGCACAACGCGCCGCAAAAGGCGAGCAGGCCGCCGAGCAGCCAGGCGACGAATGTCAGCCAGGGCCGTCCCAGCTGGCGCGCCACTTCGCCCGGCGTCCGGAAGATTCCGGAACCGACCATGATGCCGATGACCATGGCGAGTCCGTCGAAAATGCGAAGCGACCGTTTTAGCTCGGTAGGCACGCGCCGAAACGGTCGCTCGAAACTGCGAGTTCTGCCAGATGCTCTCGTGGAACGGAACCCATTGAGGCGCTTGGGTATGT
>QHUJ01000050.1 GCA_003221895.1 Gemmatimonadota bacterium | reverse complement strand
GTATGCGACCGACGACGCCGAGCGGCTTGCCGGCATTTTCCGCGCGACGCCATTCGCCAGAGTCCTCGGCATCGAGCACCGCCCCGATCTCGCGCTGACCGGCGACGACACGCGCCGCTACGGCGACACGGCGATCACGTTCGTCTACGCACCATGAAACGGATCGCGGTGTACCCCGGGTCCTTCGATCCCATCACGAAGGGCCACGAAGACCTGATCCACCGCTCACTGGAGTTCGTCGATCAGCTGATCGTTGCCGTCGCGGTCAACGTCTCCAAGCAGCCGCTGTTTTCGCTCGACGAGCGCGTCGCGCTGATCAAGGCCGCGGTGTCCGACGAGCGCGTGGATGTCCGATCGTTCGAAGGACTGCTGGCCGAGTTCGCCAAAACGGTCGGGGCCGCGGTGATCGTTCGGGGACTTCGCGCCGTGTCCGACTTTGAATACGAATTCCAGATGGCGTTGATGAACCGCAACCTCGCCCCGAAAATCGAGACCGTGTTCCTCGTCCCCGCGTTCGATCTCACCTACTTGAGCTCGAGCCTGGTGCGCGAGGTCGCGCGCTTTGGCGGCGACGTGTCGCCCCTGGTGCATCCCGCCGTGCAGAAGGCTCTGAAGCGTAAGTTCGCGAAATGAGCTTCCTGGACCGCGTCTATGAACGGGCGCGGGCCATCAAACCGCGCGTTGTCTTTCCCGAAGGCGACGACGCGCGCGTGCAGGAAGCTGCGCGACGCATCGAGCGTGACGGCTTGGGAACGGTGCAGCTACTTGACCCACGCACCACGCACGACGCACCACGCACGTTGGTTGCCCTGCTGAGATCCCGCCATCCAAACAGGTTTCCCACTGACACCGCGGCCAGCCAGGCATTAGAGCATCCGCTCACGCGCGGTGCCTGCCTTGTCGGCATCGGGGCGGCCGACGTGATGGTGGGAGGCGCCGTCTTCCCGAGCGCCGACACGCTGCGCGCCGCGTTGCTCGCGGTGGGCACGGCGCCTGGAGTTTCCACGGTCTCGGGCGCCTTCTACATGATCAAGGACGATCGCGTGCTCTCGTTCGCCGATTGTGCCGTCGTGCCGGAGCCGACCTCGGTGCAGCTCGCCGATATCGCGATCGCATCGGCGCGCGACCGGCGCCGCATCGTGGGCGACACGCCGCTCGTCGCCTTTCTTTCTTATAGCACGCGCGGCAGCGCGCAGGGCCCACGCGTGGAGCGCGTTCAGGCGGCGATCACCGAGCTGCGCGGCCGCCGGCCGGCGCCCGATTTCGAGTTCGACGGCGAGCTGCAGGGGGATGCGGCGTTGGTGCCGGAGGTCGCTGCGCGCAAGGCGGCTGGCTCCCCCGGCTCCCCCGGCTCCCCCGACTCCCGCCCCCGAGTGGCCGGTCGGGCGAACGTCCTGATTTTTCCCGATCTCGATGCCGGCAACATCGGCTACAAGCTGGTGCAGCGGCTGGG
Organism: Gemmatimonadota bacterium; assembly: GCA_003221895.1. GTDB lineage: Bacteria > Gemmatimonadota > Gemmatimonadetes > Gemmatimonadales > GWC2-71-9 > 20CM-2-65-7. The sequence continues at coordinate 21,503 of QHUJ01000050.1, read as the reverse complement.
CGGCTGGACGGCGCTCGGTCCGATCCTCCAGGGACTCGCCCGACCCATCGCGGACCTGTCGCGGGGCGCCACCGCCGATGATATTGTGAACACGGCTGCGATCGCCATTCTCCAAACTCGCGAGGGGTAGATGCGTTTCACGCTCAAGAAGGACAAAAGCGGCGTGGTCGTCGTGGGGGTGGAAGGCCAGCTCATCGTCGGCAATCGCCAGGAGCTGAAGCAGAAGGTCCTCGACGCGCTCGAGGACGGCTCCCGGAAGTTTGTCATCGATTTCTCCAAGACCGGCTATATCGACTCGTCCGGATTAGGCGTGCTGGTCTCGCTGTCCAAGAAGATCCGTGAGCAGGGTGGGGAGTTGAGGCTTGCGGGCCTCAATGCCGATCTCCAGACCTTGTTCGAGCTGACCAAGCTCGACACCCTGTTTTCGATCACCCGGACGGCCGAGGAAGCACTGGCGGCGTTTTGAGCCTGCAACTCCAGGTGAGCCGCGACTCGATGAAGCTCGACGTCCCGAGCGACCTCGGGATGGTCGGGGATGCCGTCGAGTTGGTCGCCAGTCATCTCCCGCCCGGCACCCTCTCTCCACGACGCATCAGCTTCAATCTGCGGACCGCCCTCGCGGAAGCTCTCGGCAACGCGATCCGCTACGGCAACGGCGAGGACCCCGACCGTGTCGTGCGCATCCGCGTCGAGCTGGGGCGCGATGTCGTCCGCATCTACGTCGTCGATGACGGCGCCGGCTTCGACCCGAGCCACACGCCGGACCCCACCAGCCCGGAGAACCTGGAGCGCGAATTCGGGCGGGGGCTGTTCGTCATCCGCCACCTGGTCGATGACGTCGCGTTCAACGAGAAAGGCAACGGCATTTGCCTGACTCTCCGAGCGGGGTGACTCGACTCGAGCGCCTGATCCCGGTGCTCGCGGCACTTTCCGGTACAACTCTGCGATTGTGGCGCGCCCGCACCCCGGGGGGCCGGCTGTTGCCCGTCGGGGGAGGGTTGGGCGAAGGACGTGACGAGCCCCACTGGTCGCCGGCTCCCAACGGCGGCGGGCGACTCGAGACTCCCGATGGTCCCGCGTGGTTTCAGCCCATCCCATCCGTGTCCGACGCGTGGCTGGAGGTCAGGGGTGAGGAGCATGGCGCCGTCGAGCTGGCGGAAGTAATCGGCGCGGTCATGGGCGCCGAGGAGGAGACCGACCAGGTCGCCGCCGAGCTGTCGGGACGGTACGAGGAAATCGATCTGATCTATACGATCAGCGAGATCCTGGGCCACACCATCCGTCTCGACGAAGCCGCCAACCGCATACTCCGCGAGGTATCGGCCGTCGTGCGGGCGCGCCGTGCCACGCTGATGGTGCACGATCCGCGCGCCAACGTGCTCCGCCTCGTGGCGGCTCGCGGGGTGGAGCTTGGGGAAGTCGATCCGGTGGAAGTGGACGATCCGCGATCGATTGCCGCCCGCGTGTTTCGGGAAATGCGTATCATCAGCTACGATCCGACCGATCAGCGCGCTCAGAAGCCGATGAGTCCGGCGGAGCGCCAGTATCGCGGCCAGGCGTTTCTCTCCGTTCCGGTGGTCTATGCGACACCGGGGCGTGTGCCGACGCCGATCGGGGTGATCAACCTGACCGATCGCACCGGTGAGGACGCGTTCACGGCGGGCGACCGCAAGCTCGTCGCCGCAATTGCGAACCAGATCGGCGCGGCGATCGAGAATGCGCGGCTGGTCGAGCTCGATCTGGGCCAACAGCGGGTACGGCGTGAGCTGGAGCTGGCGCACGACCTGCAGCTCAAACTGCTGCCGTCGCCCGCCGTGATCGCGACGAAAGCCGACGTCGCCGCTCGCTGTCGCCCGGCGGAATCGGTGGGTGGGGACTTCTATAATCTGTTGAGTCTGCACGGCGAGCGGGTCGGCGTGATGATCGGCGATGTGTCGAGCCATGGATTCAGCGCCGCGCTCATCATGGCGCTGGCGATGGCCGCGTCTGGTATCCACGCGGAAACCGCGGAGTCGCCGCATGAGGCGTTACGCCGTCTCGAGACGTCGTTGTCGGAGGAGTTGACCGAGACGGAGATGTTCCTGACGCTGTGCTACGCCGTTGTGGATCCGGCGCAGGGCACCTTGACGTACGCGAATGCCGGGCACCCGCACGCGTTTCTCGTGTCCACCGATGCGGGTGTCACGACGCGTCTCGAGGCGACGCGGCCGCCGCTGGGCCTGGGCAACGGCGGTACCGAGCGCGTCGTGCCGTTCCAGCGGGGCAAGGCGATTCTGTGCCTGTTCACGGATGGACTCGCTGACGCGCGGGGGCCGAGTGGCGAGCGGTTCGGTGAACAGCGCGTGTTGAGCCACGTCGTCAATCTGCGGAGTCGTCCCGCGCGGCACATTCTCGAGGCCGTCTTTACCGATATCGCGGCGTTCACAGGCGGCGCGCCTGCCAACGACGATCGCACGGTGGTTCTGCTCAAGGTTTGAGACGACTCGGGCAGCACTTTCTCAGCGATCCCCGGATCCTGGGCCGCATCGCGGATGCGCTCGATCCGGTGCCCGGAGAGACCGTACTCGAGATTGGACCAGGGCAGGGAACACTCACCGAGGTCCTGCTCCAGCGCGGTCTGAAGGTGATTGCGATCGAGAAAGACCGGCGGCTGGCTGGGGCGCTGGCGCGAGACAACCTGACCGTCATCGCCGGGGACGCGCTGCGGCTCGAGTGGCCGCGTGTCGCGAAGGTCGTCGGCAACATTCCGTACTACATCACCTCTCCATTGATTGATAGGGCGCTGACGCCGCCGCTGCCGGAGCGCGTCGTTTTTCTGGTACAGGAGGAAGTGGCGGACCGAATCGCCGCCGCGCCAGGCAGTAAGACGTACGGGGCGCTGTCGGTGGGCGTGCAGGCGGTGGCGCGAGTCGAGAAGGTTTTCACGGTGGCGCCGGGGGCGTTTCGGCCGCCGCCGCGGGTGCGAAGCGCGGTGATTCGGCTGACGCGACTGGTTGAGCCGCTGGTGACAGCGGACGAAATACCGCGGTTGCGCGCTTTTGTGACCGCGTGCTTCAGCAAGCGCCGCAAACAGCTAAAAAACGCCGTACCGGGGCTGAATGAGGCAGAGCTGAGGTCGTTGGGCTTCGATGTTGCCGTACGACCGGAGCGGCTTCCGCCACACGCGTTTATTCGGCTTATGCGCGCGAGCCGCGGCATGGAGCTATAGGCCACATGGGACATTTCAAGAATTCTTGAATTGTTGGCGATAGACTGGTGCCCATGCGGCGCAGCCTCTTGCTTCGCTTCACTTATCGGTGGCCTCGCGAACGTCCGGGTCTGCCACACTTGCCGCACGCGTTGGATCTCCAGTTGGCACGCGTCGCGCAGTGGTTCCACGCCACTTCGGACACGACCCGCCTCGCGATTCTCGAGTTCTTGTCCCAGCGGGATCGCGCTGCGGGCGAGCTGATTCAGCTGCTTGGTGTTCCGCCGTCGCGTGTGAGTTTCCATCTCACGGTGCTCACGGAATCGGGACTGATTCGCAGATACCGCGACGGACGCCGACGGCTGTATAGCCTACGGGGCGAAACCCTCGACTTGATGCTCACCTTTATGCGCACGGTGCTGCCCGGGGCGCATGTAGGTACCTGTCCCCTGTCCTGCTGCCAGGCGGGCTTGCCATATCAATAAAACTTGATACGTTAAGGCCATGACAACTGCCATCCGGCCCCAACCCACCCTCGTCGCCAGTTGGTTCCACGCCCTGGCCGACGAGACCCGCATCAACATCGTCGAAATGCTATCGCACAAAGAGCGCTGCGTGTGCGAGCTCGAGCAGGTGCTCGATATCGCCCAGTCCCGCCTCTCCTTTCACATCAAGGTGCTTAAAGACGCTGGCCTGATTGCCGACCGCAAAGAAGGCCGCTGGGTGTTCTACGGCCTGCAGCGCGAGACGCTCGACCAGATCGCTGCCTATACCAAGTCCGTGAAACCGGGGAAGCACGCCGGCAGCTGCGCTGTCGCGTGCTGCGACTGATGGAGATCAAAGACGCGGTCAAGGCGAAGTATGCCGAAGCGGCACTCAAGGCGCAGAGCGGCGGTTGCGGCTGCGATCCGGTCACCGAGAACTTGTATACGGATTCCGAAAAGGCGGCGTTGCCCGAAGGAGCTGTTCTCGCCTCACTGGGCTGCGGCAATCCCACCGCGCTCGCCGATCTGCGGGCGGGCGAGACGGTCCTCGACCTTGGCTCAGGCGGCGGTATCGACGTGCTGTTGTCGGCGAAGCGAGTGGGGCCCACAGGTAAGGCGTATGGCCTCGACATGACCGACGAGATGCTCGCCCTCGCCCGCGAGAATCAAGCCAAGGCGGGCGCCACGAACGTTGAGTTTCTCAAGGGCGAAATCGAGAACATTCCCCTGCCGCCGCAGGCGGTCGATGTGATCATCTCGAACTGCGTGATCAATCTCTCGGCCGATAAAGCTCGGGTCCTCAAGGAAGCCCATAGGGTGCTTCGGCCGGGGGGCCGGTTCGCGGTGTCCGACGTGATCTGCCGGGGGGAGATTCCGGACGTCGTACGTCACAGCATGGAGCTCTGGGTCGGCTGCGTGGCAGGTGCTCTCGCCGAGGGTGAATATCGTCGGCTGCTTCAAGATGCGGGCTTCGTGGATATCGACATCGAGCCAACGCGTGTGTACGAGTTCAAAGACGCGGGGATCGACGACGTGCTCGCGCGCGAAGTCACCGGGCGAGTCATGGGTGCGTTCATTCGCGCCCGTAAACCGTGACCTACCGCGTCCTGTTCGTGTGCACCGGCAACTCGGCGCGCAGCCAGATGGCCGAAGCAATCCTCAATGTTAAAGGGAATGGCAGAGTGGAGGCCGCGAGTGCGGGATCGCGTCCGGCCGCGCGCGTGAACCGCTACGCGCTCGAGACGCTGCGCGAATTCGACATTCCATGGTCCGGGCATTCGCCCCGCAGCGTCGCTGGGCTCGAGCGGGAGCCGTGGGACTATGTGATCACAGTGTGCGATCGGGCGAAGGAGTCATGCCCGATTTTTCCGGGGAAGCCGGCCCTCGCGCATTGGAGCCTCCCTGACCCGGCGGAGGTCGAGGGCGACGACGCCGCGAAACGAGCGGCGTTCCGAAACACGTTTCGCGAGATTAGCCGACGCGTGGACGAGTTGCTCGCACTGCCGGCTCTTGCGCCGAGGTCCTCCATTGTGAAATAGTTCACAATGCGGAAGATCTCCGACAGCACCGTCCGTCGGCTGTCTGTCTACCTCCGGTTTCTCGAACAGACCAAAACACCCACGATCTCCTCACGCGAGCTCGCTCGGCTCGGCGGCACGACCTCGGCTCAGGTTCGCAAAGACCTCTCCTTCTTCGGCTCTTTCGGCAAACGCGGCCTCGGCTATGCCGTCCCCGAGCTGACGCGCCGCATCCGCGACATCCTGGGATTGGAGCGCGGGTATCGCGTCGTGCTGGTCGGGGCAGGGCGCATGGGCGGCGCGTTGGTGCAGTATCAAGGCTTCAAACAGCGCGGCTTTCATATCACCGCTATCTACGATCATGACGCGCGCAAAATCGGCTCGCGTTGGAATGGACTCGTCGTCCGCGACGTGACGCACCTCGAGAACGACCTCAAGAAGGATCCGAGCGACATCGCCATCGTCGCGACACCCGCTGAATCGGCGCAGCAAGTCGTGGACCGATTGGTGCGCAGCGGCGTGAAAGCCATTCTCAACTTTGCGCCCGTGCCGCTGAATGTCCCCGCCGACGTAGAAGTCAAGACGGTCAACATGGCCCTGGAGTTGGAAACGTTGAGTTACTCATTGGCCAATCGATAAACGCGTTAGCTTTCCCCCATGCCCCGGGTCCACGTCACGTCTGAAATCGGCGCGCTCCGCTCGGTCCTGGTCCATACTCCGGGGAAAGAACTGGTCGCGGTTACTCCCGGCACCCGCGAAGACTACCTCTACGACGACATCATCGACCTCGAGATCGCGCAGCGCGAGCATCGGCGCCTGGTGGCCGTGCTGGAGCGCTTCGCGGAAGTGCATGAGGTGCGCGATGCCCTCGCCGAGATCGCGGGCCGGCCCGAGGTGCGCGAGTTCATCACCACGCGCGCCCTCGAGGTCGTTGCGTCCGACGCGCTGGCCAAGCAGTTCGCGGCCCTCTCATCCGAAGATTTCGTCGCGCTCATGGTCGAAGGCGCGCTCGAAGACGGCGGCCCGATCGCACGCGCCTTGAACGAAGTCGCATACGCCCTGCCGCCACTTCCCAATCTGTTTTTCACGCGCGACGTGGGCATCGTGATCGGCGAGCACTCGATCATCGGCTCCATGCGCCACGGCGTGCGCTGGACCGAGGAGCTGCTCGTCAAGGCGCTGTTCCGCTACGATGCGACATTCGAGAACGCGGGAATCCTCTACGACGGATCGGAAGAGAAGCGCATCAACTACACCCTCGAGGGCGGGGACGTACATCCGCTCCGCCCCGACCTCATGGTCCTGGGCTTCAGCGAGCGCTCCAGCCCGGCGGCGCTCGATCTGCTCTGCGATCTCGTGTTCCAGCACTGCGGTGTCAGCGACGTGATCATCGTTGTGCTGCCCGGCGAGCGCACCGCCATTCACCTGGACATGATCTTTACGCAGGTGGACCGCGACCTGTGCGTGGTCTACCCGCCGCATTTCGTAGGACCGGAACGGCTCGCCGTTCTGCACCGCCGCAAACGCTCCAAAGGCGTGAAAGAGGTGCCCAACTTCTTCGCAGCCATGCAGGCCGTCGATCACCCGCTCGAGCCCATCTTCTGTGGCGGCAATCAGCGCACCGTCCAGGAGCGCGAGCAGTGGGCGTCGGCGTGCAACTCCTTCGCCGTTCGCCCCGGGGTGATCTTGAGCTACGACCGCAACGACGCCACACTGGGCGAGTTGGCCACCGCCGGATTCCGCGTCATCCCGGCCGTTCGCCTGCTCGCAGGGGACGAGACCCTGGACGACAATGAGCGCGCCGTCATCTCCATCGACGGGGGCGAGCTGGTGCGCGGCGGCGGCGGCCCCCGCTGCATGACGCTTCCGCTCCGGCGAGACGACCTCTGAACGGGCTGCAGGCACTCCCGTCCTCGTCCCTCTCCAACCGGGCACTCGCGTTCCTGAACGGCGGCCCGGCCGGAAGCCTGGCGATCGTGCGCGACGTGCTCGGCATCGCGCAGGCGAACCGCCACACCGCCGACCGCATCGCCGCGGCGCTGCTTGCCGCCGACACCCGCTTCGGGCGCACGCCGGATGGACGCTGGATGCTCGCGGCCCCGCCGCCGGACGCGAGTCCCGCCCTCGAGGACTGCAAGTTCGCCGTCGTGGACGTGGAGACCACCGGCGTCCGTGCCTTCCGCGGCGATCGGATCATGGAGATTGCCGTGGTTCGGCTCGATGGGACCGTCGCGTTTCATTCGCTCGTCAATCCGGGCATCCCCATCCCGGAGTTCGTCGCCGGTCTCACCGGCATCGATGCCCGGATGGTCCGCAATGCGCCGCCGTTCGAGGAAATCGTCGATCGCTTGCTGATCGCGCTCGAGGGATGCGTATTTGTCGCGCACAATGCGCGGTTCGACTGGGCCTTCGTGTCGACGGAGATCGAGCGTGCGTGTGGTCTGCTGCTGCAGGGTCCGCGCGTCTGCACCGTGAGGCTTGCGCGCAAACTTCTCCCGGACCTGCCGCGGCGGAATCTCGATACCGTAAGTTACCACTTTGGGATTGAAATCGAGGGCCGGCATCGAGCCACTCCGGACGCCGTCGCCGCCGCGAAATGCTTGGCCAAGCTGCTGAGACTGGCCCAGGGTAATGGCGCCCGCACTCTCAACGACCTTTAAAGTCGGCCGTCTCACCTGTCACGCCCTCGAAGGCGGCACGCAGCGCCTGGACGGTGGCGCGATGTTCGGCGTCGTTCCGAAGGTTCTCTGGCAACGCCGCGTCGCTCCTGATGAACGCAATCGCATCCCACTGGCGCTGCGCTGCCTGCTCGTCGAGCACGACGATGGCCTGGTGTTGATCGACACGGGGCTCGGCAACAAGGAGGATGCCAAGTTCATCGACATCTACGGCGTGCAGAACCAGGGCGCGAACGGCCGCACCCAGCTCGAAGACGCACTCGCGACTCTGGGGCACGCGCCCGAGGATGTGCGCTGGGTGATCAACACCCACCTCCACTTCGATCACGCCGGCGGCGACCGGTTCCGCGATCCCTCCGGTCGGCTCGGTCCGTCCTTTCCGAAGGCGCGCTACGTCGTGCAGAAGGGCGAGCTGGACTTCGCGCAGCACACCAACGAGCGCACCGCCGGCAGCTATCTGCCGCACAATTTCGCGGACATGGAGTTCACGCTCATCGATGGGGAAATCGAGATCCTGCCGGGTATTCGTGGCATCCCGACGCCCGGTCATGTGCCCTATCACCAATCGGTGCTGATCGAGAGTGGCGGGGAAAAAGCCTGCTTCATCGCCGATCTGGTGCCGACGTCTGCCCATCTTCCGCTCCCCTGGATCATGGGCTACGACGTCCAGCCGCTCGTCACACTCGAGAGCCGACGCCGGTTATACCAGCGCGCCGAGGCGGAGCAATGGCTGCTCGTCTTCGAGCATGATCCGAACGTGGTGAGCGGGCGGCTGGGGAAAGACGGCAAAGGCTTTGGCCTTGTCCAACAGAACGTGCTCGGCTAGTTTGACTGGCGACAATATGCTAAGTGGGCTGAGCGCCCCACCCGCCTGCCTCTCGTTGAGAGTGCTTCAGGGTTCTCGAGACCTCACCGCCTGGTGAGGAATTGCGGATCTTCGGGCAGGGTAGCCCGGATCCGCTTTTTTTACTTCGGTAAAGGAGATCGCACAGCTGCCACCGCTCGATAACAACAGCAAAGCACCACGCACGCGCGTCAACCGGCAAATCCGGATCAGTCCGGTGCGTGTGATTGCAGACAATGGCGACCAGCTGGGCGTGCTCACCATCGATGAAGCGCTGGCCGCCGCGCATGAACGGGGCCTGGATCTGGTGGAAGTCGCGCCGCTCGCCCGGCCGCCCGTCGTCAAGATCATGGATTATGGGAAGTTCAAGTTCGAGCAGGCGAAAGCGGCGCGCGCGGCCAAGAAAAAGCAGCATGTGATCCACTTGAAGGAAGTGAAGTATCGCCCCGGAATCGATGACCACGATTTCGACTTCAAGACGCGGCACGCGCGAGAATTCCTGGCAGACGGCAACAAGGTGAAGGTGACGATGATGTATCGCGGCCGGCAGATGGCGCACATCGAGTTGGGCCGTGAAGTGCTGGACCGCGTCGCTCTGGAGCTGAAGGACATCGGCAAGATCGAGCAGGAACCGAAGCTCGAGGGCCGGAACATGTCGATGGTCCTCGCACCGAAATGAGATTGCAATGCCGAAGATGAAATCGAAGCGTGCGCTGCGAAAGCGCGTCCGCTTGACGGGAACGGGAAAAATGCGGCGGTACCGCGCTTTCAAGCGCCATAACGCCACGTCGAAGACTGCGAAACGCAAGCGTCACCTGCGCAAAGCGACGCTGGTGTCGCACGCCGAACGCCGCCTCAAGCGCCTGTTGCAGGCGTAAGGAGAGACCATGCCACGCGTCAAAAACGGCGTTGCGCACCTGAAGCGCAAGAATAAGGTGATGAAGCTCGCCAAGGGCTATTGGGGCGGGCGCAGCAAGCTCTGGAAGGCCGCGAAGGAAGCCACCGACCGGGCCGCGCGATACGCCTATCGCGATCGCCGCAGCAAAAAAGTCGAGTTCCGCCGCCTCTGGATCACGCGCATCAACGCCGCGGCGCGGCTGCACGCCCTGTCGTACAACAAGTTCATGAATGGGCTGCGCAAGGCGGGCGTCGAGGTCAATCGCAAAATCCTCGCCGATCTCGCGGTGCGGGATCCGGTCGCGTTTGAACAGCTGGCGGAGGTCGCTAAGAAGGCCCTCTAATCATGAGCGACCTCCTAGCAGCTCTGAATTCGCTGCGGGAGCGTCTGAAAGAGATTCCGCAGGCGGACGAACGCCGGCTCCAGGAGCTCAAGACCGAGTTCCTGGGGCGCAAATCCGGTGCCCTCACCGATATTCTCAAAAGTCTCCCCGCGCTCGACCCCGAGAAACGACGGACAATCGGGGGAGCAGCGAATGTCCTCAAACGAGAGCTTGAGGACGCGATCGCACAGCGTGAGCTCGAGCTCAAGCGCGGCGCCACATCGCTCGCCGCCGTCGATCTCACGATGCCCGGCCGCCGTCAGTGGCGGGGCGGGGTGCACATCGTCACGCAGATCGTGGACGAGATCTGCGACATCTTCAAAGAGCTCGGCTTCACGCGCGTCGTCGGTCCCGAAGCCGAGACCGAGCGGTACAACTTCTACGCGCTGAACTTTCCCAAGGATCATCCGGCGCTCGACGCGCAGGACAGCTTCTATCTGGGCGGCGATGTGCTGCTGCGCACCCATAACTCGCCGGTGCAGATCCGCACGCTTGAGGCCTATCCGCCACCGATCCGCATCGTCGTGCCGGGGCGCTGCTATCGGCGCGATCCGTTCGACGCTTCCCACTCACCGGTGTTCGAGCAGATCGAAGGCCTCGCGGTAGACGAGGGCATCACGTTCGTGGACTTCAAGGCGACACTGGCGACCTTCGTCCGCCGCATTTTCTCACCCACGACCAAGGTCCGGTTCCGGCCCTCGTTCTTCCCGTTCACGGAGCCCTCCGCCGAGATGGATGTGCAGTGCCAGATCTGCGGCGGCTCGGGCTGCGCGGCGTGTAAACAGACCGGCTGGATGGAAATCCTCGGCTCGGGGATGGTGCATCCCGCGGTGCTCGAGAACTGCAACGTGGACAGCGAGAAGTACACCGGCTTCGCCTGGGGCATGGGCCCCGAGCGCATCGCGATGCTGCGCCACGGCATCCCGGATATCCGGCTCTTCTTCGACAGCGACGTGCGGTTCCTCGAACAGTTCATATGATCGTCTCTCGTCGCTGGCTCGAAACTCTCCTCAGTCGCTCGCTCGAGGGCAAGGACGTCGCCGATCGGCTCGCGCGGCAGGTCGCGCCGGTGGACGCCGTCGTGCCGATCCATCAGGATCTGCGTGACGTACTGATCGCGCGCGTCCTCGAGGTCAAGCAGCACCCGAACGCCGATCGCCTGTCGCTCTGCCAGGTGGACGCGGGCGGCGGCGCGGCGCTCGAAGTCGTGTGCGGTGCTCCCAACGTCCAGGCGGGGAAGACCTATCCCTTCGCGCCGGTCGGCGCGACGCTGCCGGGCGGGGGGGGCCTCAAGCTCGAGCGCCGCAAAATCCGCGGCGTCGAATCAAACGGCATGCTCTGCTCGGCCAAGGAGCTGGGCCTCGGCGTCGATCATGCGGGCATTCTCGAGCTCGACACGCAGGCTCCGCCGGGGACGCCATTCCTCGAAGCAATCCCCGTCGCCGATGACCAGATCGTCATCGACGTGTCTGCGAACCGCCCGGATTTGCTCTGCCACAAGGGCGTGGCGCGTGAGCTGGCGGTGAGCCTGGGAGGCACGGTGAAGCTGCCCCCGCTTCCCACGCCCCCTCCCCCCAAAGCCCCGGTCAGGGGGAAGGATCGTGGAGCGGTGGATGGGGTTGAGGTGCGAGTCGAAGATCCGGAAGGCGCCCCCCGGTACATGATCGCCGTGATCCGGGGGGTGAAGGTCCAGCCCACCCCCGCCTGGCTCGCCAACCGCCTCCAGAGCGTCGGCCAGCGCTCCATCAACAACATCGTCGACGCGACGAACTACATCCTCTTCGAAGTCAATCAGCCGCTCCACGCCTTCGACCTGGCCAGGCTCCGTGGGCCGGCTGTCGTCGTGCGTCGAGCAAAGCCGTCCGAGAAAATCGTCACCTTGGACGGCGTCGAGCGAAAGCTGACCCCCGAGATGACGGTGATCTGTGACGCGGAGCGGCCTACGATCGTCGCCGGCGTCATGGGGAGCGCCGAATCCGAGGTCAGCGAGAGCACCACCGACGTCGTTCTGGAGGCGGCCTACTTCCAGCCGACCAGGATTCGGCGCACGCGCCGCGCACTCGGCGTCTCCAGTGAATCGAGCTACCGGTTCGAACGCGGCATCGATATGCTGGGCATGCCCGAAGCGCTGGGCCGCGCGATCGACCTGATTCGCGCGGTCGCTGGCGGCGAGATCCGCGAGGCGCCCCTCGACATCTGGCCCGAGCCGCAGCAGCCGCGCTCGGTGTTTCTGCGGGAAGCTCGCGTTGCCCACCTGCTCGGCGTCCCGGTCCCGCGCAAGGAAATCGAGCGACTGCTCTCCGCGGTGGGATTCGTGGTCGCGCCACGCGAGGAGCGAATGGCGGTGCAGGTGCCCGGTTGGCGCCCGGACGTCACCCGTGAGGTCGATCTGATCGAAGAGGTCGCTCGACTCAAAGGCTACGACACGTTCCCCGACGAGCTGCGGCCCTACCGGCCGACAACGGTCCCCGAGGCGCCATCAGAGATCACGCTGCACCACGTTCGCGAGCACCTGGTGCGCAGCGGCAGCGGGCTCCTCGAGGCCCGGACGCTGCCGCTCGGCCCTGCCGACGGTCCCGACGCGGTGCCTGTCCAGAACCCGCTCTCCGCCGAGGAGGCCCATTTGCGCAGCCGGCTCTTGCCGGGGCTGCTGCGGCGCGTGGAGCACAACTGGAGTGTGGGGGAGCGGGACGTCCGGCTGTTCGAGGTCGGGACCGTCTTTAAGAAAGCTCCTGCCGGCGCACGGCCCGAAGAGGAACTGCACCTTGGAATTGTACTTACGGGCGCGCGGCACCCCCAGCATTGGTCCGACGGGGCGTCCGGCGAGCGTGCGAAACTACCTGATATGGACATATGGGACCTAAAGCAGCACTTTGAGTTAGCTGTAGGGGTCGCGGCTCCGTTCTGCGCCGTCCAGCCTGCGCCCGATGGGGCGGGGTGGGTGGCCGCCAAGGAGGACGCGACCGGCGAAGTGTGGGGCGCAGCGACACCGCTCGAGGCGGATGCTCCCAAGTGGGCAGCGCCGCTCTATGGGCTGGAGATCAAAATCGCCGTCGGGCAGCCGGCCTTGTTCCGCTACCAGCCCCTGCCCACGCAGCCCCCTGTGGTACGCGATCTGTCGTTGGTTCTCCCGGCGGGCGTCACTGCCGCCGCAGTAGCAGACGTGTTGCGCCGCGAAGGCGGGTCTTTGCTCGAGCGGCTGGAAATGCTGGACGAGTACCGTGGTCCCGGTCTGCCGGCGGCAACCCGCGGCGTCACGTGGCGCTGCACATTCCGAGCCCCGGACCGCACGCTGACCGAACAAGAGACGAACGCAGCGCTGGACAAGATGTTGAGAGCAGCGGAGGCAACGCTTGACGTACGCCGGCGATCGGCCTGATGTGCGCGAAACGCTCGATCAGCTTGAAGGCATCCTGCGCGAGGTCGCGGAGGAGCTCGCGGGCTGGCGGTCGCGCGCCCAGAAGGCCGAAGGAGACCTGAAGTCTCGTGGCAGCCCGGTGAAGAATTCCGACCTGGAGTCGGAGAACAAAGCGTTGCGGCAGCGCGTCGAAGGAGCGCGAACGCGGGTGCAGGACCTCATGGAGCGGTTGACGTTCCTGGAGGAGCAGGCGCGTGATAACGGGGGCCCGCGGAAGTGATCGCCAAGAAGCATGCGGTCCGCGTGATGATCGGGGGCGAGGAGTACACGGTTCGCTCCGATCTGTCGCCGGAGTATACGCGGGAAGTTGCTGCTTATGTCGATCAGGCCCTGAAGAAGGTGTTGAGTCAGGGACCGCTGGTGGAAACGCATAAAGCCGCGATTCTGGCGGCGTTGGACATCACGAACGAGCTGTTTCAATCGAAGCAAACCGAGCGGGAAGTGGCGGCGCGCCTCGCGGCCGTCGCTGACGATCTCGCGAAGATGCTGCCGCCGGCCAAACGGAAGGCTTTGAGCGCCGGCTGACAATAAATGGCCTCACCGCCTGGCCCCCTCACCGCGAGGGGGAATGGGGGAGAGGTCTGGAGATAGATCAATGGTAGAGTTGTCTGGTATCATTGCGGCCGTGCTCAGCGGCGTGCTCGTCGCGGCAGTGGTCTTCTACGTGTGGGGTCGGCGCGTCGAGCGCCGCGCAGCGGACTCGAGCCAGCGCCTGGTGCTGGCCGCCAAAGAAGAACTGATGGCCGTCCGCGAAAACCTCCATAAAAGTCTGGATGAGAAGCTGGCCGGTGTGGACCGCCGCGAACACGAGCTGCGACGCCTGGACCAGCAGCTCGAGGAGCGCAGCAAGGGTCTGAACAAGCGCCAGCAGGAGATCGGCGCGCGCCTCGAGCAGGTCGCCGGCCTGACCGCCCAGGAAGCCAAGCTCGAGCTGATCGGCCGGATCGAGAACGAGGCGCGCGACGAGGCAGCGGCGCTCGTCCGCAACATCACCGAACAGGCGAAGAAAAACGCCGACCGCGAAGCCAAGAAAATCGTGGCGCTCGCGATTCAGCGCATCGCCGCCGAGCAGACGGCGGAGTCGAGTGTCTCAGCCGTGGTGCTGCCATCGGATGAGATGAAGGGCCGGATCATCGGCCGCGAGGGCCGCAACATCCGCGCGTTCGAGGCGGCGACCGGCGTGGACGTCATCATCGACGACACCCCCGACACCGTCGTCGTCTCCTGCTTCGAGCCGGTGCGGCGCGAGGTGGGCCGGCTCGCCCTCGAGCGTCTGATCGCCGACGGCCGGATCCACCCTGGGCGCATCGAAGAGATCGTCAGCAAGGCCAAGGCCGACATCGACGCCGGCATCCTCGAAGCCGGCGAACAGGCCGTCTACGACATCGGCATCCGCGGCATGAATCCGGAGCTGGTGAAGCTCGTCGGGCGCATGAAATACCGCACCTCGTACGGCCAGAACATCCTGGAGCACTCCAAGGAAGTCGCCTGGCTCGCCGGAATCATGGCCGCCGAGCTGAAGCTGGACGTCGCCCTCGCGAAGCGGGGCGCGCTGCTGCACGACGTCGGCAAAGTCCTCACCCACGAGCACGACGGCACGCACGTCCAGCTCGGCATCGAGGTGGCGACGAAATACGGCGAGCACCCGATCGTGATCAACTGCATCGCCGCCCATCACGACGACGTGCCGCACGAAACCCCGATCAGCGTCATCGTGCAGGCGGCGGACGCGGTCTCCGGCTCGCGCCCCGGCGCTCGACGCGAGGCCTTCGAGACATACGTGAAGCGCCTGTCGCAGCTCGAGAAACTCGCGTCCGAATTCCAGGGCGTGGAGAAGGTGTTCGCCATCCAGGCGGGCCGCGAAGTGCGCGTGGTCGTCACGCCCGAAACGGTCGATGACAACGGCGCCACGCGGCTGACGGACGAGATCGCGCGCAAAATTGAGCGCGAGTTGCAGTATCCGGGGCAGATTAAGGTCGTGGTCATCCGCGAGACACGGGCGGTGGGCGTTGCACGCTAATCCTTCGGCAATGCAGGGTGGTGCCCGGCTGATCGACGGCAACGCGATCGGCGCGACCATGCGGGCAGAGCTGGCCGGCGAGATCGCCGCCTTAAAGAAGAAAAGCATCGTCCCGGGTCTCGCGGTGATCCTGGTGGGCGACAATCCGGCGTCGCAGGTCTACGTCAGAATGAAAGGGAAAGCCTGCGACGAAGCGGGCCTCTACCACGAGACGATCAAGCTTCCCAAGGACACGACGGAAGCCGATCTGATGAGCCTGCTCGAGCGGCTCAACGCGAATCCCAAGATTCACGGCATTCTTGTGCAGCTGCCGCTGCCCAAGCTGATCGACAGCAATCGCGCACTGCATCGCATCGATCCCCGCAAGGATGTGGACGGCTTCCATCCTGAAAACGTGGGCAAGGTGGCGGTGGGCGATCCTACGGGGTTCCGCCCGGCGACGCCGTACGGCGTGCAGCAGCTGCTGATTCGGACCGGCGTCGAGACAAAAGGCGCGCACGCGGTTGTGGTCGGCCGCTCCAACATCGTGGGCCGGCCCATGGTCGCGCTGCTGCTGCAGGACGGCCCCGGCGGCAACGCCACGGTCACCGTGTGCCACTCGCGCACGCGCAGCATCGAGCTCTACACGCGTCAGGCCGACATTCTCATCGTCGCGATCGGCAAGCCGGAGTTCGTCACGGGCGACATGGTGAAGCCCGGCGCCGTGGTGATCGACGTCGGCGTCAATCGCGTGGACGATCCCACGCGCAAGCAGGGCTACCGCCTGGTGGGCGACGTGAAGTTTCAGGAAGCGAAGCAGGTCGCAGCGGCAATCACGCCCGTGCCCGGCGGCGTGGGCCCGATGACGATCACGATGCTGCTGTACAACACCGTGCAAGCCGCTCGGCAATGGGCCAACCCGTAACTCCCCCCCCCGGAGGGGGAGCCGGCCTGGATCTGTTCGCTGCCGCGTCGACTGAAGGAGCCTGGACCGTCGGCGAAGTGACACGTCGCGCCCGTGCCGTGATCGAGGCGGGGTTGCCGCCCCTCTGGATCCGCGGTGAGATCGCCGGATTCAAGGCATGGCGCAGCGGTCACTGGTACTTCTCGCTGCGCGACAAAACGGCGCAAATCCGCTGCGTGATGTTCGCGAAGCAGAACTACATGCTCCCCGCTCCCGTCGACGGCATGCAGGTCTTCGTCTTCGCACGACCCTCGATCTACGAAGAAAAGGGTGACTTCCAGCTGTCGGTCACGGAGCTGCTGTCGAGCGAGCAGGGTGGGCTCTGGAAGCTGGCGTTCGAGAAGGCGAAGGCGGCCCTGATGAAGGACGGGCTGCTCGATCCGGCGAGAAAACGCCGCCTGCCGCCGTTCCCGCGCCGGATCGCCGTTGTAACGAGTCCTGATGGTGCCGCGCTGCGCGACATCGAGGCCGTCGTGGGCCGGCGCTGGCCGCTTGCCGAGCTGATCATCGTGCCGGCCCAGGTCCAGGGGAACAAGGCGGAGGCCTCCGTCTGCTCGGCGCTGAACCGCATTCGCCGGCTTCCGGTCGATGTGCTGATCGTCGGGCGCGGCGGCGGATCGATCGAAGACCTCTGGGCCTTCAACAGCGAGCGCGTGGCGCGTGCCGTCGCCGCGATGCCGATGCCCGTCATCTCAGCGATTGGCCACGAGACTGACGTCACGCTGTGCGATCTCGTCGCCGACCTCCGCGCGCCGACGCCTTCGGCTGCTGCAGAGGCGGCGACACCTGATCGAGCGGAAGTGCTGGTTCACTGCGGCGTACTCGGACAGCGCCTGGCACGGGCGTTGCGCATTGCGTCCCGGCACGTCGTGGAGCGTCTGGATCGGACCGGCGACCGCCTGACCAGATCCATGGACCATCGCCTCGAGACGTCCCGCGCGCTGCTCACCGCGCACAGCGCACGACTCGATGCATTGAGCCCGCTGCGTGTACTGGCTCGCGGCTACGCAGTTGCCCGCGATGAACAGGGGACGATTCTGAAACGCGTCGCCCAGCTGCCGGCCGGCAAAGCGTTTCGGTTGCGAGTGACCGACGGAGAGGTGAATGGCCGAGTTCAGTAAGCAGCTCGAACGCCTCGAAGCCATCGTCCGCACGCTCGAAGCCGAAGATCTCGATCTCGACGAAGCGTTGAAGCTCTTTGAAGAGGGAGTCGAGCGGCTGCGTGTGGCGCGCGAGCAACTGGCGCAGGCCGAGCTCAAGGTCAAAAAAGTCCTCGAGATTGAAACCCCCACTTCCAGCAGTCCGCCCCCCCCTCCGGCCCCCCCGGGCGATCGCTAGCTACCTGGCGGGCGCCCGCAATCGCGTGGACGCGGTGCTCAAGACGTGGGCGAGCCGCGCCGATCCCGTCATCGCGTACAGCCTGCTCGGTGAAGGAAAGCGGCTGCGGCCGACGCTGGTGTTCGCCGCGCATGAAGCCCTGAACGGCGCGTCGTCGGCGGGCGTGGCCGAGCTCGCAGCTGCCGTGGAAGTCGTGCACGCCTACTCGCTGGTGCACGACGATCTCCCCTGCATGGATGATGACGACTTGCGCCGTGGCCGGCCCACGGCGCATCGCGCGTTCGACGTCCCGCGCGCCACGCGGGCCGGCTATGAGATGGTGGCGCTGGCCGCGCGCGTGCTGGCGCACGGGCTCGAGACGCTCGCGCTCCCGCTGGAGCGCAATCGCGCAATCCAGCTCGAGCTGTTCCGCGCGGCGGGGGCCGGCGGCATGATCGGCGGCCAGGCGCTCGATCTCGAGGCCGAGGGGAAGGCGCTGCCGATCGAGGCGCTCGAAGAGGTGCACCGCCGCAAAACCGGCGCGCTCATTGCCGCGTCGTGTGTGATCGGCGGGCTGTCTGCCGATGGCGCGCCGCGTCACATCGAAGGCCTGCGTGCGTACGGTGAGTCGATCGGTCTCGCCTTTCAGATCGCCGACGACGTGCTCGACGCGACGGCGACATCCGACCAGCTCGGCAAGACGGCCGGGAAGGATGCGGCCTGCGCCAAGGCCACATTCGTGACGCTGCTGGGCGTCGGCGCCGCGCGGGCCGAGGCGGAACGGCGCGCGGCGAGAGCGGTAGACCACCTGCGGGATGTCGGGTTAGCTTCCCCCATACTGGTTGAGCTCGCCCACTACATCGTGACGAGGCCGAACTGAATGAAATGCAATGCGAAATGCGGAATGCGCAATTGAACGGTCAGCGTCGATTCCGCATTCCGAATTCCGCATTCCGAAATGAGGAGCCGTGATTCTAGAAACCATCCGTAGCCCAGATGATGTCAAAGCGCTCCCGCACGACCAGCTCCAAGAGCTCGCCGACGAGGTGCGCCAGCGGCTCATCGAGGTCGTGTCCCTGACCGGCGGCCACATCGGCGCCGGGCTCGGTGTCGTCGAGCTGACGGTCGCACTCTGCGCCGCCTTCGACTCGCCGCGCGACAAGATCGTCTGGGATGTGGGCCACCAGGGGTATCCGTGGAAGATTCTCACCGGCCGCAATGACCGGCTGCACACGCTGCGGCAGCAGGGTGGCCTGTCGGGCTTCCTCCGCCGCGATGAAAGCGAGCACGATCAGTTCGGTGCCGGCCATGCGGGGACCGCGTTGTCGGCTGCCTACGGCATGGCCGCGGCGCGCGACCTCAAGGGAGACAAGTTCGCGGTCGTGGCGGTCGTCGGCGACGGCGCGATGACCTGCGGGCTGCCCTACGAGGCGCTCAACAACGCCGGCGACTCGGGGCGCGACATCATCGTCGTGCTGAACGACAATGGGATGTCCATCGCGCCGAACGTCGGGGCGATCAGCAAGTACTTCGGCTCCATCATCGCGAGCCCCATCGGCGTACGTATGCGCGAGCGCGTCAAACACGTCATCGAGCGCGCCTCGCACCTCATCGGCGGCAAGAAGCTCGTCGACTTCGCGAAGAACGTTGAGGAGAGCATCAAGAATCTCTGGTCGCCGGGGATGCTGTTCGAGGAGCTGGGCTTTCGCTACTTCGGTCCGATCGACGGCCACAACATCGCCGCGATGCTGCACACGTTCGATATCGTGAAGACGCTCGAGGGTCCGCGCGTCGTCCATGTCATCACGGAGAAGGGGAAGGGTTTTCCGCTGCCCGAGCCCGATCTCGAGAAGTACCACGCCCGCGCGCCCTACGATCCCGTCACCGGCAAGCTCAGGCCCGTCAATCCCGGTCCGCCCCAGTGGACCAAGGTGTTCGGGGAAGCGCTCACCCAGCTCGCCGCCGAGGACGCGAACTTCGTGACGATCACCGCGGCGATGCCCTCGGGGACGGGCACCAACATTTTCCAGAAGAAGTGGCCGGATCGCTTCTTCGACGTGGGGATCGCCGAGGCGCACGCGACGACGTTCGCGGCGGGCCTGGCGACGCAGGGCGTGCGGCCCATCGTCGCGATCTATTCGACGTTCCTGCAGCGCGCCTACGACTCGATCATTCATGACGTCGCGATTCAAAAACTCCCGGTCATTTTCTGCGTGGACCGCGCGGGCATGGTGGGCGAGGACGGCCAGACGCACATGGGGCTATACGACATCGCGTACATGCTCGCCGTGCCGCACATGACCGTGACCGCGCCGAAGGACGCTGCCGAAATGATCGGGCTCCTGCGCTGCGCGCTCGCGCACAAGGACGGACCGTTCTCGATCCGCTATCCCCGCGACAAGGCCCCGACGGAGGCACCCCCTGCCGCCGAAGTTCCGACCATTCCCTACGGGACGTGGGAGCTGCTCCGAAAAGGAAAAGACTGCGCGATCGTCGCGTCCGGGGTGATGTGTAAGCCGGCCCTCGATGCCGCTGATGCGCTGGCCACCGACGGCCTGGCTCCCACCGTGGTCAATGCCCGCTTCATCAAGCCGATGGACCGCGAGATGCTCGACGCCCTGGCCCGCGACCACAAGCTCCTGGTGACGGTCGAGGACGGGACAGTGGTCAACGGATTTGGCGCGGCGCTGGCGGCGCTGGTCCAGACGACCGCGCCCGATTGCCGCGTCGTCGCCCTTGGCGTTCCCGACCGCACCTACGAGCATGCGCCGCGCGCGCAGCAGCTCGCCGACGTCGGCCTGACGGGCGAGGGAATCGCCGCCCGGATCCGCGCCCTCGCCGCCGAAGAGTCGCTCACCACGCGATGAACGTCGGGGTCGTCGGCAACCCCAACTATCCGGACCTCGGCGCTTTCCTCGCGACGCTTCAACAGAAGGCTTCGAGCGTCGGACTCAAACTGTATACCGAGGAGCGCATCCAGTCCCTCTGGCCGGCGGGCGACGGGACTACACCGCCGCCGCTCAGCGAAGCGTTGGCCGATTTGGAGTGCCTCATCACGCTGGGCGGGGACGGCACGCTGCTTCGTGGCGCGCGCCTTCTCAACGGCGCCGACACGCCCATCCTTGGTCTCAATCTCGGCCGCGTCGGCTTTCTGACGACGGCCGCGCCCGACACGCTCGATTTCGCGCTCGACGCCATCGTGCGGCAGGCGTACACGACCGAGTCGCGGCTCGCGCTGCAATCGGCAATCAGCGGCAAGGGATCCAAAGCTGGTCGGGTCGAGCCGCTCGTCCTCAACGATGTCGTGGTGCACAAGGGCGGCGTCGCGCGGGTGGTCCGCCTCAAGGTCGCGGTCGACGGCGATGAGGTCGCGCAGTACTCGGCGGACGGGATCATCGTCAGCACGCCCACCGGCTCGACGGCGTACTCGATGTCGGCCGGCGGACCGATCGTCGTGCCGACCGTCGATGCCATCGTCGTCACGGCGATCTGCCCTCACACCCTCGCCGTCCGGCCGCTCGTCCTGGCAGCAAACGCCGTCGTGACGATCCAGCCGATCCCGCCCTGGAGTGATGAGGTACTCGTCTCGTTCGACGGCCAGGTGGGCACGCCGATTCAGCCTGGCGAGCGCCTCGAGGTGCGCCGCGCCGCGCGACCGATCCATCTGATCCGCCTCGGCCCCGAAAGCTTCTTCAAGCGGCTCCGGAAGAAGCTCCATTGGGGTGACTTGAGCGACCGGACGAGAAAATGACCTCACCCCCTGACCTGCTAACAAGTTCACCCTCTCGACAACGTGGAGAGGGGGCTAGGGGGT
>QHUJ01000029.1 GCA_003221895.1 Gemmatimonadota bacterium | reverse complement strand
CTCAATGGGTCCGGTGAACGTTCTGCCTGCGGTGTTGTAGAATTCTATTTGTGAACACTCGAGCTTGGCGCCGCAGCTTAAGCGCGATTCGTTAGGCCGCAGCGTTCCCAGGTCTAGCTCTATGCATCGTGCCAGATCGTCCTGCCTGCTGCTTTCGTCCTTCTGCGTCGCAGGCATCGTCTGTTCGATGCCTGCCCAGGCGGTCCCCCAAGCTCGAGACACGGCTCTTTGGGGATTCATTTGCGGGTGGCAACCTCGGGCGCCCCAAACAAAGCGCGTCATCGTGGACCTGTTGCTGTACGCGGGACAGTTCAATCGCACGCCAAACGCAGACGACATTCGTGCAGTTCAGGCAGCTGGCGGGCGTGTCCTATACAAATTTCGCGTCGCACTGCTGCGTGCTGAATTGGACACGGGAGCGGTCCGCGCCCTTGTAGCTGGCCCGACCGCGATAGCGAACGCTGCGTGGGCGGTCCACGACACGTCCAAGATTGACGGCGATGTCCAAATCTTCTACAAGCGCGCGATTACCGAAGGAGACAAGGCCGACCTCCGTCGGCTCGGAGTGGACAGCATTGGCGAGGCGCCCGACCACCGCGTAATCGAAAGCTTGATCCCGGACTCCCTGATTCCACGGGTCGCAGCACTGCCGAGCGTGGAGTTTGTCCGTGCTACGGGCTGGGGCTGCGCGGCACCGGACGGTGAACGCATTCGGCGCCCATGACCGACTGGAGGCTGCGGCCTAACAAGCGCTTGAAGCTGGCGGCGCGCGTAGATTGTGGAATGAATCTTTCTTCAGCGCGCCGCAGCTTAAGCGCGATTCGTTAGGCAGGGGCGCCGTTCTTCTAATGCTTCTAGATTCGCTTCATGCTCGAGTTCGTTTGGGATCGCGAGAAGGCCGAGGCGAATCTTCGTAAACACGGTGTCGATTTCGACGAAGCCGCCAGCGCGTTCGATGATCCACTATCAATCACCATACCCGATCCAGATCACTCTGAAGGTGAGGCGCGCTTCCTGCTGGTGGGAGAGAGTAGGGCGGGGCAGCTGCTGGTAGTTGCGCACACGGAGCGCGGTAATGAAATTCGGTTGATCAACGCTCGCCCGGCCACGCGCCGAGAACGCCAAGCCTATGAAGAAGAACAGTAAGCAAACGGATTCAAGCGACGAGATGCGTCCTGAGTATGACTTCAGTCAGGGCGTACGGGGGAAGTACGTGCAGCGCTTCCGCGAAGGCACGAACATCATCGTGCTGGATCCCGATGTCGCTGCAGAGTTCAAGAACTCGGCGGCTGTCAACGAAGCCTTGCGGAAGGTTCTCAAAGCTCGCGCAAAGCGATGAGTGCGGCGCCCTGCCTAACAAGCGCTTGAAGCTGACGGCGCGCGTAGATTGTGGAATGAATCTTTCTTCAGCGCGCCGCAGCTTAAGCGCGATTCGTTAGGCAGCAGCAATGCGAATGATGGTTATGCACCGTGCAGTTATAGTCCTAGCTTTTCTCGCACTCGCCAGTACGCCACTAAGGGGCCAGACTGGCGATAGCTCGAGCTGGATGCGCCGTCCTGAGATCCGATCCATTCGCGCCATCGTCACGAGCGTAGATACTTCCGTGGCGCTCCGACGCTTTGTGGAGCGCGATACAACTGTTGCCTGCGACGGTGGGGACGTCAGCTTCGAGATCACCTCTCATACTGACTCCCAGCACATCGTTCGCCGGATTCATTTTCGTGGCGGCAGCGGAGACTCTGCTCACGATCTCACGTACTACTATGATCCCCAAGGACGGTTGCGCTTTGCGTTCGCGGGTCGCGGGGCTGTGAATGGCACGCAGGAAGAGGAACGTGTTTACTACGATGTCCAAGGGAAGGTCATACATAGAGACGTTCGCCAGATCGAAGGACCCGGATACCCCTGGGAAGTCATCGACGCGATCACCGATCCAAATTCGTGGCTTCGCAACCCTTGTGATTAGGCTGCTGCCTAACAAGCGCTTGAAGCTGGCGGCGCGCGTAGATTAAGGAATGAGTCTTTCTTCCGCGCGCCGCAGCTTAAGCGCGTTTCGTTAGGCAGCCGCCGCGTTCGAAATGAAGGTTCCCGTGTCGCCCTTCGCCACAGCGGTGAGTGCTCTGACCGCCGGCGGACTCGTAATTGTTCTCGGCATCTCATGGTTCCGGTCGCGTGCCGCGCTAGCCTCTAAGAAGCCGGCCGAGTGGGTCTACACTGTGGCACTCTGGGCTCTGGCCTCCTTGCTTGGTCTAGTCTTCTATCTGCTCGGACCAATGCCGTTGGCGTTTAGCGTCAGCCTTGCTGTCGCTTGTACGTTGGGCGTAAGCGGCCTGATTTGGCCGGACTGGATGCACGACCCGAGACTGAGTCCAACACAGCGGTTTGTGCAGCGAATGGTGGTCATCGTGGTTAGCTGCATTGTTATTTCAATCGCGGCGGGTCACTTTGGCTAATTCGCTGCGGCGGCTGCCTAACATGCGCTTGAAGCTGACGGCGCGCGTAGATTGTGGAATGAATTCTTCTTCAGCGCGCCGCAGCTTAAGCGCGATTCGTTAGGCGGCCCTCCACCGATCGACCGGAGCTCCACATGAGCACCTCAGCCAAGAGCCTCTTCGTGTTCGGGATCTATGCTGTCGCTGCAGGAGTGGGGCTACTTCTGATGCCCGCATTGGTTCTCGGCACTCTCGGCTTTCCGCCAGCCCAGGATGGGTGGGTGCGCGTTGTGGGTGCGCTCGCCATCGCTGTTGGGGCATACCACATTGTCGGCGCCCGGAACGACCTGGCTCCCTACATACGTGCCACGGTCTGGGGTCGCATCGGGTTTGCGGTCCTTCTTGGCGGCCTGGTGATCGCATCGGTGATGCCGAGGTCGCTGCTGGTGTTTGCGGCGATCGATGTGGCGGGTGCAGTTTGGACCGCGGTCGCGCTTCGCCAAGCGACCGTCACGGCCTCGGCCGCCTAACAAGCGCTTGAAGCTGACGGCGCGCGTAGATTAAGGAATGAATCGTTCTTCAGCGCGCCGCAGCTTAAGCGCGATTCGTTAGGCCGCCGGAGGGCTTTATGGGCCGACTACGGTTTCGTTGCGCACTGGTTGCAGTCGCGAACGCAGCATTGGCATGTGACCGCGCCGCGGCCCCGGTGGTCTGTCGCGATTATGCCGCGCCTAGTCTCGCGGTGTCCGTGTTCGACGCGACGACGGGGGCCAGTGCAGTCGGTGCGCTCGTCATCGCAAGCGATGGAGAATATCTCGACTCTGCCCGCGTGTCTTCGTACGGTCCCTTGGTCGGACTGGCTTACGAAAGACCGGGAACGTACCTAGTCACGGTGAACAAGGAGGGGTACGGCTACTTCCAGATGTCCGGCGTCCTTGTGGGTCGTGGAGAGTGCCACGTCGTCACGGCGCACCTCTCCGTTGATCTCCTACCAATCCCATAAGTCGTCAGGGGTTCTTGACCGCCGGCGGCCTAACAAGCGCTTGAAGCTGCCGGCGCGCGTAGATTAAGGAATGAATCTTTCTTCAGCGCGCCGCAGCTTAAGCGCGATTCGTTAGGCGGCGGCAAATCACGTTCCGCGGAGATGTCATCCGACGAGTCCTCTG
>QHUJ01000028.1 GCA_003221895.1 Gemmatimonadota bacterium | reverse complement strand
TCCCTACTGGACCCGGCATGCGGCCTACGAGCAGGGTTATCCCCTGCCCTGGCCTGACCCCTACGCGACGCTCAACACGTACAAACCGAGGCTCGCCTGATGACCGTCACGTACGCGAGTTATCTCCAGCTCGACAAACTGCTGGCGTTGCAGCAGCCGCGGCCGGGCGAGCTGGAGCATGACGAGACGCTGTTTGTCATCATCCATCAGGTCTACGAGCTGTGGTTCAAGGAGGTGTTGCACGAGCTCGATTACCTCCAGCGACTCCTGCGGGAGAACAACACACCGCTCGCCAGCGCCACGCTCAAGCGCATTCTCACGATTTTGAAGACGCTGGTCGCGCAGATCGACGTCCTCGAAACGATCACGCCACTCAATTTCCTGGCGTTCCGCGACCGGCTGGAATCGGGAAGCGGCTTTCAGTCGCATCAGTTCCGCGAGATCGAATTCGTCCTCGGCAAGAAAGGCCGGCCGTCGTTCGAGCGGTATCCGGAGGGCAGCGAGAACCGTAAGCGCGTGGAGCAGCGGTTCAGCCAGCCGACGCTGTGGGACGCGTTCCTTCACTATGTCGCGGCCAACAAGTATTCGGTGCCGAAGGCGCTGCTGCAGCGCGATCACAGCGCGGCGCTGGAGCCCTCGCCTGAGGTGCAGCGGATTCTCGTGGAGGTTTACAAGAAGAATCCCACCGTGTCCCAGATCGCCGAGCGGCTGGTGGATCTCGATGAGGGGTTTATGGAGTGGCGGTATCGGCATGTGAAGATGGTACAGCGGACGATTGGGACGAAGGCGGGAACGGGTGGGTCGGCCGGTGCGGACTACTTGTTGACCACACTGAACCAGCCGGCATTTCCTGACCTCTGGGCGATTCGTTCCGAGCTGTGATCGATCCGGCAGACCTCGCCAAACATTACACGCGCTTCCGAGTCACGGAGCGCATTCTTCTGACCGGCCACTCCCATCAAGCCTGGCCCGACGTGGCTTTCGAGGCGCAGCAGCAGGCGTTGCTCGACACTGCCGAGCACGTCGACGACGTCTGGGACCTCGCGTTTCAGAAAGCGAACGAGGTACGCCGCGGCTTCGCTCGCCTGCTCGACGACACGCCGGAGCGCATCGCGCTTGCCCAAAACACGCACGAGCTAGTCGTGCGGTTCTTGTCGGCGCTGCCGCTGCGCAAGCGCCCGCAGCTCGTAACGACGGACGGCGAATTTCACACCATCCGGCGCCAACTCGATCGTCTCGCGGAAGAGGGCATCGAGGTGATCAAGGTCCCGGCGATGCCGGCATCGACCCTGGCCGAGCGCCTGGCGGTCTCGATCGACGATCGCACCGCGGCAGTGCTGGTGTCGGCGGTGCTCTATGAGAATGCGCACATCGTCCCGAACCTCACCGCGGTCCAGCAGGCGTGTGAACGGGTGGGCGCCGAGCTGCTCGTGGACGCCTATCACGCGCTGAACGTCGTGCCATTTTCTCTTATAGAGGAAGGGCTGCAGCGAGCCTATGTCGTCGGCGGTGGCTACAAGTACTGCCAGTTGGGTCCTGGCAATGCGTTTCTCCGTTTTCCGGAAGGGAGCGATCTGCGTCCGGTCGTGACCGGATGGTTTAGTGAATTCACCGATCTCGGCCGCTCACCGCGAGAGGGCCGCGTCTCGTATGGCGCTGGTCCGGCGCGATTTGCCGGCGCGACGTACGACTTCACGAGTCACTATCGCGCGGCAGCGGTGTTCAAGTTCTTCGAGGAGCAGAAGCTCGCACCGAAAAAGCTGCGTGAGCTGAATCAGCATCAGATCGAGATCCTGAGTGGTGTGACGAGGAATGAAGCGATCGGTGGGTTTCTCGCGCTACCGGTATCGCGTCCCGCCAAGGTGCAGAAGGCGCTGCGCAAAAAAAACATTTGGACCGATTACCGAGGCGACACGCTGCGGCTCGGGCCGGCTCCGTATGTCACCGACGAGCAGCTACAGGCAGCGGTGGAAGTTTTCGCGCACCAAGAGTCATAACAGGCGTGCGCCTGTAGGAGCCGCGCAACTCTTGGTGGCTGCCGCGCCACATGTCTGACATCCGCCCGCAAGCTGCGTCGTTCAGTCACGAAACGGCACATATGTTGCCGCTCTCTCCGAGCAGATTGCTACCGGAGGGTACCATGCTGTTCCATCCCCGCTGTGTTCGCTCGGTCGCTCTGCTCGCGCTGATAGGGTTCGCCGGCTGCGAACGCTCGACCGTGACACCAACGTCCGTCGACCTGGTCGCCACCGAGAGCCCGCAGGGCCGCATTGCCTTCGTGAGTGGGCGCGATGGCAATGCCGAGATCTATGTCATGAACGCCGACGGCAGCGGCGTCACGCGCCTCACCGACAACCCGGCGGTCGACCAGAGTCCTGCGTGGTGGCCCGACAGCTCGCGGATCCTGTTCGAAAGCTCACGCGACTCACCCAATGGCAACGGCCAGGTGTATGCGATGAACGCCGATGGCGGTGGCGTGACTCGGCTCAGCATCGACACGTCCACGGTCATGGGGCCCGCGGGGTGCGGCAACCGCATCGCGTTTGCAAGCGACCGCCGCCTCCCGCCGTTCACCGAGATCTACGTCATGAACGCCGACGGGACGGGCGTGACTCGCCTGACCAGCAACAACTCCTTCTCCGACGACCCCGTGTGGTCGCCCTCGTGTGATCGAATCGCCTACAGCTATGACCGAGACGGCGCGGATGCCCAAATCTACGTCATGAATGCGGACGGCTCGCATGGAAACAGCTTGCCCCTGCCTTACCAGAACCGGCACCCCGCCTGGTCGCCCGATGGGACCCGCATCGCCTTCGCGAGCAATCGCGACGACCCGGGGAACAGCTTCGAGATCTACGTGCTCTACACCGACGGGAGCGGGAGGCAGACTCGGCTGACCGTTGATAGCGCCTTCCATATCAACGACGCCCCCGCGTGGTCGCTTGATGGGACCAAGATCGCCTTCCTGGGCTATAACCACGGGCGTACGAGGCTATACGTTATGAACGCGGACGGAAGCGGCCTCACACAGGTCGCCGACAGCTTTTCCACCAAGATCGCCTGGGTCGGCCTCGGGGCATCGCCGCCGCCGCCGCCCCCGCCGCCACCGCCGCCCCCACCCACTGGGTGGCCCGACGAGCCGGCGGGATTCTCCGTCATGATCGACGAACCATTCAATGCACTCGATGAAAACGGCTGGTGGAGCGTGCAAGACCAGACGACGAATGGTTCGGGGCTGGCGCTCGCGGGGGACTTGGGCGCGCCACGCTCACCCTCCAGTGTCTTGCAGTTCACCTATGCGGCTGGATTCCAGGGCGGGAGCCCGCCGGGTGTGGAGTATTACGGACCGCCCGCGCCGGTGCGGGAGACGTACTTTGCGTTCTGGTGGAAGCCGAGCAATCCGTGGCAGAATCATCCGAGCAACCTGAACACGATTGCGGATCTCTTTC
>QHUJ01000049.1 GCA_003221895.1 Gemmatimonadota bacterium | reverse complement strand
GCGCTCGCGGCTCCGCTCCGTGCCGCGCTGCGCACGCTCGATCCCGGTCTCCCCGTAGACGCGCTGCAGCCGATGCGCCAGATGATGGCCGAGTCGGTTGCGACCCAGCGCTTCTACGCCACGCTGGTGGCAATCTTCGCGGGGCTCGCACTCGTCATGGCAGCCGCGGGACTCTACGCGCTCATCAGCTACGGCGTCGTCCGGCGCACCCACGAGCTGGGCGTGCGCATCGCTTTGGGCGCGGACGCCGGCCAGGTGCTGCGACTCGTCTTGGGTCGCGGCGCGGTGCTCGCCCTCCTTGGAATCGTGCTGGGTGCAGGTGGTGCAATCGCCACCACGCGCGTGCTCAAGAGCTTCCTGTTCGAAATCACGGCGACTGATCCTGTGACCTTCGTGGGCGCCGCGCTGGGTCTGGTCGTCGTGGCGCTTATCGCGAGCTATTTGCCGGCCCGTCGCGCCACCCGGGTGGATCCGATGGTGGCGTTGCGAACGGAATAGGGGACCGATGATGGACACGCTCCTCCAACACCTCCGTCACGCGCTCCGCTCCTTGCGGCGTACCCCCGCCTTCACCGCCCCTGCCGTGCTCGTCCTGGCGCTGGGGATCGGAATGGCGACGGCGATGTTCACCGTCTTCCGCGCCGTGGTGCTACGGGATCTGCCGGTGCGCGACCCGGACCGGCTCGTCGCGCTCTGGACCTTCCGCGACCCAACGGTCAAGCTCGCCCTAATCCAGCAGCAGCTCGAAGGGCTGCGCCGCGAGAGTCGGACCTTGCAAGACGCCGCCGGCGTGGTGCACTGGGGCGCCCAGGCCATTCCGGTGACGGATGGCGACCGGCCGCTCCTTCTGAAGCAGGCGATGGTCACGGCCAACTTCTTCGACGTCCTTGGTGCGCGTCCGGCGCTCGGTCGCCTGCTACGGCGAGAGGACGGCTTCGAGGGCGCGGCGCCCGTGGCAGTAATTAGCTACAAGGCGTGGCAGCAGGAGTTCCGCGGCGATCCGCGGGTGCTCGGCCGTCGTCTAACGACGACGCAGGATCTGGAGAGCTACGAGATCGTCGGCGTGGGGCCGCCCGGACTGGATTATCCCATCGGGACGGATTACTGGACGCGGCCGCGGCCATTCGACTTCGTGAATGTGGTGGCCCGCCTACTACCGAGTGCCACACCGGCGGCGGCCCGTTCGGAGTTCCTCTCCATCGCGCAGGTCCTTGACCGGGAGAGACCGGTCCCCGTGCACCCCACGGGCGCGGCGGTTGAGACTCTCACGCAGGCGGTGCTCGGCGACACGAGGGCGGTGCTCGTCGCGCTCACGGCGGCCGTGGCGTTACTGCTCCTCATCGCCTGTGTCAACGTGGGCAACCTGCTCCTGCTGCGCTCCACGCTCCGTGTGCGGGAGATCGTGATTCGGCGTGCGCTGGGTGCGAGTTCTGGCCAGGTCGCCCGCCTACTCCTCGTGGAGAGCGCGGTGCTTGGCGTGGCCGGCGGCGCCCTCGGCCTGGCTTGCGCGGAAGGGCTGCTGCGCGTGCTCCTCGCCTTCGCGCCGGGACACCTCCCGCGCATGGACATGATCCGCGTCGCGGGCGCACCCCTTGGCGTGGCGACCGGCGTGACGCTTCTGGCCGTGCTACTGTTCGGCATCCTGCCGGTGCTCGCCGCCGCGCGGGGGAACAACCTCGCCTCTGCCCTCCGGCTCGACTCGCGCTCGGGAACCGGGACGAGGCAGCGTCACCGTGTCCGACAATCGCTCGTCGCGTCGCAGGTGGCACTCGCAGTTGTCTTGCTCGCCGGAGCCGGACTCCTCGTGCGCAGCCTCCAGCACCTCGAGCGGCTCGACCTGGGGTACGACACCGACCGCCTCTCGATCGCAGAACTCGCGATTCCCTTCGTGAATTACGATTCCAAATCGAAGCTCTACGCGATGTTCGATGAGCTGTACCAACGCCTGCGCGCCGTGCCGGGCGTGACTGCCCTGACACCGGTCCTCTACCGCCCGTTCGTGGGGGCGAACGTCATGCAGGTAGCGCCGGTGCTGGAAGGACAATCGGCGGCCGAAGTCGACGCGAACCCGCCTGTGCCCCTCGAGGTCGGAGGGCCCGAATACTTCCGGACATTCCAGATCCGGATCCTGCGCGGCCGTGGCTTTCTGGATACCGATCGCGAGAACGCCCCAAAGATCGTTGTGGTGAGCGAGGCGGTGGCGCGGCGTCTTTGGCCGGGGCAGGACGCGATCGGGAAGCGCCTTCGGCTCCCCGGGGATGTCGCAGAGTGGCGGACCGTGGTAGGCATCGCCGGCGACATCCGCTTCCGCCGCCTGCGGGAACCAACACCGACGATGTATCTCCCTTGGCGCCAGCTAATCACGTTCGGCACCTTCGCGGTGCGGACGCGCGGCGACCTCGGGTCGGTGCTTCCGGCGATGCGCCGCACCGTCCGCGACTTCGACTCGCAGATCAACGTGTGGGCAGCCGGAACCATGGACGACTACCTCGCCGAGCCGCTCGCCCAGCCGCGCCTGAGTGCCTTCCTGCTCTCCGGCTTCGGCCTCGTAGCGCTGCTGCTGAGCGCGATCGGGCTCTACGGTCTGATGGCTTCGGCTGTGCGCGAGCGGACCCGCGACATAGGCGTTCGCCTGGCGCTCGGCGCCACGCCGGAGCGGCTGCGCAGGGATGTCCTCGGCAATGCCCTGGTCGTGGCGGCCGTGGGTGCGGCGGTCGGCCTGGGCGGCGCGCTGGTCTGCTCCCGTTTGCTCGCGGCGTTGCTCTTCGAAGTGAGCCCGACGGATCCGGCCACCCTGGCCGGGGTCTGCATCCTGCTCTTGGGTGTGGCGCTCATGGCCGCCTACCTCCCCGCCCGCCGTGCGACACGTGTGGATCCGATCGTGGCGTTGCGAACGGAGTAGAGCACCGTGCTCGAAGAGCTCCGCTACGCCTTCCGCATCCTCACTCGCGCGCCCGGGTTTGCAGTGACCGCGCTCCTGACGCTCGCCCTGGGAATCGGGCTCGCGACCGCGGTATTCACGGTGGCCCACACACTGCTGTTGCGCCGGCTTCCCGTCGACGATCAGGACCGTCTCGTGGTGCTCTGGGGAGAAGCGCCCGACAGAGCCTTCAACTACTCCCTGGGGCTGGATGACGCCCGCGAGTTCGCACGACGTGTCCGATCTGTTGAGCGGGTAGCCTTCTTCTCCTATTACGGCGCCGTCCCGAAACCGATCCGCGACGGAGATCAGATCTCGCGGCTCTCCCGCACGGCCGTCTCGGGCGAGTTCTTTGAGGTGCTCGGCGCGCGACCCGTGGTTGGTCGCGCGTTGCGCGCGGCCGATGACGTGAGTGGCGCAGCACCGGTAGCGGTGTTGAGCTACGGTATCTGGCAGCGGAGGTTCGGCGGCGATCGGACGATCGTTGGGCGCCAACTGCTGACGTACGACGATGGCATGTCGTACACGATCATCGGCGTGATGCCGCAGGGTCTGGCGTATCCCAGGGGCACTGACTTCTGGACACCGGTCGTTCCGTCGAGCCTACCGAAGGACCTGTACGTCATCGGGCGACTCGCGCCCGGCGCGTCCGCGACCAATGCCCGCGACGAGTTGACGGCCTTTTTCTCACGCGCCGAGGCGTCGCCGTGGCAACGTAACCTGCGCGGCGTCGTGCACACGCTGCCGCGGCTCGTCCTGGGCGATACCAAGCCAGCGCTGATCGTGTTCGCGTCCGCGGCGGCGCTGCTTCTTCTGATAACGTGCATCAATGTCGCGAACCTGCTCCTGGTGCGTGGTCTCGCACGGGTGCGCGAAATCGCCGTGCGATCCGCGCTTGGCGCGGGCCGCCGGCACGTCATCCGCCAACTGTTGATCGAGAACGCACTCCTCGCGGTCGTCGGCGGGGCGCTGGGTGTTGCGGTGGCTGCATGGACGGTCCGGATCTTCGTCGCTTTCGCGCCGGCAGGAGTCCCCCGCCTGGACGAGATTCAATTGAACGCGATTGCGTTAGCCGGCGCTATCGGCATTACGGTCCTTGCGATGCTGATCTTCGCGGTGGCGCCGGCGATCATCACCTCGCGCGTCGATCTGGCGCGAGTGCTTCGGTCGGATACGCGACAGAGTGTCAGCCGCGGCGCCCGGCTTGCGACGGACGCGCTGGTGGTGGGACAGGTTGCGCTTGCCCTGCTGGTGCTTTCCGCCGCGGGACTGATCGCCAGAAGCCTCATGAAGCTCGAACGCGCAGAACTTTCGTTCGAGCCGTCACACCTGCTGATTGGTGACCTGGCACTCCGCTACGATCAGTTCGACAATGCGGCGAAGCAGCGCGCGCTGCTCGACAGGTTGTTAGCGTCGCTGTACGCCACCCCGGGTGTGCGTGCGGCGTCACCTGTCGTAGCAGTCCCGTTCTCAGGATCTGGAGGATGGGATGGCCGCCCCGCGGCCGAAGGCCAGTCACCCGCGGAAGCGACCGCCAATCCGATGCTGAACATGGAAGTCGTCACGCCGGCCTACTTCGAGGCACTCGGCTTACAGATCACCCGCGGCCGGCTATTCACGGACGCGGATCGCGAGGGCGCGCCGACGGTCGTGGTAATCAGTGAGTCCGCGGCGCGACACTACTGGCCGGGGGCCGACCCTCTCGGCAAACGCCTTCGGATGGGACCCGAGTTGGAGCGAACAGTCACCGTCGTCGGGGTCGTCCCTGACACGCGCTACCGCGACCTGCGGGACGCGCGCCCCACCGTCTACTTCCCCCTGCGTCAGTCATTCTTTCCCTCCTTGCCCATGACGCTGGTCGTCCGCACGAGCGGTCCCCCTGCCGCTGCCGTGCCGGCGATCCGCCGCGCGATTGGTGAGGCCGCCCCCGGCGTCGCGCTGGCGAGCGCTGCTCCGTTCGCGACGTTCCTCGAGGGGCCGCTGGCGCAGCCACGGTTGAACGCGCTGCTGCTCGCCCTTTTTGCAGGCGCCGCCGTTGCTCTCGCGGCGGTCGGTCTGTTCGGTGCCATGGCGACCATGGTGCGCCACCGCACGCGTGAGCTCGGTGTCCGCATGGCGCTCGGGGCGACTGCCCGCGAATTGCGCAGCATGGTGATGCGCCGCGGCCTTGCGATCGCGGCGACCGGATCGGTATTGGGACTACTCGGCGCGGTGCTCGCGAATCGGCTGCTGTCAGCAATGCTCTACGATGTGACGCCCACCGACCTGACGACCCTGGCGGTTGTAACCGGGTTCCTCATGACTGTCGCGGCGCTTGCGAGTCTCATCCCGGCCCAGTGGATCACACGGATCGACCCGATGGTTGCCCTGCGCACGGATTAAGGTCTCGGGGTGGGCCTAGCCCGCATGCCACAGGCCCGCAACGTTTCCCCCCATGGCTTCCCCGCGTCTCCTCATCGCCGACGATCAACCTGACGTCCTCGAAGCCCTCAAGTTGCTGCTCAAGGGCGAAGGTTTCGACGTTGAGACGGCGGCATCTCCGCGCAGCGTCTTAGCCGCCGTCGAAGCGCGGGACTTCGATGCGCTGCTCGTGGACATGAACTACACCCGAGATACGACGTCCGGAGCCGAAGGGCTCGACCTGCTCTTGCGCGTCCAGGGACTGGAGAGCCCACCCCCGGTCGTCGTGATGACGGCGTGGGGCAGCATCGATGGCGCGGTCGAGGCGATGCGCCGCGGCGCGCGGGACTACGTCGAGAAGCCCTGGGACAACCGCCGTCTCCTCGCCACCATGCGCACGCAGGTCGAGCTGGGCCGCGCGCTGCGCAAAAGCCAGCGGCTCGAGATCGAGAACCGCAGGCTCCACAAGGAAGGACTCCCCGAGCTGATCGCCGAATCGCCCGCGATGCAGCCCGTGCTGCGACTGATGGAGCGCGTGGGTCCGTCGGAGGCGAACGTGCTCATCCTCGGTGAGCACGGGACCGGGAAAGAGGTCGTGGCGCGGTGGCTGCACGCCTCGTCGTCCCGGGCGGAGCGGCCGATGATCGCGGTGAATCTGGGCGGCATCCCCGACGGGCTCTTCGAGAGCGAGCTGTTCGGGCATGTGCGCGGGGCGTTCACCGACGCGAAGGCCGACCGCATCGGGCGCTTCGAGCTCGCCGAGGGCGGCACGCTGTTCCTCGACGAGATCGCGAATCTGCCGCTCCCGCAGCAGGCGAAGCTGCTCCGCGTGCTCGAGACGGGCGAGTACGAGCGCGTGGGCGCGTCGCGCGCGCGCCGTGCTGACGTGCGGGTGATCGCGGCCACGAACGCTGACATCCCGTCGGAGCTGAAGGCGGGCCGCTTCCGCGAAGATCTGCTGTTTCGTCTCAATACGGTGGAGATCCGGCTCCCGCCGTTGCGCGAGCGGCGCGCCGACGTCCCGCTGCTCGCCGCCTATTTCCTGCGCCGCTACGCCGCCCGCTACCGCAAGGCGGCGAAGGAATTTGCGCCGGATGCGATGGAGCTGCTGCTTCGCCATGCGTGGCCAGGCAATGTGCGGGAGCTCGATCACGCGATCGAGCGGGCAGTGCTCATGACGGAGGGCGGTCCGGTGCGGGCCCGAGACTTCGGACTGGGCGGTGGCGGCGACGGCGCAGGCGCGGCGGCGCTCGATCAGATGAGCCTGGAAGACGTCGAGCGCGTATTGATCCAGAAAGCGCTCACGCGGGCGGCAGGCAATGTGAGTGAAGCAGCCAAGGCGCTCGGCCTGTCGCGTAGCGCGCTGTACCGCCGGCTCAAACGGCATGGTCTCTAAGCCCCCCCCTCCCACTCTCCGTCACGAGCGGCGTGTGTTCTGGCTCGCGTTGCTCGGCGGCTTCCCGGCGGTCGCGCTCGCGCTCGGCCTGCTCTGGTTCGGCGACTTCGCTCCCCGCACACAATGGACGCTCACGATGCTGGTCGCGGGCTTCTGGCTCGCGTGCGCAGCTATCGTGCGGGAGCATGTCGTCCGGCCGCTGCAGACCGTCTCGAACGTGCTCGCCGCGCTGCGCGAACGCGATTACACGCTGCGCGCCCGCGGCTCGAATCCCGAGGACGCGCTCGGGTTGCTGCTCCTCGAGCTGAACAGTCTTGGCGACGATCTGCGCGCACAGCGGCTCGGCGCCCTGGAAGCAACCGCGCTGCTCCGCCGCGTCATGGAAGAGATCGACGTCGCCATCTTCGCGTTCGACGCCGCGCACGCGCTCCGGCTCGTGAACCGCAGCGGCGCGGCGCTGCTCGGCCGCGCGCCGGAACAGCTGCTGGGCCGGGACGCATCGAGCCTCGGTCTCGCCGGCTCCCTCTCGGGCGACGCACCGCGCGTCGATACGCTGACTTTTCCCGGCCGCGCCGGCCGCTGGGAGCTGCGCCGCGGCACGTTCAGGCAGGACGGGCTGCCGCACCAGCTGCTGGTGCTCGCGGACGTCAGCCGTGCGCTCAGCGATGAAGAGCGACAGGCCTGGAAGCGCCTCATTCGCGTGCTGTCCCACGAGCTGAACAACTCCCTCGCGCCGATCAAGTCGATCGCCGAAAGCCTGCGCGGATTCGTCGAGCGGACGCCGGCCGCGACGGAATGGCGGGCGGATCTCCTCAACGGCTTGAGCGTGATTGCCTCGCGCTCCGAGTCGCTGAGTCGCCTGATGGCGGCGTATGCGCGACTCGCGCGCCTGCCGCCGCCCAGAATCGAGGCGGTCGCCGTGGACGAATGGGTGCGACGCGTCGTGGCGCTCGAGACGCGCCTCCCGGTGTCCGTTCGCCCCGGACCACCGCTCACGATCCGGGCGGATGGCGGGCAATTGGATCAACTGCTGATCAACCTGGTGCGCAACGCGGTGGATGCCACACTCGAGGCGGGAGGCGAGGGGAAGGGGGAGGGGGAGGGGGACGTCGAGGTGGGTTGGGCGGCACCGAACCGGCACCTGGAGGTGTGGGTGCGCGACGACGGACCCGGTGTCGCCGACTCCGCCAACCTGTTCGTGCCGTTCTACACGACGAAACCCGAGGGCTCGGGGATCGGGCTCGCGCTGTCGCGCCAGATCGCCGAGGCGCACGGGGGCACGCTCACCCTCGCTAACCGAAGCGGGGCGGTGGGGTGCGAGGCTCGCCTCGCGCTCCCACTCACCGGCGCAACCACCCCTGGCAACCATCAATAGATTCCCTGGTGCGGGTTGTTAGCTTCCAGTCCTTACCAGGAGACCATAATGAGTGAGCGGGGGAGAACCATCGGCTCGACGGTCGCGACTGGAACACAGACCGAGGTGGCCGTGCTCGCGGGCGGCTGCTTCTGGGGTGTCGAGGACATTCTGCGCGACGTGCCCGGTGTGATCGACACCGACGTCGGCTACACGGGCGGCTGGCTCGAGAACCCTACGTACGAGGACACGCACGACAGCAAGTCGGGACACGCTGAGGCGATCCGCGTGACGTTCGACCCCGCGGTGCTCAGCTACGAGGACTTGCTCGAGAAGTGGTTCTTCAGACTGCACGACCCGACCACGCTCAACCGCCAGGGCAACGACGTCGGGACACAGTATCGTTCGGCGATTTTTCCCCAGACGCCCGAACAGAAGGCAACGGCGGAACGCGTCAAGGCGCGCGTCGAGGCGTCAGGGAAGTGGAAGCGCCCGATCACAACGACCATCGAGCCCGCATCCACGTGGTACAGCGCCGAGGGGTACCACCAGGACTACCTGCGCACGCATCCCGGCGGCTACACCTGCCACTTCATGCGCGACTAGGGAAAGCGGCTCGTCAGCCGATCAGTCCATACCTCGCGGCGTAGCTCACCAGCTCGGCATTGGTATCCACCGCCATCTTCTCGAGAATCCGCGTCCGGTACGTGCTCACCGTTTTGGCCGAAATGGCCAGCTCGCTCGCGATCTGGGTAACGGTGAGCCCGCTCCCCAGCCGGCGCATTACCTCGAACTCACGATCTGAGAGCAGCTCATGGGGGGCTCGCTGCCCGCCGCCGTCGAGATGCTCGGCCAAATGCTCCGCCAGCGCGGGACTGACGAACTTGCCACCCCGATAGACGCGACGGATCGCCTCGAGCAGCTGCTCGGGCGAGTGGTCCTTGGTGAGATAGCCCGACGCTCCGGCCCGGAGCGCCCGCACGGCCCACTGATCCTCGGGGTGCACGCTCAGGACCAGCACGCGGACCGTCGGGTGTTTGGCACGCAGCTGCTGCAACGTCTCGATAAAGGGTCCGCCGGGCATCGACACGTCGAGCAGCACCAGATCGGTCGCGGTGCGATCGAGCGCGCCGAGGAGCGCCTTGGCGTCACCGGCTTCACCGGCAATCACCAGTCCCGGGTCGGCCTCGACGATGCGCCGGAGACCCTGCCGCACGATCGGATGGTCGTCCGCGATGAAGATCCGAATCATGACGCTTTGACCGGAATCGTGACGACGATCGACGTACCCTCGCCCGGCTTGCCTTGCACCATCAGGACCCCGCCGCACGCCAACGCCCGCTCGCGCATCCCCACGAGGCCGAGGGAGTGGAGCCCACTCAGTGAACCGGGCGTGAACCCGACCCCATTGTCCGCGACGCCGAGGATGATGGCTCCGCCGGCGCGCCGCACCGACACGTCCACCCGTGTGGCCTTGGAGTGCCGAGTGACGTTGGTGAGTGCCTCCTGGATGATTCGGAACGCGTGACTGGCGATTTCGTCGGGGAGGCGCGGGAACTCCTGGGCGGTGTCGAGGGTGACCTTGATGCCGCTGTGCCGGCTCGCGTCCTGGACCAGGTACTCGATGGCGGCCTCGAGGCCCAGCTGGTCGAGCACGCTGGGGCGCAGCTCACTCGCGATGCGACGCACGATCTCCATGGTCTGATCGATACGCTCGGTGATCGACTCATCGATCGCACGGAGCGACTCGGACGTGCGCCCGCCTTTGGTTCGCTTGGCTCCCATCCAGGCCAGGTCGAGCTTCAGGGCCGTGAGCGCCTGGCCCAACTCGTCGTGAATCTCACGCGCGATGCGGGTGCGCTCTTCCTCCCGGATCGCCTGCAGCCGGGCCGCGAGCGCGCGCAGCTCCTCGCGGGATTGCTCCAGCTCCTCCGCGGCGCGGGTGCGGTCGGTGACGTCGCGCTGGATCCCGAAATGCCCCGTGATCCGGCCGCCCGAATCGTAGAAACACATGTAGTCCCCTTCGACCCACATGGTCGATCCGTCGAGCCGCCGCTCATTGGTGATGCTGTGCCTGTGACCGGCATCGAACAGGGCCCGCCACCCGCGGCGCCCTGCCGCCACGTCGTGCTGGAAGAAATCGTTGGGCGTGAGTCCGATCAGCGCCTCTCGGGTCGTGCGGAACTGCTTCGCCATCGCGGGATTGACCTTGGTCATGCGCTGGTGGGCGAAGACGTAGTCGAGCATCGCGTCCTTGTCGACACCGGGCCCCCACTCGATCGGTTGATCGAGCATCATAAAGAAGAAACCGTCCTGGGAGCGTTCGAAGAACGCCTCCAGGAGCGCGGAGGTATTGAACTCGATTGGTTCCGGCAACGCAGACTGCATCGATTCTCCCGACCCGGAAAATGGAGAGCCCGGCTCCCCCAAGGAAGCCGGGCCACCATTACCGCGGTTACCGGACTACGATCCGCCCGGTCATCGCGAGCCCGTGGACCGCACAGTCGTAGTCGTACGTCCCGGGATTGAAGAGCCGCACGGAATACGTGCTGCCCGCGGCGCTCATCACCACGCTGTTCCGGAAGACGGCCGGAGGTATGCCGGTCGATTGAATGCTGTGCGAGCCGGCGGCATTCCACGTCCACGTGACCCTGGCGCCCGCGGCAATCGTGTCCACGGCCGGGTTCTGAGTGCCGTTGTGCACGCTGCGGAAGAAGACATTTCCCACCGTGACCTGCGCGTCCGGGCCGAGCGGGCGCGGCTCACCAAAGATGAAGTCGTCCATGACCACGATGTCCTGGGTCCCGCCGGCGCTGATGTCGTTGATCGTCGCCGTCAACGCGGCGTCGCCGCTCGTGATCCGCACGCGCGCCACGATCGCCTCTTGGAACACCGCGCCGGTGAACGAGAGCAGCTGCGCGCCTGCGTGATTCGGTGCCCTGACGATGGCGAGCCGCTGGCCGTCCACGTCGAAGTATTCGATCGTCGCGGAGCCGAGCCGATCGACATCCACGAACACGGCGCCGAACCCCTTGACCAGGCCGGGCGTGTCGGTGCCGGCCAGGCGGAATGTGACGTCGACCTGGTTGCTCCCCACGGGCATGAACAGCTTCTTGCCCGAGAAGGCCGTGAACTGGGCGGCGAGCCCGGCGTTGACCGCCGCGAAGTTGGTGCTGTCGACGCGCAGCCCCGTGCCGGGCGTCGAATACAGCGCGCCCCGCTTCGAGTTGACGTTGAAGAAGTTCGCCGGGAACGAGTCGACGTCGGTCAGGGCGGCCGGGACGCCGTCCCAGTTGATCTCGCGCCGCCCGCTGTCGGCCGGGGGCGAGTTGGGTGCGTTCAGGACGCCGCCGAGCGCGGTCCGAAACTCGGTCAGCTTCGCGGCGA
Source organism: Gemmatimonadota bacterium (assembly GCA_003221895.1). GTDB lineage: Bacteria > Gemmatimonadota > Gemmatimonadetes > Gemmatimonadales > GWC2-71-9 > 20CM-2-65-7. Next base: position 12,846 of record QHUJ01000049.1, on the reverse strand, counting down.
TCGAGACGCTGTCACCCAGTGTCTCGAACACAGTAAACGCCGCCGGCGGGGGAGGCGGAGGCGGGGGCGGGGGCGGGGGCGCAATGTTGGTTGCGGTGTTGTCGCTGCACCCAATCGCAATCAGCAGCGCCAGCAAGGGAGCGTAGGTCGTCGGTTTCATCGTGTACTCCATCGGGAGAAGGATCGGTCGCCAACTGGAGGGGATGCTAGCGATCGTCTCACGATGGAGGCATCAGCGCAGCCGGAACGAACGTGTCAGCCGTTGGACTACGCGCCGCCCGAGTTTCACGTGCGCAGCCTGGCCGCCTTGTTCACAAGATCCGCGAGCGAGCCGGCCTTCATCTTGCGCATCACCTTGCCGCGGTGTGCCTTCACCGTGATCTCGCTGATGCCAAGCTGGCCACCGACCTGCTTGTTCGGCTTCCCGGAGACCACCAACGACATGACTTGCCGTTCGCGGCGGCTGAGTGACGCGTAGGACTCCCGCAGCGTGCCCAGCTCTTCCTCTTTAGTGAGTGCCGTCCGACTGCGCTCGAGGGCGTTCCGGATGGCCGTCAGCAGGGCTTCAGGGCCGAATGGCTTCGTCAGGAATTCGACGGCCCCCGCCTTCATCGCCTGGACGGTCATCGGTACGTCGCCGTGACCCGTGATGAAGATGATCGGCATGTCGGTCCGCTCCCCGGCGACACGTTTCTGCAGATCGAGCCCGGTGAGACCGGGAAGCGACACGTCCAGCACCAGGCAGCTCGGGACAGGGGCTCGGGGGCGATCAAGGAATTCCTGCGCGGAGGCGAATGTCTCCGGCTGCCAGCCTTCGTGGCGGATCAGCGGCGCGAGCGATTCCCGCACCGAGATGTCGTCGTCCACGATGAACACGATCGGGGCAGCGTTAGTTGGGTCTACGGGCGGCATTGATCGCCTCGAGAAGCGCGGTGTCGCTGAACGGCTTGAACAGACACTCCACGGCACCGCCAGCGAGCAGACGGGGACGGATTGTCTCATCTGTCTGGGCGGTGATATAGATGATCGGAAGTTCCGTCTCGCGGCGCCGCAACTCGAGTTGGAGATCCGGCCCACTCATGCCGGGCATGGCGATGTCGAGAATCAGGCACTTCGCCTCGTCAACGTGCTGCGACGCCAGAAACTCTTCCGCCGATGCAAAGGCCCTAACTGCGTAGCCGAATTCCCTCAATAAGTCGGGCAGCGACTCGCGCACGGATTCATCGTCATCGATGATAACCAGGAGGGGCCGTTCGTTCTCCGGACCATTCATGATGTCGCTCGACAATCGAGCGACTGACCGAGAGGCCGATTCCCATCCCGCCCTTCTTGGTGCTGTAGAAAGTCTCGAACAGCCGCTCGGCCGCCTCCGACCCGAACCCGACACCCGTGTCCCGCACCGACACGCGCACGCCGCCGCTTTCCTCCCGATCGGATCTCACCGTCAGCTCCTTCGCCCTATCCTCGACCATGCTCATGGCGTCCGCGGCGTTGACGATCAGGTTGAGAATGACCTGTTGCAGCTGGGTCCGATCGCCCAGTACCGCTGGGAGATTCTCGGCGAGCTCCGTGCGCGTGATCACCCCGCTCCGTTCGAGGTCGCTCATCGACAGCGCAATCACCTCTCTGGTCGCCTCGTTCAGATCGACCGGTTCGGTGGCGACCCCCTTGTGGGCGAACAGCCCGCGCAAACGCGCGATGACCTCCGACGCACGGTGCCCGTCGCGGATCGTGCGCTGCGCGGTTTCGCGGGCACCCTCGACGTTCGGGGGATCGGCCGCCAGCATCCGGAGGCACGTGCTGGCATTCGTAATGATGCCAGAGAGCGGCTGGTTCACTTCATGAGCGATCGATGCCGTAAGAGCGCTCAGCGTCGTCACCCGGGCAATGTGCGCCAACTCCGAGCGCACCTTGCTGAGCGCGAGTTCCGATAGTCGCTGCTGGGTGACGTCCTGGACCGCGCCCACGTACAGCAACTCTCCCTCGGCATCTCGCGTGGCCTGCGCGAGCGAGTGCAGATACTTGAGGGAGCCGTCAGGCATCAGCAATCGGACATTGTATTCGAAGTCGCGGGCCTCACGCACGGCTCGTTGCACGGTCTCCCTGTGCGCAGAGAGGTCATCCGGGTGGATGCGGCTCTGACGCAGTTCCGGCGTGAGCGGCGCATCGGGATCGAGCTCGAAAACCCGGTACACCTGCTCGGACCAGAGAACCTTCCCCGTCGCCGGCCACCAGTAAAAGCCGCCCGTGGAGCTGATCCGCTGCACCTTCGCGAGAAACGCTTCGTCGCGGCGCAGCTCCTCCTTCGCACGTCTCAGATCATCGATATCGGTGAGCAATACGTACCAACGGGCAATGCGCTCTCGATCGCGCGAGGGATGCCCACGGATCTGAAACCAGCGGTAGATACCATCGAACCGCCGGATGCGCGCCTCCCACTCGTATGGTTCGCCTGATGCCATCGCCTTGCTGAAGACTTCAATGACGTGAGGAAGATCCTCCGGGTGGACGGTGTCGTTGGTCCCCCAGTGCTTCAACTCCTCGAGCCCCCGCCCGCAATACTCGACCAGTCGCGTGTTCGTGACCGTCACCTCGCCGGACGGCGCCAGGATGGCGACCAATCCGGGAATGCTGTCGATCATGAGGTCCGATTGCTCGGCAGGTTGGTCGAGACGTACGGCGCTGACCTGCATGGACGAAAACATGGCGCCCTCGCGTTGGAGCGCCAGACGGCTCTGGTGCGACGTCAAAGCCCACGTTCGGCGGCCTTTAATCGACCAATACCTTAGTCCAATCGACTCGCTCTGCCTGCGTCCGTAGCCTCCCCGCACGTCCACGGCAACCGAATCAGGAGCGAACGATGCGCCCCGCTAGAATCGCCCTTCTCGCAACCGCAGGCCTGCTCGCCGCCCGCCCGCAGGAGACCCCAATGACGACCACCGTGCCCCAACTGGATGCGGCCCAGACCGCCACGGTAGACACCGCAATCCGGCCCTTCCGGGCGCACGTGTCGGACGCGGCACTCACGGATCTCCGCCGTCGGCTCCAAACGACCCGCTGGCCCGACAAGGAAACCGTCCCCGATCAGTCGCAGGGTGCGCCGTTGGCCAGGCTGCAGGCGCTGGTTCAGTACTGGGGGAACGGCTACGACTGGCGCAAGGCGGAGGCGAAGCTGAATGCGTTGCCGCAGTTCGTGACGAACATCGACGGCGTGGACATTCATTTCATTCAGGTCAAATCGAAGGAAAAGAACGCGCTGCCGGTGCTCATGACGCACGGTTGGCCGGGCTCGGTGTTCGAGTTCCTCGGGACCATCGGTCCACTTACGGATCCGGTCGCGCACGGAGGCACTGCCGCGGACGCGTTCGACGTCGTGATCCCGTCGATACCCGGCTACGGCTTTTCCGGCAGACCAACCGCCAGCGGTTGGGGTCCGGAGCACGTCGCGCGCGTCTGGGCCGAGCTGATGAAGCGCCTCGGGTACACGCACTACGTCGCGCAGGGTGGCGATTGGGGTGCTGTGATCTCCACCGAGTTTGCGCGCCAGGCGCCCCCGGGATTGCTCGGCATTCATCTGAACCTGCCGGCGACGGTCCCGCCCGAGGTGACAGCGGCGCTCGTCAGCGGGAGTCCGCCCCCCGCGGGACTCTCCGAACAGGAGCTCGCGGTGTTCAACGCGCTCCGGAAGTACGGGAGGTCCGGAAGCTCGAGCTACTTCGCGATGCTGACCGCGCGGCCCCAGGCGATGGGCTATAGCCTGAACGACTCGCCGGTCGGGATGGCGGCGTTCATGCTCGTCCATCCGGGTTTCGCGACCTGGACGTATGGCGACGATGACGCCAGAAAAACTCCGACCAAGGATCAGGTTCTCGACGACTTCACGCTCTATTGGCTGACGAATACGTCGACGTCGGCGGGGCGGCTCTATTGGGAAAACCTCGGGAGAAATCCCACGCAGTCGGCGGCGTGGAAGACGACCGAGCTCACGCTGCCGGTGGCGATCACGGTATTTCCGGAGGACGTCTATCGCCCACCGGAGTCATGGGCCCGCCGCGCCTACAAGAACCTGATCTACTTCCACGAGGTGGACCGGGGCGGCCACTTCGCCGCGTGGGAGCAGCCGGAGCTGTTCGCGGCCGAGCTGCGCGCGGCGTTCAAGCCGCTCCGCTCGAGCCAGAGCACGGGGCAATAGTCATGAAAGCGACACTGATGGGCGCGGCAATCCTGATCGTCGCAAGCGTTGTGGCGCCAAGCACGGCGCAGGCGCAGCAGCCGGGCAACAAGCGGACCGTGCTGCAGCACCACGATCTCAGCGCGCCTGGCCGCGAAGTCATCCAGGTGCGCGTGGACTTCGACCCCGGATATGTCGCACCGAGGCACACGCATCCGGGGGAAGAGATCATCTACGTCATCGAAGGCACGCTCGAATATCAGATCGAGGGCCAGCCGACCGCGACGGTGAAAGCCGGCGATGTGTTGTTCGTTCCGGCGGGCGTGATCCACAGCGCGAAGAACATTGGTACCGCCAACGCGGCGGAGCTCGCCACCTATGTCGTCGAAAAAGGGAAACCGCTCATCACACTGGTGAAGTGAGGCGCGTTATGTCCAAGAAATCCGATCTCAATCGCCGTCAATTTGTCGGGGTTGCAACGGCAACCGTTGCCGCTGGCCCGCTTGGCCTTCTGGGGAGAGCGAACTCTATGACGCAGGCTTTAACTGAAGTCGCCCAAACTGGCGGTCGTGGTTCGCCAGAGATTCGGCCGTTTCGGTTCACCGCTTCGGACGCGGATCTAGCCGATCTGCGCCGCCGCGTCACCGCCACCAAGTGGCCCGAGCGGGAATGGGTACCGGATTCATCGGACGGCGTGCCGCTCCGCACGATGCAGAATCTCGCGAAGTATTGGAGCAATCAATACGACTGGAAGAGGTGCGAGGCCAAGCTGAGCGCCCTGCCGCAGTTCACCACGGAGATCAACGGCCTCGCCATTCACTTCATCCATGTGAAATCGAAGCACGCGAACGCGCTGCCCGTCATCATCACGCACGGGTGGCCCGGCTCCATCGTCGAGCAGCTGAAGATCATCGAGCCCCTCACGAATCCGATGGCGTTTGGCGGGACCGCCGCGGATGCCTTCCACGTCGTGATTCCGTCTCTGCCGGGGTACGGATTCTCGGGCAAGCCGACCACTGCAGCCTGGAACCCCGTCACCATCGCGCGCGCGTGGGCCGAGCTCATGCAGCGCCTCGGCTACACGCGTTACGTCGCGCAAGGCGGCGATTGGGGGAATTCAGTCTCGGAGTCGATGGCTCTGCAGCAGCCCCCCGGCCTGCTCGGGATCTCCACGAACATGCCGGCCACCGTTCCACCCGAGGTTGCGCAGGCCATGGGCCGTGGCGAGGCGCCCCCCGCCACCCTATCACCGGACGAACGGCGCGCCTGGGACCAGCTCGACTTCTTCTATAAGAAGGGGCTCGGCTACGCCAACGAGATGGGGCTCCGCCCCCAAACGCTGTACGCGCTCGCCGATTCCCCCGTCGGCCTCGCGGCCTGGATGGCCGACCACGACGCGCGCAGCGAGGAGCTCATCGTGCGCGTGTTTGATGGGGGCAGCGAGGGGCTGTCGCGCGACGACATCCTCGACAACGTCACCCTCTATTGGCTCACCAACACGGCGGTCTCCTCGGCGCGTCTCTACTGGAGCACACAGCAGCTGGGGGGGAAGGGCGGCTTCTTCGACGCACGGGGCGTTCAGATCCCGGTGGCGGTGATGGCCTATCCGGACGAGATCTATCAAGCCCCGCGGAGCTGGGCCGAGCGCGCGTATCCCAAGCTGCTCCGGTATAACCGGCTGCCCAAAGGCGGGCACTTCGCCGCGTGGGAGCAGCCGGAGACGTTCGTGAGTGAGCTGCGTGCCGGTTTCACATCGTTTCGTACGGCATGAGAGGAGTTCCACATGACAGGTATGCTGGGAGTCTTCAAGAAGGTCGCCGTGATCGGCATCGCCGTCGCGCTCTACCCGCTCGCTGCCTCGGCACAGACGGCGAGGGATGTCAAAGGGGCGACAGAGCTGGTCGCCCTCGATAGTGAGCCGGCGGTGAAACTGATCGTCGATCCGCCAATTCCCCAACAGTTAGCCTTGGGACGGGTCTTCATCCAATACCGGACGGAAAACCTGCGGATTCTCCCGGTGTTCAATCGAACTGCCCTTGCCGTCTCACCACGTATCGGGCACTTGCACGTCAAGGTCGATGACCAATCCTGGCCGTTTGTCGATACCAGCAACGAGACGCTAGTCCTCGTCGGGCTGCCACCCGGTCCGCACAAGGTGCTGCTCGAGCTGGCGGACCCGACGCACCGGCCGATCCCGAACGCCTCCAAAGTGGTGGAGTTCACCGTTCCTGCTCCGAACGCATCGCACTAATAAAGGAGAAACCAGACCATGAGGCGCATTCTTCTCGCCGCTCTCACCGTCACCGGCCTCGCGAGTGGCCTGGCCGCCCAGGCGCCCAAGCCGACTATCGTGCTCGTCCACGGAGCCTTCGCCGACGGTTCGAGCTGGGCGCGCGTCATCCCGATCCTGCAGCGCGACGGCTACACCGTCATCGCGGTGCAGAATCCACTCACTTCGTTGGCCGCCGACGTCGAGACGACGAAGCGCGTGGTCGACGCCCAGAAAGGACCGGTGGTGCTCGTCGGGCACTCGTACGGCGGCGCGGTGATCACCGAAGCCGCGGCGGGGAGCGCCAACGTCAAGGCGCTTGTGTACCTCGCCGCGTTCGCCCCCGAGGTGGGCGAGCCGATCGGTGCCTTCGGCGAGAAGTATCCCACTGCGCTCGGCGCAGGACTCAGGCCCGACGCAGCCGGATTCTTGTACATCGACCCCGCACAGTTCCACGACCTCTTCGCCGCGGACATCCCGGTGGCGGAAACGAAAGTGGCGGCGGCTACGCAGAAACCAATCATTGGCAGCGTGTTCGGCGCTTCGGTGGAGCACGCGGCGTGGAAGACCATCCCGTCGTGGTACCTGGTGTCGCAAGACGACAAAGCCATAAATCCGGACCTCGAACGCTTCTATGCGAAGCGCATGGGAGCGAAGACGACCGAGATCAAGGCGAGTCACGTGGCGTTCCTCTCACATCCGGCTGACGTGGCGCGTCTGATCGAACAGGCAGCGGCTGGAGCAGAGAAGTAGGGGCGTGAGCCGCGTCAGCAATCAGGGCCGCCGTCGTTTTCTCACGACGGCGGCCTCCGCCTTGGCTACACTGGAGTTCTCCATGATCGGTTCCACAAAGTCTCTGCTGCACGCGATGGGAGTGGCGACGGACAAAGGGTTGGGGGCGCTGCGGGGCGCGACCACATGGCTCAATTCACCGCCGCTCTCCGCGGACGGTCTGCGCGGCAAAGTCGTGCTCGTGGACTTCTGCACGTACACGTGCGTCAACTGGTTGCGGACGCTGCCGTACCTTCGGGCGTGGGACGCCAAATATCGCCAGCACGGGCTCGTCGTGATCGGCGCTCACACGCCGGAATTCGGTTTTGAGCACGACCTGGACAACGTGCGTCGCGCGATCAAGGCGATGCGAGTCGAGTACCCGATCGCCGTGGACAACGACTACGCCATTTGGAACGGCTTCTCGAACCAATACTGGCCGGCGCTCTACTTGATCGATGCACGAGGGGCAATTCGGTTCACGCACTTCGGCGAGGGCGCCTACGACGAGTCCGAGCGAATGATTCAAAAGGTGCTTGGCGAGGCCGGCGCCAGCGGCCTCAGTCGTGAGCTCGTGACTGTCGATGCCCCGGGTATTGAGGCAGCCGCAGATTGGGACAACCTCCGCTCTCGAGAGACCTATCTCGGCTCGGAGCAGGGCGAGAACTTCGTACGGAACGCGGCGCGACTGCGATTGAACGAATGGACGGTCGGGGGTGACTGGACCCTGGGCAGCAAGGCGGTCGTCCTGAAACAGCCGAACGGGCGCATCGCCTATCGTTTTCACGCTCGCGACGTCAATCTCGTGATGGGTCCGACCGGGCGAGGGGCCTCGGTGCGCTACCGCGTTCGGATTGACGGGCAGCCGGCGCACGGCGGAGCTGATGTCGACGCGCAGGGCCAGGGCGCCGTCACCGAACAGCGGACGTATCAGCTGATCCGGCAAGCGCGGCCGATCGAGGACCGGCAATTCGAGATCGAGTTTCTCGCCGCGGGCGTCGAGGCCTTCTGCTTCACGTTTGGATGAACCAGAACCGTCGTGAGTTCATTGGGGCGACCCTCATGACTTTCCTCGCTGGGAAGATAGGCGCGATCGAGCCGCGAAGAGCCTTCGGGTCTCTCAAGCAGATCGACGCCGGCGTCCTCAATGTGGGATACGCGGAAGCCGGGCCAGCCAGTGGCCCACCGGTGATTCTGCTGCACGGGTGGCCGTACGACATCTACGCCTTTGCGGACGTCGCGCCGCTGCTCACGGCCAAGGGCTACCGCGTGATCATGCCGTTTCTGCGGGGGTATGGAACCACGCGTTTTCTGTCGGCGGAGACGCCGCGGAACGGCCAACAGGCGGCGCTCGGCGTCGATCTCATCGCGCTGCTGGATGCGCTCAAGATCCAGAAGCCGATCGTGGCCGGGTTTGATTGGGGCGCCCGCACGGCGAACATCATCGCGGCGTTGTGGCCGGAGCGCTGCAAGGCGCTGGTGTCCGTGAGCGGCTATCTGATCGGGAATCCCGCCGCAAACCAGAAGCCGCTGCCGCCCAGCGCGGAGCTCCAGTGGTGGTACCAGTTCTACTTTGCGACGGAGCGCGGGCGCGCCGGATACGCGCAGTACCAGAAGGAATTCGCGAAGCTCATCTGGCAGCTCGCGTCCCCCAAGTGGCAGTTCAGCGACGCGACGTTCGATCGCAGCGCCGCGTCATTCGACAATCCCGACCACGTGAACATCGTGATTCACAATTATCGCTGGCGCCTCGGCCTCGCGGCGGGCGAGCCGAAGTTCGACGAGCTCGAGAAGCGGCTCGCCGCAGGACCGGTGATCACGGTGCCCACAATTACCATGGAAGGTGACGCGAACGGTGCCTTCCATCCGGACCCCAGCGCCTACGCGAAGAAGTTCTCCGGTAAGTACGCGCACCGGCTCATCACCGGAGGGGTAGGGCACAATCTGCCGCAGGAGGCCCCGCAGGCATTCAGCGATGCCGTCATCGAAGTCGACGGCTACTGACGTGGAGTTTGCCTACAGGCCGGAGCTGTGGCAGCCGCTGTTCGACATGGTCGCCCTCGCCGCAGTCACGTTGACGGGCCTCTTGTCTGTGGCGTTGTCCATCAACCTCCGCACCGTCGTCGATAGTCCGGCTCACCTGGGGCGCGCTAGAGAAGCATTCATCGCGCTCACGGTGCTGCTGACCGTTGCGATCTTCGTGTTGATCCCGGAGCAAGGACGGGTGCCACTGGGAATCGAGCTTATAGTCCTGAGCCTGCTCGTGTGGGTGCTGAGCCTGCGGCTGCAGGCGAGGACGGTGCGCCAGCTGCCGCAGCGGCGGAGGCGAGCGTGGATCGGACGCCTCATTGGCTTCGACAGCGCCACCCTCGGGATCACGCTCGCGGGGATCGGCCTCGTTACCGGACGACTGGGTGGCTTCCTGTGGTTGTTGCCCACCATTCTGATCTGTCTGGTGTGGTCGACATACAACGCGTGGAGTCTCACGATCGATGCGGTAGATCGGCACCGGGACAAGTCTCCCTAGGACCGGCAGCCTTCACGTCCGCGCCGTCGGCCTGCCTCCGGTTCCAGGCGTTACAAAATGTTGCCTCGGGGCGGTTCGGTTTCCAGGGAGCGGGGTACACCAATGGCTCATCCGTGCAAACACCCCGTCTTCGTGGCAGTTGCCGAAAGGAGACCCCCATGGTCGCTCGGTATCGTTTCGGAGTGTCCCTCGTGGTACTCGGTGCGCTGTCGCTCGCGTGCGCGGGAGACCGCAGTACCGGTCCGCGCCCCATATCGCCCGCGTTCTCGCTTCAGGCCAACGCGCCCCCACCGGCCGCGCGGTTTTACGTGCAGCAGAACCTGGTGTCCGACGGAGCGGTTCAAGCGGACATCGTGGATCCGGCCCTCGTCAACGCCTGGGGTCTTGTAGCGAGCGCCACCTCGCCCTGGTGGGTCGCGGACAACGGCACGGATTCCTCCACGCTGTATAACGGCAATACCGGTGCGAGACTTGGTCTCCGCGTTGGCGTCGCGGGCGCCCCGACGGGCGTGGTCTTCAACGGGGGAGCAGGTTTTGTCGTGGCGAGGGGCGCCGCTTCGGGTCCCGCCCGCTTCATTTTCGCCACCGAGGATGGCACCATCCTGGGCTGGAACCCAGGGGTCGCAGGGACACAGGCGGTTGTGGCGGTCGACAACTCATCCGCGGGTGCCGTCTATAAGGGCCTCGCCATCGCCAGCACAGGGACCGGTGACCGGCTGTACGCCACCAATTTCCACGCGGGCACCGTGGAGGTGTACGATGCCAACTTCCACGCGGTCCCCGGCGGATTCAGGGATCCCACATTGCCGTCAGGGTACGCGCCGTTCGGCATCCGCAGCCTGGGCGGCGCGATCTACGTGACCTACGCGCTCCAGGACGCCGACCAGCACGACGACGTCGCGGGTGTAGGGCACGGGTTCGTCAACGCATTCGACGCGAACGGCAATCTGCTCCGTCGCGTGGCCTCGCGAGGTCGGCTCGATTCGCCATGGGGGCTGGCCATTGCCCCGCCCCACTTTGGGGAGTTCAGCGGCAATCTGCTCGTCGGAAACTTTGGCGATGGCCACATCGACGCGTTCGACCTCGAGAAGTCCGAGGGTAACGGCGAGTCGCAGCAGCGTGGCCAGCTTCACGGCGCCGGCGGCCAACCGCTCACGATCGACGGCCTCTGGGCCATCGCGTTCGGTAACGGCGCGGCGGCCGGACCGGACACCACCCTCTTCTTCACGGCAGGGCCCGTCGGCGAGTCACACGGGTTGTTCGGCAAAGTCATGGCCAGTCATCCGGATTGATCACGCCCATCTGAAAGCCCCCACCGTACCGAATACGGTGGGGGTTTCTCTTTCAGGCACTTTTGACGCGGCACCAGCGGGACGATAGCGTTGTCGCTCCCCCCCGTCTGGAGAGACGTCGTGAGCGCGAAGCGAGCAGCCGCGTGGTATCGCTGGGATCAGGTCGAGCTCGAGGACGTGAACGAGAAGCTGTCGCGCCGCCTGATCACCGGCCACCAGGTGATGCTCGCGCACGTCTATCTAAAGAAGGGCTGCGTCGTCCCGAAGCACTCGCACATGAACGAGCAGTTCACCTACATCCTGGAAGGCGCGCTGAAATTCTTTGTGGGAGACGAGGCGGAGGAGGTGGTGGTGCGCGCGGGTGAGGTGCTGCATCTGCCGGGCAACGTGCCCCACGAGGCGCACGCGCTGGAGGATACGCTCGACGTGGATGTGTTCTCTCCGCCGCGCGAGGACTGGCTGAAGAAGACCGACGCCTACCTCAGAAAGTAGTGGACTGTTGAGTCTACCGCACCAAACGTCATAACCCGATCAGTTGGTCGACCGCGCGCTCGGCTTCGCGGATCGAGTTACGATGATCCATCGCTCCCGCAAGATCGGTATTCGCAAACGCGATCCGGCCATGAGCCCGGTTTCGCAGGACGTCTCTCGGCGCGGGCTGGCCGTCCGTGCCGAAGAAGAAGCCCGGCTGCGGGTTGACGTATGCATGGCCCCAGCGATTGAGAATGATGCCTGCGATGTCGCGTCGCGGGTCGAAGCCGCCTGGGGCGAACATGTCGCCGAGCTGCTCGCGGAAGACGCGCTCGTATTGCGCGAACGAGGTGCCGACCAGCTGCACTCGACCGCGACTGCCCTGTTCGCCGACAGGCAAGCCGGGTTGTGAGAAGAGGACTTTGATCGTCAGCGCGGTCGGCGAATCGGGCCCGAAGGTTGGGTTGATGCTCCCGACGGTCGCCTGTTTGCGGACCGAGAGATAGTTGCCCAATCCCTCGAACCAGCGGCAGCCGGAGATCCCGATCTTATAGAGGAAGCGCCAATTCCGAACCGCGATGTTCGCCATCAGGCATGGTGAGCGGTAGAACTGACCATACGCCGCGCGATGGCTCTCCGGCAGGTCGGCGACGATGTGCTTCGTGGTCCAACTGCCGCCCGCCATCACGACCGCGCGTGCCTTCACGCTGAAGAGCCGGTTGCCAATGACGTACGTGACGATCACATGCGGCGCGTGGGCGGGATCTCCTGCATGCGCGACGCGGACGACCGTGGCGTTGAGGCGAATGCGCGTCGCTTGCCCGGCGCTGTCGAGGGCGGGGAACTGCACGCGATTCTGCCAGACCGCGTCAACGGTGCAGGGGCCCGGGAAGGCAGCGGGAATGAGCGTCTTTACCATCAGGCGCGCGAAGCCGCTGTTGCCGTCGGGAAACATCTGATCGCCGAGCTTCTCATCGCCATCGCCCGGGAACTGCGTCTCGATCGCGTAATTGCAGTACGCCGACAACACATCAGGGCCAAGTCCGTATCCGCCGCCTTCGACGGGCGACAGGAACGTCCGCACCGTGTCGCGACTGATCTGGTGGCGGGCCATCAGATGCTCTTCCAGGGTGATGCTGTCGAGCTGGCGCGAGATGGCATCGCCTTCTATCTGAGGGCGCGGCTGCGGGGGCTGCCCCCCATTTCCTCCATTGCGCCACCGCAGCAATTCCGTCTTCACGGCATCGGAGAGCGGTGCGCCAGCGAGGTTCTTTCCCCACGGATCCATGACCCACACGCCGGGACGCTGGCCGAACTGCGGTCCAAAGTAGAAGCCGTAGTTCGG
>QHUJ01000048.1 GCA_003221895.1 Gemmatimonadota bacterium | reverse complement strand
GCCGCGCTGCGGCGCCAAACCCATCCAGCTGTAATCTGAGGCGGCCACGCGGCCGCCGATTCTCTATCTCACCATAGCCTTCGGCGCCGGGTTGGTCCTGGCGCTGACCGGCGGGGAACCGCACGTAGCGGCGGTGCTGGTGTCGTTGGGCGCCGCCGTGCTGCATCGGCGCGCTCCACTCGGTGCAGCCTTCGGCGTCATGCTGGTTGCGGGACTGCTGTGGGGTTCGGCCGCGCTGCGCGAACGGCAAGGGTCATGCGTGGGTCGGTGGGGCGCCCGTGGGGGGGATCCGCGCCCCGGGGTCACACGCGCGGCCATCGTTCGCCTGGCGGACCCCATACCGGTGGCTGGCGGAGTTGTTGACGCGCGCGCGATCGGCGGCGCGTGCCGCGGCACACTCACGATCCGCTGGCCCAACGGCCACGCGGCGCACGGCGGAACGACATGGGTCGTCGCCGGTCGGTTCCTCGGCGACTCGAGCCGTGGCGTGCTGGTTGCGCGGCGCATGCAGCTGCTCGACGCCAGGCCGCGCGGCCGCGGGGCATTGCGCGATCGCATCACCGAGCGCAGCCGCAGGTTGTTCGGTACACGCGCGCCGCTCGTCGATGCCCTCGTCATCGCACGTCGCGCCGAGCTCGATGCCGAGCTGCGCGAGCGCTACACGCGATCGGGACTCGCGCACCTGCTGTCGATTTCGGGGTTACATGTCGCGTTCTTCGCGGCGTGGCTCAACGTGCTGCTCGTGCGGCTGCGTTTCACCCCGCGCGCACGATTTGTCGCCGGCACCGTCGTCATGCTCGCCTACGTGTGGCTGCTGGGATTTCCGGCCCCCGCCACCCGCTCGGCGGCGATGCTGGTCCTGCTCGACATCGCGAAGCTGCGCCAGCGCGTGGTCGCCCCGCGCGGCTTCGTCGCGCTGGCGGCGCTGTGTGTGATGCTCGGCGATCCGTGGTCGGTGCAGTCGATCGGCGCCTGGCTCTCGGTCGCGGCCGTTGTCGCGGTGATCTGGGCGGGTCGCGCGACAGAACGACATCCCAGGCTCGTGCGGCTGTTCGCGCCGGCCGCCGCGGCCACGCTGCTCACAGCGCCGATCACGGCGTACGCCTTCGGGACGGTCGCGCCGATCGGCGTTGTGGCCAACCTGGTCGCGATTCCGCTGGCCGGCGTTGCCGTGCCGGGCCTGATGGTGGCGCTCCTGCTTTCGTCGAGCTGGCTGGCCGCCGGATCAGGACTGTGTCTCGCGCTCCTCGACCTCGTGGCGAAGGGGGCGGCGGCGCTGCCGGGCGGGCACTTCATCATGATCGCAGGTCCCCGGGCGGCCGCGCTCTGGCTCGCTGTGCTCGGAGTCGCGTGGTGGCTCTGGAACTCGCCGCGCCGCCGCTGGACCATCGCGGCACGAGTCTCCTTGACCGCCGCTTTCCTTTCACTTACCTCGCTTTTCGCCGTCTTCCCCCGCCTTTCTGACTGCCAATGTCTCACCGTAACTTTCCTGGACGTCGGGCAGGGTGACGCGGTCGCGCTGCGCACTCCTGCCGGCCGTTGGGTCCTGATCGACGGCGGCCCGCGCGGGCCGTATGGTGATGCAGGCCGGCGTGTCGTGGTGCCGTTCTTGCGCAGTCATGGCGCGACGCAGCTCGCCGCGATCGTGGCAACGCACGCCCACCTCGATCATTTTGGGGGGCTGCCCGCGGTGCTCGACACATTCGATCCCGCGTTCGTGCTCGAGCCCGGGGAGCCGGTGCCGGACGCCGGCTACCTCGGCTTTCTCAGCGCGGTGGAGAGTGACGGCGCAGAGTGGCGCGCCGCGCGCCGCGGCGACCGGATGGAGCTGGACGGTGTCACGATCGAGGTGCTCAGTCCCGACTCCGCCTGGGCGGTGAGCCAGACGGACATCAACGAGCAATCGGTCGTCCTGCTCGTGACGTACGGCTCGACGCGGCTGTTGCTCGCGGGTGACGCCGGCATGCCGACCGAAATGCAGCTGGCGGGGCGGGTCGGGCACGTGACGCTGCTGAAAGTCGGGCATCACGGCTCGCGCTGGGCCACCTCGGATCGTTGGCTCGACGAGTTGCAGCCCGAGGATGCGGTGATCAGCGTAGGGGCGAGGAATCGCTACGGTCATCCGGCGCCCGAGGCGCTGGCGCGGCTCCGCGCGCACGGCATCAGGGTGTTTCGTACCGACGAACTGGGCACCATCACCTTTTCCGCGAAAATCAATGGCACGCGCGCAATCACCGACATCCGTCATCACGATTGAGCGGTTCATCATGGAGCAGGAGCGGCTGCACCCGGAGGCCACGGGTGAGCTCTCCAATCTGCTCTACGATCTCTGCCTTGCCGCCAAGATCATTTCGCGCCAGGTGCGCCGCGCCGGATTGACCGACATCCTCGGAGAATTCGGCGCGATCAACGTGCAGGGGGAGCTGCAGCAGAAGCTCGACGTGTTCGCCCACGATACGGTGCGCCACAGCGTCGAGCACACCGGACGCGTCTGCGTCGTGGCCTCGGAGGAGGAGGAAGAGCCGATTCCGGTACAGGTCCGCGCCGACCGCCGCGGCGGGAAATACGTGCTGCTGTACGATCCGCTCGACGGCTCGAGCAACATCGATGTCAACGTCTCGATCGGCACGATCTTTTCGATCCATCGCCGGAGCGCGACGAAACGCGGTCCCGGCTCGCTCGCCGATTGCCTGCAAAAAGGGCGGGCGCAGGTCGCCGCCGGATACATCCTGTACGGCTCGAGCACGATGCTCGTGTACACGACGGGGCAGGGCGTGCATGGCTTCACGCTCGACCCCACCATCGGCGAGTTCCTGCTGTCGCATCCCGACATTCGCTCGCCCGACGTCGGCCAATACTACAGTGTGAACGAGAGCCATTGGAACAAGTGGGCGCCCGGCATCCAGCGTGTCGTGGGGGCCTTCAAGAACGGGGACAGTGGACGCGTCGCGGCGAAGAACGCGCGCTACATCGGATCACTGGTCGCCGACATCCATCGCAACTTGATGTCTGGTGGCGTCTTCCTGTACCCCGCCGACACGGACGCACCACAGGGTAAGCTGCGGCTGCTGTACGAAGCGGCGCCGCTGGCATTTGTCGTCGAGCAGGCGGGCGGCGCGGCGATCGACGGCACGCGCGCTATCCTCGACATCAAACCCGCCACGTTACACCAGCGCACCCCGTTGATCATCGGCTCGAAGCAGGACGTCGCCTTCGCCCAGTCGATGCTCGCCGGGAAGGCACATGCCTGAGACGAACTGGGGCGGCGATCCCGCCCGCGATCTCGGGAATCCCGGAGAGTGGCCGTTCACGCGCGGGATCTACCCGACGATGTACCGCGGCAAGCTGTGGACCATGCGGCAGTACGCCGGGTTCGGGACGGCGGAAGAGACGAATGCGCGGTTTCGCCATCTGCTCGAGGCCGGTCAGACGGGGTTGTCGGTGGCGTTCGATCTGCCGACACAGATGGGATACGACTCGGACCATCGCATGGCCGAGGGCGAGGTCGGGCGGGCGGGCGTCGCGATCGACAGCGTGGAGGATTTAGAGCGGCTGTTCCACGGGATACCGCTCGACCAGGTCTCGACGTCGATGACGATCAATGCCACGGCGGCGATTCTGCTCGCGATGTACATCGTCGTCGGCGAAGAACAGCAGGTCCCGCTCACCCAGCTGCAAGGCACGCTGCAGAACGACATCCTCAAGGAGTACATCGCGCGCGGGACGTATATCTATCCGCCCGCGCCATCGCTGCGCCTTGTGACCGATGTCTTCCGCTTCACCTCCGGCGCCAGCATGAGCTTCAATCCCATCTCGATCTCCGGGTATCACATGCGGGAGGCGGGGGCGACGGCGGTGCAGGAGTTGGCGTTCACGTTTGCGAACGGCCTGGAATATGTGCGCCGTGCGCAATCCGCGGGACTCAGCGTCAACGATTTCGCGCCGCGGATCTCGTTCTTCTTCGCGGCCTACACCGACCTGTTCGAGGAGATCGCCAAGTTTCGCGCCGCCCGCCGGCTGTGGGCGCGGCTGATGAAGGAGCAGTTCAACGCCAACGACGCCGCCGCTCGGCTCCGGTTCCATACGCAGACGGGCGGCGCCACGCTCACGGCGCAGCAGCCCCTCAACAACGTGGTCCGCGTCGCCATTCAGGCGATGGCCGCCGTGCTTGGCGGCACCCAGTCGCTGCACACGAATTCCTACGACGAAGCGTTGGCGCTTCCGACCGAGCTTAGCGCGACGCTGGCGCTGCGCACGCAGCAGCTCCTGGCGCACGAGACCGGCGTGCCGGAGGTGGTGGATCCGCTCGGCGGCAGCTGGTACGTGGAGAACTCGACGGATCAAATCGAGCGGGATGCGCGAGCGCTGGTGGCGGAGGTGGAGGCTGGTGGAGGTTCTGTACAAGCGATAGAGCGCGGGTATTTCCAGCAGGCGATCGCGCAGAGCGCGTACGAGCAGCAGCGCGCGGTCGAGGCCGGCAAGCGGGTCGTTGTTGGCGTCAACGAGTACGTCACGGGCGAGCCCGCGCCGCCCATTCCCGCACCCGACTACTCGAAGCTCGCGGAGCAGCAGCGGCGACGGCTCGCCGAGCTCCGAGGGAAGCGGGAAGGGGGAAGAGTGACGCGCACCCTTGGCGCGCTCGAGGCGGCGGCCCGTGCGGCTGATGCGCCGCTCATGGAGCCAATCCTCGACGCCGTGCGCGCGCGCGCGACCGTCGGAGAAATCAGCGATGTGTTGCGCGCGGTGTGGGGCGTGTACGACCGGCCCCTGGGCGGGGCACGCTGATGCTCCTTCTGCTGCTTATCAGCGGGCTGCTCGCGGCCCAGGATACGGATGGGATCAACCGCTATCGGCGCGCGCGCCATCGCGTACCTGGGTGCCCGCGTCGCATACATCTGTCACGCCCGCTCCGTGCGCGGGAGCGGTGGCGGAACGGTGGTATCGGTGTTGTATTCCGCCGATTGGCGTGCTGCGGGAATCGAAGGCTACGCGTACTGAGGCCCTATGCCGCGAACATTTCTCGCCCGAATCGTCGTCACGTTGGTGATCGGCCTGGTGGTCGGCGTGCTCATCGGGAAGTCGGTGCAACACGACTACGAGGTCGGTAAGAACCTCACGATGAAGGAATACATCGCTGACTTCGAGAAGTACAAAAATGACTTGATGAAGAACGACGTACCGATGGTATATGACATTGTTGGCGCCATCGTCCTGGTTCTACTGGTGATTGGCCTCTATGAGCTCCTGGTGTTTGGGGTCGATAAGCTGTTCGGGCTGTTCGACAAGCGCCGGGAAGCAACAGCGCAGCACGGGACACCGCCGCCCTGGTGATTCGCATTGTTCGCCTTGGGACTGCGCGCGTGCCGAACGAGGGGCTCCGTATCGGGACGGTGCGGCGTCCGCCGCGTGGCGTGCCCAAAGATGAATACGCTCGGCGTGATTTCTACGACGTCTGGCTGCCTGAGCTTGCGCCGAGTCCTGCATTGTTCTCCTGGATCAGGTCGCGGCCACTCACAGATGCCAACTGGCGCACGTACGCGCGCCGCTATCGCGCCGAGATGAAACGCCCCGAGGCCCAGCGGCTCATCGCCCTCCTTGCGGCATTATCGGAGCACACCAACTTCTCGGTCGGCTGTTACTGCGAAAACGAATCGCGCTGTCATCGGTCCTCGCTCCGGGAATTACTGCAGGAGGCCGGCGCGAAGCTTTCCTGACCAAGGGGGGGGGAATCCATGCTCCTGCTGCTGCTCGGTATCGCCGCCTCGCTACAACAAACACAAACCGGCTTTCTCGATCGCAGTATCACCGTCGGCAATCGCGCCTATCACTACCAGGTGTACGTCCCAGCCGACTACGCATCCAAACCCACCTGGCCCGCGATCCTGTTCCTCCACGGTGCGGGGGAGCGCGGCAGCGACGGCCTGCTACAGACCAATGTCGGGTTAGGCGCAGCGATTCGACAAAACGCGTCGCGGTATCCCGCGATTGTCGTATTCCCGCAGGTGCCGCCGGACTCTCAGTGGGTCGGGACGCCCGCCGACATGGCCGTTGCCGCGCTGCAGCAGACGATGCGCGAGTTCCACGTCGATGCCAGTCGCGTCTATCTCACCGGCTTGTCGATGGGTGGGCACGGCACGTGGTACATCGCCTACCGTCACGCCGAGCTGTTCGCCGCGATCGTGCCGATTTGCGGGTGGGTGCGAGACTTTCCCATGTTCCGTGGCTCGGTCCCCGTGGTTCCGGGCGACAGCGCGTCGGTCATGACCACCCTCGCGCAGCACCTCGGCAAGGTTCCAATTTGGATTTTCCACGGTGAGGTCGACCAAGTCGTGAATGTCAACGGCTCGCGCGAGCCCGCGGCAGCATTGAAGGCGGCGGGGGCAAACGTGCAGTACACGGAGCTGCTGGGACTCAATCACAACTCGTGGGATGCCGCGTACGGCTCGGACGAATTCGTTCGCTGGCTGTTTGCGCAGCAGCGCCGCTGACGCGCGATTATGACGTTTGGGGCGTGGGGCGGCACCGCGTCTCGAACGGAGGGTAGAACTTGACTCAACAGTCCTCTTGAGGAGGGCCATATGCGGCTCCTCGTCCTTGGCGTTGGTCTTCTCATCACCACCACTGCTGCTGCTCAGTCGCGCTGGACGCTCTCGGCCGGTCCGGAATGGGCCGGGACCAGATCCGGCGACGTCTTTGGAGCCCGAGCACGCGCCGAGTATGACCTCGTCCGTCCCGACAAACCACTCCGCCTCCGGCTCGAGCTGAGCGGCTTCTGGGAGCCAACGCAGAACTACTTCGGCACATACACACTATTGGATAACGGGATGGTTGCCGGAAGCACCCAGTTGATCGATGTCTCATTCGGGATGACTGGCGCGCTCACCCCGATGCCCAGAGCTCGTTTCGCGCCGTATGCGACAATCGGTTTCCTCGCTCAACAGGGTTGGAACAACGGGTGGCGTTCCGTCAGCTCTCCACAGGGGACTACCTACCAAACGTTTTCGGTTACCGGAGGGCGAATGATCTTTCCTGTCGGCCTCGGGATTCGCGCCCGCCTGGCCGACCACATGTTCCAAGTCGAACTCAGACGATTGGAAAACCGTAACGCAGTCTTGGTCGGAACGAGCCTGCCCTTTTGAATGCGCGGAGCCCCCGACGGCTCGCTGGCCACATAGCCAGCGGGCCGTTTGCGTGGCAAGTTAGAGCCTCTTCTCTTGAGGATTATTGATGAACCGGCGTGAAATGCTGCTTCTGCTCGCCGGGACGGCCACGCTCCCCGATCAGCTGCTCGCGATGGGTCGGGCCGTCCACAAGCGCGCGCATGCGGGAACGCTGCGCGCGCTCACGCCTCACCAGAATGAAACTGTCGCCACCATTGCCGAGCTGATCCTTCCGAAAACCGATACCCCGGGTGCGCGGGATGCGGGCGTCCCCGCATTCATCGACGTCATGCTCGCGGAGTGGGTCGGTGACGAGGAGCGGAAGATGTTCACGGCGGGGCTCGCGGATGTCGATACCCGCGCGCGGGCGATGTTCGCCAAGGACTTCGTCGCGTGTAGCGCGGAGCAGCAGACGCAGCTCCTCACCACCCTCGACGCCGAGCTCGCTCGCCTGCGCGATACGAAGGCCGATACGTCCAAGAGCTTCCTCGGCGGCATGAAGTGGCTGACACTGACCGGTTACTACACGTCCGAAGTCGGCGCCACCTCCGAGCTCAACTACCGCGTCGTGCCGGGCCGCTACGAACCCTGCTACCCCCTCGACCAATGAAAACCTACGACGCCATCGTAATCGGGTCCGGCATGTCCGGCGGGTGGGCGGCCAAGGAGCTGACCGAACTCGGCCTGCAGACACTTGTGCTCGAGGCGGGCCGGCCGATCGTTCCCGAGAAGGACTACGCCGAGCACGTGCCGATGTGGGAAATGAAGTTCCGCGGCATGGGCGACCGCCAGCACGTGTCGAAAGACCAACCGATTCAGCAGCAGTGCTACGCCTGCGACGAAATGGCCTCCAAGTTTTTCGTGAACGACCTCGAAAACCCCTACACCACGCCCGACGACAAGCCGTTCTCCTGGATCCGCGGCCGCCAAGTGGGCGGGCGTTCGATCATGTGGGGCCGGCAGGTCTATCGCTGGAGCGATCTCGACTTCGAGGCGAATGTGCGCGAAGGGATCGGCGTCGACTGGCCGATTCGCTATGCCGACATCGCGCCCTGGTACGATCACGTGGAGCGCTTCGTGGGCATCAGCGGCAAGGCCGAAGGCCTGCCGCAGCTGCCCGACGGCCAGTTCCTCAAGCCGATGCCCCTGAATTGCGGCGAGCAGCTGGTGGCCGACGCGGTCGCGCGCGCCTGGCCGGGCGAGCGCGTCGTCACGATCGGCCGCTGCGCGGTGCTGACCGAAGCGCACAACGGCCGGGCCGCCTGCCACTACTGCGGGCCGTGCCATCGCGGCTGCATCACGCGCTCGTATTTCTCGAGCGTCAACGCCACACTCCCTGCCGCCCAGGCGACAGGCCGGCTGACGCTGCGGCCGTACAGTGTGGTGCAGAGCGTGCTGTACGACCGCAAGGCGGGGCGGGCGACGGGGGTGCGCATCATCGATGCCCAGACCAAGCACGCGATCGAGTTCAAGGCGCGCATCGTGTTCCTCTGCGCGTCCACGATCGAGTCGGCGCGGATCCTGCTCCTCTCGGGGATCGCCAACTCCAGCGGGCAGGTCGGCAAGAACCTGATGGATCACATCATGGGGGGCGGTGCCGGCGGCCGGATCGACGGCCCCGCCGATCGCGACACCATCGGCAATCGGCCGAATGGGATTTACGTACCGCGCTTCCGCAACATCGGGAAGGGGAAGTCGTCATTCCTGCGCGGTTACGGGTTCCAGGGCGGCGCCGGCCGCTCCGATTGGGGCCGGGGCGCTGAGCAAACGGGCTTCGGCGCCGAGTTCAAGAAATCGTTGCGCAAGCCGGGACCCTGGGGATTCTCGTTCTACGGCTTTGGCGAAATGCTCCCTGACGAAAAGAATGTCGTCGAGATCGACAAGACCAAAGTGGACGCCTGGGGAATCCCGGTCGCCCGCATCAGCTGCGCCTACGGCGAGAACGAAAAGGCGCTGGTCCACGACATGTCGATCACTGCGGCGGAAATGCTGGCCGAAGCGGGGGCACACGACATCAACCCGTACACGAGCAACAACCCGCCCGGCCTCGTCATTCACGAGATGGGCACGGCGCGGATGGGGAAGGATCCCAAGACGTCGGTGCTCAATGCGCACAATCAGTGCTGGGACGTCCCGAATCTGTTCGTCACCGACGGTGCGTGCATGGCCTCGACGGCCTGCCAGAATCCGTCGATCACGTATATGGCGTTGACGGCTCGCGCAGCCGCGTATGCGGTGGACGCCATGAAACGAAACGAGCTGTAACCTCGAGGAGGCAGGATGGAACGCCGTGAATTCGTTCAGACGATGGCGGGCGCTGGACTCGCGATCGCGTGTACCGGCAGGTCCCGCGCACCACGCGCCGCTCGGCTCGATAAAGTCGGCATTCAGCTCTACACCGTGCGCGATCAGATGAAGGCAGATTTCGAAGGGACGCTCGCACACATCGCGGAGATCGGGTACAAGGAGGTCGAGTTCGCAGGCTACTTCGATCATTCTGCCGCTGACGTGAAGGCCATCCTCACTCGGCACGGTCTCGCGGCGCCTTCGACGCACGTCGCGTTTGAGAATGACGAAAAGTGGAAGGCAGCGCTCGACACGGCCAAGACGATCGGGCATGAGTACATCGTCATGCCCTGGATTCCCCAGGAGCGGCGCAAGACACTCGACGACTGGAAGAACTTCGCGCAGGTCTTCAACCACGCGGCGCAGATGGCGCACGATGCCGGCATTCAGTTCGCGTATCACAACCACGATTTTGAATTCCCGAAAATGGACGGGCAGGTCCCCTACGACGTGCTCCTCCAGAACACCGATCCCAAGCTCGTGCAACTCGAGATCGATCTCTATTGGATCACAAAGGCGGGTCAGGACCCGCTCGCGTACTTCTCGCGGTGGCCGGGGCGTGTTCCGCTCGTGCATGTGAAAGACTCCGCCGGCCCACCCGAGCACAAGATGGTCGACGTAGGGCAGGGGAAGATCGAGTGGAAGCGGATCTTCGCGAAGCGCGAGCAGGCTGGCATCAAGCATTTCTTTGTTGAGCACGACCAGCCGCCGCAGCCGTTCGACGACATTGCGGCGAGCTACAAGTACCTGAGTCAGCTGGAATTCTAATGAAGACGGTCGGACGGCTGGACGGCCCGATGGCCACGAGGCGCGAAGCGCTGATCACCGGCGTCGGCCTTGTCGCCGGGATGGTCTTACCCACGGCCCTGGACGGCGAACCGACCGTCCGCCCGTCAGGCCGTCCGGCCGCCAGTCTCAAACAATCCGCATGCCGGTGGCCCTACCGATCCATCCCACTCACCAGCTTTTGCCAGGCCGCCAAGGGCATGGGCCTCACCGGCATCGATCTCCTGACATCAGATGAGTGGCCGGTGGTGCGGCAGTACGGGCTCGTCTGCTCCATGGGATATGCGGCGCAGCGGGACGACTTCATCCCGCGGGGCTTCAATGATCCCGCAAACCACGATCTGCTGGTGGGTGAGCTGGAACGCGCGCTCCCGCTCGCGGCGCAGCATGGGGTCCCGAACCTGATCGCGATGTTCGGGAACCGGCAGGGCAGGAGCGACGAGCAAGCCATTCAAGCGTGCGTGACCGGCCTCAAGCGCATTGCGCCCGCGGCGGAGCGACAGGGCGTGACGATTTGTGTGGAGCTCCTGAACAGCAAGGTCGATCATAAGGACTACCAGGGCGACCGCACGGCGTTCGGCGCAGCCGTCATCGAAGGCGTAGCTTCCCCGCGCGTGAAGCTGCTCTATGACATCTACCACATGCAGATAATGGAAGGGGACGTCATCCGCACGATCCGCCAGCACGCCGGCCACATCGGGCATTTCCATACGGGCGGCGTGCCCGGCCGGCACGAGCTGGACGACACCCAGGAGCTCAACTACAAGGCGATCGCGCACGCCATCGCCGATGCCGGCTTCACCGGCTTCGTGGCGCACGAGTTTACGCCGACCCGCGACGCGCTGACCTCCCTGAAGCAAGCCGTGGAGGTGTGCACCGTCTAGCCGTTGACGTTTGGGACGTGTGCAGGGTCTTGAGGAGGATATGCTCCCCCCCAATGCCCGCCCGCTTGCCAGGCTCGTCCTGCTGAGCCTGCTCTTTGCGTTCATCGTGTCGCGTGTTTTCAGCATCCTCATCATGCTCCACAAGATGCCGGACGTGTATCTGCACGTCCGCGGCACGCACGTCCACCACTTGAACTACGGCATCTTCCTTCTGGCAGGCGTCGGGGCCTGGCTCCTGTTCACGCCGGGTCCCGCGGCACCGGCCGCCGCCGTGATCTACGGCATCGGCCTCGGCCTCACGTTCGACGAGTTCGGCATGTGGCTGCATCTGAACGGCGACTACTGGCAGCGGGCCAGCTTCGACGCGGTCATCGTGCTGGCCGTCGCGCTAGGGCTCGCCGGCTTTGCGCCGCCCGTCAACCGCTGGCGGCCGCGGCAGTTTGCCACCGCGCTGCTCTTTCTCCTTTTGCTGGTCGGTACGATGCGTCTGGCGGCGAAAGTGCAGCCTCGGATTCAGCGGTGGGGCGCCGAGGCGGGTGGGAGCGTCGAAGAATCAGGCGGCCCTCGAGAGCCTGACCAGATCCGTCCCTGAAGTTGCTCGCAGACTATACTGTGCTTGATGTCGTTTCCCGTCCCGCTCCGTACCGAGCGCCTCGGAGGTGAGCGTGGCATCGAGTCGGGTAGAGCTGGTGCTGGGTATCGCGATCGGCCTGTTCGTGGCCTGGCTGTACTTCCTGATCTGGAAGCTCCGCTACACTCGGGCGATTCGGGAGGATGCGGTGCAGCGCAGCCTCGCCGTCACCGCCGGCAAGGTGCACGAGCAGCTCGTCCCGTATCTCCCGGAGTTCGGCTTCAATCCGAAAGACGTGCGCTTTCTGGGAAGTCCGGTCGATCTCGTGGTGTTCGACGGCCTCTCGGCCGGCGACGTCCAACGTGTGGTGTTTCTCGAAGTCAAAACCGGCGGGGCCGTGCTGACGGAGCGGGAGAAGCAGGTGCGCGCGGTGATCGAGGCGCGCCAGGTCGCGTGGGCCGAGCTACGGCTCGCGCGGGGGGGGGGCGGCGCAGACGGGTAGGGCGGCCGCGCCTTAGTTCTTTACGCCGTTGGAGTTAGAAGATTCGCTAGATTGGTACCTCCTCGAACCAGGAAGCGCACATGCGGAGCATCTTCTGGGGCGCGGTCATCATCGCCATCGGGTTGCTACGTGGCGATTCGGTATTTCACGGTGATTTCAGCGTTCTCACTGTCGGGTTTGACGCGCTGGGCGCGTTCTTTATTGTCAAAGGGCTGTTGTCGCTCAAACGCGGCGCAGCAGCGGCTTCGACCGCTCCTGCGGCTCCTCCGCCCGCGCGGTCGTCGCAGATGCCGTGATGGGTCGTCTGGGCTGATCGCCAGCGGGCTTCCCCAACCCGCTGGCGATCAGGCGCTTTTTGTTTCTCTATTCGTAGGCATGATTCGCAAACTCAAATCCGGCCATTACCGCCTCTACTCCAGGAGCAAGAACCCGCGCACGGGCAAGCGCCGCAACCTAGGGACATTCTCGACTCGCGCGGCGGCGGAGAAGCACGAGCGCGCCGTTCAATACTTCAAGCGACACTGAGGCCATCAACGCGGTTCCTGTTTTTGCTGACGTTGTGCGCCGCCCCAGCCGCAGCTCAAGGTCGCGAGCCGGCCCCTTAGCAACTGTCTCATCTGTCAAGCTGTGACTACTCGCCACGGGGTTTGCGAGCGCATCATAGTGTTCACGATCGTCAGCAGTTTTCGCATGCAAG
>QHUJ01000065.1 GCA_003221895.1 Gemmatimonadota bacterium | reverse complement strand
CAGGGAGATCATGAACAGGGTCGCGCGACTGATGTGTTGCAGCGTGAACCCGGTGCCGATGGCCATTCCGGGTGGCGGTCCGCCGAGCAGCGCGCTCGTGAGCCCGCCCACCACGATTCCGAAGACGAGCGCCAGGCAGAGCGCCTCCAACAACATCCCGGCGAGCAGCGCCGGCCGGATCGACGCATGATTGCGACGCACGTCCTTGGCGATGAGCCAGGCGCCGACGACGATGAGACATAGCAGGAACAGGCGCGGTCCCCAGGCGCCCGCCAGCCAAACAAAGACCGACTCGAGCGCCACATCGGCCCCGTTGCGGATCCCCACACCGCCGGGCCCGACCGGAGCGAGGGCCGCGAGAACCTGATACGTGATGAGCAGGGGTAAAGCGAACAGCAGGCTGTAGCGTGGAGCGCGGGTCGCCTGCAAGTATGGGCTGATCATTGTTGAATCTTATCCTTCACCGGGGTCCGTACAGAGCCCTACGCGATGCTCTCGTTGCTCGTTACTGCCGTCCTCGCCGCGCAGGCCCCCGCCCAGGGCGGTAGGGGAGGCGGGCCGCGCGACACTTCCGGTGCCTATCTCGATGCCGAGGCCCGGCGCCTCGTAGCGGCGGCGCGAACGCGCCGCGAAACGATCGACCGCTCGATCACGGGGTATCGGACGACGATGCGCGAGCGCATCGGCGTCGGCATCCGCGCGCTGCGGCGCGACCGCATGCTCTACCGGCGCGAGCTCGCGCTGCACATCGACTGGCGGCGTGACTCGGTGACGCGGATCGACGTCGTCGGTGCGCGCCAATCGATTCCTGCCGCCGTTCCGAAGCCTCAGCTCCCTGAAGACCTGAAGAGCGATGCTGGCGACTACGCCTTCGATCCGGCCAACGATCGACTCACCATCGGTTGGGGAGGAGGCGACGCAAAGCGCGATAGCACGCAGGATTCGACCAAGCATCGCGATGACATCGAGTTCAAGCATCCGCTCGCGCCGGGCAGCGAAGCCGACTATCGCTTCGCGGCCGGCGACTCGAGCGCCGTGGTGTTTCCGAACGGGCGGACGATTCGGCTGCGCGAGCTGAAAATCATTCCCCGCCGGCTCGACTTCCGCCTGATGTCGGGGTCGTTCTGGATCGACGAAGACTCGCACGGGGTGGTGCGGGCGTTGATCCGGCCGGCGCGGCCGTTCGATCTCGAGCAGGATCTCAGCGACAAGGACACCAAAGACATCCCCGGCTTCGTCAAACCGATCCGCATCGAAGTCCGCTTTCTCACCATCGATTACGGCCTGTGGACGGGGCGGTGGTGGTTGCCGCGGCTCGTCGCGATGGATGCCGTCGCGACGGCTGGCTCGTTTCTGCAGGTCCCGATGCGCTACGAGCGGTTATACGACGAGTATGAAGTCAGTGGCGACACGGCGGCGCCGCTGGCACCGCGGCCGCCGGAGCCGACCGCAGCGGAGGACTCGATCGCGCGTGCGGCGTGTCACGAGCGCGAGGAGCGCGAGAAGATCTCCTGCCAGTGCTTCAACGGCCGCTGTCAGGCGTTCATCGTGAATATCCCGACCGATACCGCGGCGCTGCTGGCGAGCGCGGCATTGCCGCCGCCGTTCGGGTCGGCCAAGGATACGCTGATCTCCGCGGGCGAAATGGAAGAGCTCACGAAGGGCCTCGGCGATCTCCCGCAGGCCCCGTGGCAATTCCAGGCGCGACCACCGCGCTGGGGATTGGCGCGGTACAATCGCGTCGAGGGGTTGGCGCTTGGCGCCAAGGGCGAGCTGGACCTCGGCCGGCTGGTGCTGGATGGCGCGGCACGGATCGCCACGACCGATGCTACGCCGGATCTGCAAGGCGGCGTGCTGCGCGAGACGAGAAACACGCAATTCCACGTCGGCGGTTATTACCGGCTCTCGGCCGTCGACCCGACCGCCCGATCCCTCGGCATTGGCAACTCTCTCAACGCGCTCTTCCTGGGCCGCGACGATGGCGATTATTTCCGCGCGACCGGCGCGGAGCTGACTGCCATACCGCCGGTGACGCTGCCGCAACGCTTTTCGGTGCGGGTGTACTTCGAGCAGCAGCGGCCCGCGATCAAACGCACCGATTTCTCGATTCCCAATCTCATCAACGATGTCAACGTGTTTCGTCCCAACATCACGGCGGACTCGGCCGACCAGCTTGGGGCCTCCGTCACGTTCCGCACGCAGCGCGGGATCGATCCCGAGCGGGCGGAAGTGACGAGCGACGTGACGATCGACGGCGCCACGGGCACGTTCGATTTTGGGCGCGCGAGCGCGACACTCCGCGCCACGGCGCCGCTCGGCCCTCGCATTGCGGGCGCGATCGAGGTCGCCGGCGGCATGTCGACGGGACGCGTACCGGCGCAGAGCTACTGGTACCTCGGCGGCCCCGGCACGCTGCGCGGGTACGACGGTGCCGCCAGCACGGGGGATGCGTTCTGGCGGGCGCGCGCGGAGCTGGCAAACCGCTGGCCTGGCGCCCGGGTCGTGTTGTTCACGGATGTTGGCCGCGCCGACTCGCGTGATCGGTTGTCGCTCGCCAACCCTCTCGCCGGCGTCGGGATGGGCGTGAGCCTCATCGACGGTCTATTCCGCATCGACTTCACGCGCGCGATCAGATCGCCGACGGGTTGGCGACTCGATCTCTACAGCGACGCGGCGCTCTGATTGCGTCGCTAAGCGGCAAGCCGCATCGTTGTGCCGCTCATGACGTCCACTGCTACAACGACCGAGCTCAAGCGCGAGCTCGGCCTTTTCGATGCCACGATGATCAACGTCGGGACGATGATCGCGTCCGCGATCTTCATCGTCCCCGCGACGGTCGCCGCTGCGGTGACCGGCTCCCTGACGATGACCCTCGTCTGGATCGTCGGAGGAGTCGCGTCGCTGCTCGGCGCGTTATCCATCGCCGAGCTGGCAGCCGCATATCCTGAAGCCGGCGGTCAATACGCCTACCTGCGCGAGGCCTACGGCCAGGCGTGGGGATTCCTGTACGGGTGGGCCAACTTCGCCGTCATCAATACGGCGTCCATCGCCGCCATCGCGGTCGGATTCGCCCGTTACGTCGGGTTCTTTACCCGCTCGCCGCTCTCCGAAGCCGCGATTCGCATCATCGCGATTCTGTCGATTGCGGCGCTCACCTGGCTCAATTGCCGCGGCGTCCGTCTGGGCGCGACGACGCAGAACATTCTCACGACGCTCAAAATCGGCGCCCTCGGCGCGCTCATCGTGACCTCGTTCGCTCTCCCGGGCGGCTCGGGAGCGCACATGCACCCGCTCTGGTACTCGGCGTCGGGCGCGGGCGGGGCTGGGCAGTGGATCGGGTCATTCGGCGTCGCGATGGTAGCCGTCCTGTGGGCGTACGACGGCTGGATCGAGACCACGTATGTCGGCAGTGAGATCATCGATCCCGGCCGCAACCTGCCGCGGTCGATCATTCTTTCAACCGTGATCGTGATCGCGCTCTACGTACTCGCCAGCCTGGCGTACGTGTTTGTGCTGTCGCCGGCCGGCATGGTGCACTCCGACCTGGTCGCGTCCGATACGGCGAGGGTCACCATGGGCGCGGGCGGCGCGGCGCTGGTCGTCATCGCGATTCTGATCTCGACCATCGGTGCGAACAACGGCATCGTCCTGACCGCCGCCCGCATTCCCTACGCGATGGCGCGCGGTGGGCTGTTCTTCCGCTCACAGGCGTTTGTGCATCCACGTCTCGGCACGCCGGTCGTCGCACTGATCACGCAGG
>QHUJ01000067.1 GCA_003221895.1 Gemmatimonadota bacterium | reverse complement strand
GAGCCGCTTGTAGACGCCGTCCTTCTTGAACCCCGCCAACTCGTCCTGCAGCTGCCCCATGAAGCTCATACGATCTCCAGAATGACCTTGCCGGCGTCACCCGAACGGATGACGGCCAGCGCCTCGTCGATCTTGGCGAGCGGGAACTTGTGCGTTATGACGGGCCGTGGATCGAACTGCCCGCCGATGAGAAAGCGCCGCATCTGGTGCCACGTCTGGTACATCCTGCGGCCGATGACGCCGTACACCGTGATCCCCTTGAAGATGATCTCGTCGGCGAAATTGATCGGCACCTCGCCTTTCGGAATACCGAGCAGCTGTACGCGGCCGCCCAGGCGCACGCTGGCGAACGCCTGATGCAGCGCTGAAGGGACACCCGACATCTCGCAGACGACGTCGGCCCCTTCGCCATCAGTCTCGGCAACGACCGTCTGGACGACGTCCTCTTTGGCGGCGTTGATGACGACGTGGGCGCCCATCTTCTCCGCCAGCGCGAGGCGCTTGGGATTCACGTCCGACGCGATCACCTTGGTCGCGCCCGCGGCGCGCGCGATCCCGACCGCGAAGCAGCCGATCGGCCCGCACCCCACAACGAAAACGGTGCTGCCGGGAATCTCCGCCGTCAGCACCGTGTGAAACGCATTGCCCATCGGGTCCATGATCGCGCCGACCTCCGTCGGAATGCCCGACAGGGTCAGCACGTTCGTCGTGGGCATCACGATGTACTCGGCGAACGCGCCGTCGCGGTCGACGCCGATGATGCGCGTGTTCTTGCAGATGTGGCTGTTGCCCGTACGGCACTGCAGGCAGTGCCCGCAGACGATGTGCCCCTCAGCCGTTACGAGCTGGCCCACGCGTAAGCCCGTGACGCCGTCGCCGAGGCCCTGGATTTCGCCCGCGAATTCATGGCCGACGACGATCGGCGGCTTGATCCGGCTCTGTGCCCACGGATCCCAGTCCGCGATGTGCAGGTCGGTGCCGCAGACACCGGCATGGCGCACGGCGATCAGCACCTCCCCCGGCCCCGGTGCCGGCTTGGGAACGGACTTCACGGTCAGACCGGGCGCGCGTTTTTCCTTGACGATCGCTTGCATGAATTCGGGGATGAGGGACGGGGGAAGAGGGAAGTGTTAGAAGATGGACCGGATGAATCCGCCATCGACCTGGAGCACGGCGCCGGTAATATAGCTGGCCCGTTCCGAGGCCAGAAATACGACTGCCGCCGCCAGCTCCTGCGGCGTGCCGATGCGATGCATCGGGATTTCGCCGAGACGCTGTTGCATCATCTCCGGCCGGGCTGCCGTGAGCTCCTTGATGCGTTCGGTATCGATGAACCCCGGGCAGATGCTGTTGACCGTGATGCCATCTTTGGCGACCTCATCGGACAGCGCCTTGGCGAAGCCGAGGACGCCCGCGCGCGCGGTGGAGGACAGGATCAGACCGGGGAGGGGTTGCAAGGCAGCCACCGACGCAAGGCAAATGATCCGCCCCCATTTCGCGTTGGTCATGATCGGCACGGCGGCGCGGGCGAGGTGGATCGTGGACAACAGGTTCAGGCCGATCGCCTTTTGCCAGGCTTCCGCCGGCTGATCCTTGAAGGATGCAGCGGGCGGGCCGCCGGCATTGCAGAACAGCACATCCAGCCGGCCGAATTTTTTGGCGACGTCCTGTACGAGCTTCTCCGCTTGATCCGGCACGGTGATGTCTGCGGGGAAGGGCGCAGTCTTCGAGTCGCGGCCGTTCACCGCGACCTGGGTGCCCTCCTCCTTCAACGTGGTCGCGACCGCGCGGCCAATGCCGCGCGTGCCACCGCAGACGAGCGCGACCCGACCGGCGAGGCCTAGATCCACGGCGCCATATGACTCACGAGGCCTTTTCGATTCTTACCGCGCAAATCTTCAGCTCCGCCATCTTCGCGTACGGATCGAGCACGGGATTGGTGAGCAGATTGGCCGCCGCTTCGCGGAAATGGAAGGGGACGAACACCTGGCCCGGCGCGACGCGCTCGCTGACGCGCGCGGCGCTCACCATCGAGTTGCGCCGCGACGTGAGCCGAACCAGCTCCCCTTCGCGCACGCCGAGCTTCCTCGCGTCTTCGGGATGAATCTCGACGATCGCGGTTGGCTCGCGCGCATCCAGGCCGCTCGCGCGCCGGCTCATGGTGCCGGTGTGCCAATGGTAGAGCTGGCGACCCGTGTTCATGACGAACGGGTAATCGTCGTCCGGTAGCTCAACGGGGTCGGTGTACTCCACCGGCACGAAGGTCGCACGCCCGTCGGCCGTGGGGAACTCCTTGTCGAACAGAAACGCGGTTCCGGGATGCCGCTGGTCGGGAACCGGATACTGCAGGCCCGCGCCCTCGAGTCGCTCGTAGGTCACGCCCGCCCAGCTCGGCGTCACCTGCGCGATCTCCTGCATGACGGCCTCGGCGCCGTCGAAGGTCGTCGGCAATCCCAGCCGGTTCGTGAGATCCATCAGGATCTCGAGATCGGCCCGGGCCTCGCCGGGCGAATCGACCGCCTGGTGCGTCAGCTGGATGCGGCGCTCGGTGTTGACGAATGTGCCCTTCTTTTCCGCGAAGCTCGAGCCGGGGAGCACGACGTCGGCGTACCGCGCGGTTTCCGTCAAAAACAGATCCTGCACGGCCAGGAATTCCAGCTCCTGGAACCAGTGCTCGGCGTGCGCGATATCGGGATCTGAGATGATCGGATTCTCTCCCATGATGTACATGCCGCGCACGCCGCTCTCGGGCTTCACGACTTCGGTAACCATGAGGCCGCTCGTGAGAGACAGCGACTCCTCCGGCACGCGCCAGGTTTTTGCAAACCGGGCGCGGACCCGCGTGTCGCCGACCGGCTGGTAGTCGGTGTAGACGAACGGAATGGCGCCGACATCGGAGGCGCCCTGCACGTTGTTCTGGCCGCGCACCGGCAGCATCGCCGCGCCCCACCGTCCGATCATGCCGCAGGCGAACATCAGATTGAGCAGCGACGTGACGATGTCGGTGCCGTTGGCATGCTGCGTCAGCCCCATCGCCCAGAGCGTACTGGTGTTCGGCCCACGGGCATACATCTCGGCGGCCCGCTCGATGGTCTCGGCCGCAATGCCGGTGATCTTTGCCGCCTTTGCCGGCGTATAGGGCTGAACGGCGGCGCGCACCTTGTCGAAGTCGTGTGTTCGCTCGGCAATGAATGTCCTGTTTTCGAGGCCGAGCGACAGGATGTGATTCAGCATCGCCGAGTAGAGCGCGACGTCGGTGCCGGGCTGCATCTGGAGATGAATGTCGGCGCGGCCGGCCAGCTCGGTGCGGCGCGGGTCGGCAACGATCAGCGTGGCGCGCTTTTCGTGCGCGCGCTTCAACGCCGCGCCGAACACCGGGTGTGATTCGGTCGTGTTGGCGCCCCCGATGAAAATAACGTCGCACGCCTCCTCGATTTCGCGCATCGAGCCCGACGCGGCCGCTGTATTGATCGCGCGCTGCATCGCCGCCACCGAGGTCGAATGGCACAGGCGCGTGCAGTGATCGACGTTGTTCGTCCCGATCGCGCCGCGAAACATTCGCATGATCAGGTAGTTCTCCTCGTTGGAACACTTCGCCGACGAGAAACAGGCGAGGGCATCGGGGCCGCGCGCCGTCTTGATGCGCAGCAGCTCTTGAGACGTCAGCTCCAGCGCGTCGTCCCAGGTCGCCTCGCGGAACGGCGTGTACCAGTCCTCCGGCGTCGCCACGCGATCGCGGATGTCCAGGTCGAGCCGTTGCAGCAGCGGGAGCGCGCGGACCGACTTGCCGGTGGCACGCGGTGGTGTGCCCGGCTTGGGGCCGCGGCCCTCAGTTTCGATGGTGCGCCAGGGACCGGCACGCCGCTCAGCGCCTTTGCCGCCTTTCCAGACCCACCGTCCGGCTTCCTTGATCCAGCCCTTGCGGATCAGAGGTTTGGTCAGGCGATCGCGATGCTGCGGGAAGTCGTAACCGAAACGCCCCTTCACGCAAG
>QHUJ01000066.1 GCA_003221895.1 Gemmatimonadota bacterium | reverse complement strand
GCCCACGCGCAGCAGCAGGTTCAACCAGTTCTTCGGCACACCCGGGATCGCGCGTCCGTCCGCCGTATGCGTCACACCACCCGTCGTGAACGAGTAACTGCGATACCGATAGTCGGCATACGTCCAGCTCACAGCGAAGTCCAAACCCCGCACAACCGCGAGATTGGCGCCCAGTTCGATGCCGCGGTGGCGCGTGCTACCCGCGTTGCGATAGTAGGAACGGGGCGGGACGCTCGCATACTGAATGAGCTCGTTGCGCACATCCGCCTGGAATACGGCCACCGAGTAGGCCAACCGTCCATGCGGCACGCCGCGCGCACCCATTTCGTAGTTCACCGCCGTTTGCGGCTGCAGATCGGGATTGAAGCCACCGGCGCCCGTCGCGGAGTTCGCCAGCTCGGTCGTGGTCGGCGTCTCGAACGAGGATCCGATATTGCCGTACACCGTCACGGTCTGCGACGGGTTCACGGCGACCCCGAGCGAACCCGAGAGCTGCCGCATCAGCCGATCGCCCGAATCGTCGGGATTGGGCGGAGTAGTAGAGATGAGATGATCCTCGGCCGTGAACTTCACCCAGTCGTAACGCAGACCGGCGGTGAGCGTCGCATGTGGTGACAGCTCCACGGCGCTCTGCACGAATGGCCCGAACTCCGTCACGTGCTCGAGCTGATCGAGCGAGCGCGTCGTATCGGGCTTGGCGGAGTCGCCCGGCGTGTTGAGGTAATTGAAGTTCTTGCGGTTGTCGCGCTGTTGCTGGAAATCGATGCCGGTGGTGAGCCGCTGCGCCAGCGAACCGATCCGCGTCGGATATGTCACACTGGCGCGCGCGCCGTAGTCGAACCGCTGGAGATCGATGTAGGTGGTGGTGATGGGATTCTTGAGGTCGCGACTCACGCCGAACAGCGTGAACGCCGCTTCGCCGCCATTGGTCATGATGTGGCGAAGCGTGGTCCCGACTTGCAGCTGGCTGACGTTCTTTCCAGCATCGCGATTCTGATTTGCGACAGGCACGGTATCGCGATTGGTGTGTAGCTCGGTGAGTGTCAGCGAGCCCGGGTTGTCGGCGCGCGGGTTGTTGCCGTAATCCGTGACCACGGCCAGGGACCAGCCGGTGCCGAGCGGCAGCTGCAGACGGGCGTTCAGCGTGCGAAGATCGGCGGCGCTATGATCGCGCTCGCCCTCGTAATCGAGACGGGAGACCGTCACCTGGGCGCTCCCCGCGCCGACGCGAAGGCCCGTCGTGGACTGCCATTTGGTCCAGCTCCGATCGGTCCGCTCGCCGAACCGGCCGGCCACAAATCGCGCATCTTCGCGCACTTGCGCGACATCCGCCGGATTGGTCCAGATACTGATGACGCCACCCGTCGCGTTCCCGAACAGCGACGATGCGGACCCCCGCAGGACTTCGATCCGATCGACTTCGCCAAGCTCGAGGTTCGTGAGCTGACTCTGCCCGTCGGGCAGCGTCTGGGGAATGCCGTCGACCAGGATTTTGATGCCGCGGACGGAAAACGCGGAGCGACTCCCGAAGCCGCGGATGGAGATGCGCTGATCCTGCGAGAAGTTGTAGCGGTTGGCGGCGTAGATGCCCGGAAGATTCCCGAGGGCTTCATCGAGGCCCCACGTCGGTCGTGCGCGACTGATCTGGTCACGATCGATGGTCTCGATGGACTGTGGCACCTTCGTCAGCGGCAGCGAGGTCCGCGTAACGGAGACCGTGGTAGGAGGAAGCGTGTAGGGCTTCGTTGTGTCAGCCGACTGGCCGTAGAGCGCCACCGGCGGCAGGCACGACATCGCCACCGCGCACGCTGCCCATCGCACCGACGAATTCATGACTCGGGAGATGGGTTCTACCACAACGCCTTAGGAGCGTCAAGGGACGAGTCGCAGAGTGGGATGCCACGGGGTTGTATCTGCCGTCACCGCTCTCGAGAGAAGGTCGGCTAGATTCGCGGGCATGAGAGCCCGAACCCTCATGCTACTGTCCGTCGGAGTCGTCGCTGTCGGTTGCAGCGACGGCAACGGGCCCGGTGTTCGGCCACGCACCTTCCTGATGGGCTTTTCTGCCATTCCGCCGCGGCTCGACTCGACCGCCAATGTCATCGCGGCCATCAACAACTGGGTGCCCCACGCCGACGCCGCGATCATGCACGTCTCACCGCCGTGGGCGGCGCTGCTCGCGGGACACACACCGGCCGGCGCCGTCGACACCGTCGAGGTTCCGTTGGCGAACTACTATCGCACCAAGGGACTCGACATCGTGTTCACGGTGGACGCGACCGACGGGCTGAATCGCGCGGCGGAAGCACCGGAGCTCGTGCAGGCAGGCCGCAGCATCACGGACACCATGGTCCAGCGCCTCTATCGGGAGTGGGTGTTCGCGGTCGCCAACGCGATTCGGCCCGATTACCTGGGGCTAGCCGCGGAGACGAATCTCATCCGAGCCGCTGCGCCTGACTCCGTCTATCAGGCCGTGATCACCATGACCAACGCCGTCGCTGCCCAAATCCGCGCCGCGAGTCTGCCGAGCAAGTTGTATGTCAGCGTGCAGGTCGAGACGGCGTGGGGACGGTTCGGCGGCGGGACCTATCAGGGAATCGGGCAGGATCTCACCGACTTTTCCTTCATGCAGGCGATCGGCCTGTCGAGCTACCCCTACCTCGGCGGATTCACCGTGCCTGAGTCGATTCCACTCGACTACTACAGCCGGATCGCGCAAGGGACGACGCTGCCGCTGCTCGTGGTCGAGGGAGGTTGGTCATCCGTATCACTCGATACGATCGTGTCGTCGCCCGCCGAGCAGGCGCGCTACTTCGCGCGGCAGGAGCTGCTGTTGGATAGCGCGCAGGCGAAGGGCGTGTTTCAGCTGACGTTCTACGACCTCGATCTCAGCGCCAATCCACCGCCGCCGGGATCGATCCTGCCGCTGTTCGCCCATCTGGGACTCGCCGACAGCGCGATGCATGCCAAGCCGGCGCTGGCGGTGTGGGACGACCTGCTCAAGCGACCGTATGCGCCATAACGCCTACCGGGTGAATGCGAACACCGTGCGCGACTGATAGCGCTGGCCAGGGCGAAGGATCGTCGAGGGAAAGTTCGCGTGGTTCGGTGAGTCGGGGTAATGCTGGGTCTCGAGACAGAGGCCCGTCCGGTTTCCGTAGACGCGCCCGCCCTTTCCTTTAATTGACCCATCGAGAAAGTTGCCGGAATAGAACTGCAGTCCCGGCTCTGTCGTGCTGATGTCGAGCCGGCGGCCGCTCACGGGGTCCTCGAGGCGCGCCGCATGCACAAACGTCCCCGGGCGATCGCGGTCGATCACCCAATTGTGGTCGTAGCCGCGCCCGAATCGGAGCTGCTCATCCTGGTCGTTGATGCGCGCTCCAATCGGGGTTGCTCGGCGAAAATCGAACGGCGTTCCCGCGACAGGAGCGATTTGGCCGGTCGGAATCAACGTCGAATCAACCGGCGTAAACGCGGACGCGTTGAGCGTCAGAACGTGATCGAGTATGTCGCGCCCATCGCCATGCAGGTTCCAGTACGTGTGCTGCGAGAGATTGATCGGCGTCGCCTTGGTCGTTGATGTTTCGTAATCGACGATCAATTCGTCCGCATCGTTCAGTGTGTACGTCACCTGCACCGCCACTGCGCCAGGGTAGCCCTCCTCTCCGTCGGGGCTGTCGTAGCGGAGTCTCACGCCGACCGTACTGCCGGCCTCGAATGCCTCTCCCTTCCACAGCACCTTGTCGAAACCCCTGGCACCGCCATGCAGGGTGTTCGGTCCATTGTTTCGAGCGAGCTGGTATCCGACACCGTCCAGTGTGAATCGGCCGCCCGCGATGCGATTGGCGTATCGCCCGACGATGGCGCCGAAATACGGCGATCCGCCGAGATACCCGCCGAGACTGT
>QHUJ01000056.1 GCA_003221895.1 Gemmatimonadota bacterium | reverse complement strand
TACCGCATCAACCGGGCACGCCGCTGTTTGTCATGATGGGCCACGTCTGGGCGGATCTGGTGGCCGCCGGTCAGTACGCGTGGCGCCTGAATCTGATGAGCGCCTGCTTCTCGGCGGCCGGCGCGGGGTGTCTGTTTCTCGTCGCGGATCGCGTGCTGGCGCGGGAAGCGCGGGTGATCCGGGTGGGTGGGGCGGCGGCCGCCGCGCTGCTCTCCGCGTTCACCTTCACCGGCTGGCAGAACAGCAACGAGACCGAGGTCTATACCGTCGCGACGTTCAGCGTCGCGGCGATTTCCTGGTTGGTCGTGCGCTGGCGCGATCTGCGGGCAGGGAGCACTCCGCGCGCGCCGCACCTGCTCCTGCTCATCGCGTATATCGCGGCCCTGTCGATCGGCAACCATTTGCTGGCGTTGCTGGCGGGGCCCGCGGTGTCGCTCTTCATCCTCTACACGCTGCGAACCGCGCCGTCGCCCGATCCCGTCGAGCGGGGCTGCGAGCTCGGGGAGTGGGCGACACTGACCGCGCTGTGGTTCCTGCTGATCGCCATCGGCCTCGGCAGAACCAGCTTGATCGTGGTCGGCGGGGTTCTCCTGCTCGGCGCGGTCATGATGTGCTTCTGGGCGGGGTCGTGGGCGTTTCCCGTGCTCGCGATCGCGATCGCCGCGGTCGGCATTTCCACCTACGCCTTCCTCTATATCCGCTCCGGCCTGCAACCGGTCCTCGACGAGTCCAACCCGGAAACATGGAAAAACCTGGTGGCGATGATCCGGCGGGATCAGTTCGGCCGGCGTGGCATCTTCGACAATCCGATGTTTTTCCCCGGCACGGACAACCCGGGTCGCAGCATCACACTCTTCGCCCAGCAGCTCGTCAACTACTTCCAGTATTGCGGTTGGCAATGGGCCCGATCGCTTCCCAACATTGCGATGGCTGCTGTGGCGTTGCTGTACGTCACGCTCGGGTTTTTCGGTTTTGATTTCGCCCGCCGCCGTGATCCCGGCGTCACCTATCTCCTGGCGGCGCTGTGGCTCGTGACGGGCCTGGGTCTCGCCGTGTACATGAACTTCAAACCCGGCTTCTCGCTCTTCATGAACGCGTACCCTTCGATGAGCCAGCACGAGGTTCGCGAGCGCGACTACTTCTTCGTGGTGAGCTTCCAGGTCTGGGGTGTGTTCGCCGCGCTGGGCCTGGTCGACATCATTCGCGGAGCGTCCCCCGTCACCTCACGCTGGAAGGTGGCCGTTGCAGCGCTGATCGCGCTGCTCCCCTTCGGCCTGAACTTCCGCGCGGCCACGCGACGCGGCCCCGATGCGTTCGTGGCGCGGGACTTCGCGTACAACCTGCTGCAGTCGGTCGAGCCCTACGGTGTGCTGTTCGGTGTCGGCGACAACGACACATTCCCCGTCTGGTATCTGCAGGAGGTCGAAGGGATACGGCGCGACGTCACGCTCGTGAATCTCTCGCTCGCCAATCTCGACTGGTACGTCGCCCAGCTCGCTGCGAGGCCGGTCCGCCGCTTCGACCCCGCCACCGCACCGGCGATCTATCGGCCCCTCGCGACGGCTGAGCCGCCCGCCGGCGCCGAGTTGCCGCTCACGCCCGAGCAGATCGCGGCGCTGCAGCCGGGGCGCCTGGGCGACGAGGTGCTCTTCCGCGCCGGCGCGTTCGCACTGCGCATCGCGAAAGGCACGTTCCTGCGCGTGTCCGATCAGGTGATTCTGCTCACGATCGGGTCGTCGCTTCCGAATCGGCCCGTGACGTTCGGGCAGATGTCGGGCCGCGGCGCGTGGCTCGGTCTGGACTCGCAGCTCGTGTTCCAGGGTCTCGTATTCAAAGTGGTGCCCGGAGCCGATACCGCGACACGCTGGATGCGCGGCATCCAGCGTACCAGAGTGGATACCGCGCGAACGCGACTGCTGGTCGACTCTGTTTTCCAGTATGGAAAGCTGTTTTCCAGCGAAACGCTGACGTTGGAGCCGGCCGCGGAGCTGGTGGCCCGCTCGTTCTCCGTACCCTATCTCGAGTTGGCAAACGCTGCCCGGCTGCGTGGGGATTCGGCTCGTGCCGATGCGTACTGGCGGCGGGCGTCCCACCTGAACCCCCGCCTGACGCGCTGAGCCTCTATATTCACAGGCTATGAGTTTCGAGGCCCTGCCGGAGCGTTTGACGCAGGTGAGGGCCGAGATTGCGCGAATCGCCGAGCATCCGGTGACGATCGTCGCCGTGACGAAGGGATTCGGGACGGACGCGATTCACGCGGCGCTCGCGGCGGGGCTCGCCGATATCGGTGAGAATCGCGTTCAGGAAGCGATCCAAAAACAGGATGCGCTGCGCGGGCAACCAGGCATCCGGTGGCATTTGATCGGACACCTGCAACGCAACAAGGCGAAGGTCGTGCCTGGTCGATTCGAGCTCGTGCATTCCGTCGATTCGCTCGAGCTGGCGAGGGAGTTGGACCGGCGGGCGTCAGACTCGATTCGCGTGTTATTGCAGGTGAACGTGGCGGGGGAATCGCAAAAAAGCGGCTGCCCGCCGCAGGAGGCACGCGGCCTGGCGCGGCAGATTGCCGCGCTCGGGCAGCTGCGGCTCGAGGGGCTCATGACCCTGGCCCCGTTGACCGATGATGTGGAGGTGCAGCGCCGGGCGTTCCGCGGCCTGCGCCTTCTGCGGGATACGATAAAGGAGGATGGAGTATGGCTGCCGACCCTCTCGATGGGGATGTCCGGCGATTACGCTACGGCGGTCGCGGAGGGAGCAACGATGATTCGGCTGGGTACCGCCCTGTTCGGTCCCCGGGAGAAGACGGAGACAAGCGCGTGAACGACGACGTCTTCAACCTCACGCCGCACGACATCCGCAAGCAGGAGTTCCGCAAGAGTCTGCGGGGCTATGAGACCGACGGCGTCGAGGACTTTCGCGTGCGCGCCGCGGATGCGCTGGAGCGCGCCATCCGCGACCGCCAGGTGCTGGAAGAGCGCTTGTCGGCCCTCACGGAGCAGCTGCGCGTCTTCCGCGAGCGCGAAAAGGCGATGAACGAGGCGCTCGTCGCGGCGCAGCAGCTGCGGCAGGATACGCGCGCCGCCGCCGAGCGGGAGGGGCAGGTGATCGTGCGCGAGGCGCAGGCCGAAGCCAAGCGGCTGCTCGACGAAGCGCACGCTGCCCAGACCGCGGTGCAGACCAAGATGGCGGAGACCGAGCGGCAGTTCCAACAGTATGTCGGCGGGTTCCGCGCGCTGCTCGAGCGCCAGCTCGCCGAGCTCCGCGCCCTCGACTCGAAACGCGACTGATGGTGGTTGCGGACGCCGTTCGCGCCGTCCAGGCGCGAACCGAGGTTATCCCGGAGATCGCGGTCATTCTGGGCACGGGGCTCGGTGCGCTCGCCGAGGAGCTCAAGGCGGAGTCCACGATCCCGTATCCGGACATCCCAGGCTTCCCGACACCCACGGTCGAGACGCACGCCGGCCGGCTGCTCTTCGGCACGCTCGGCAAGCGCCGGGTGGCGATCATGCAGGGGCGGTTTCACCGCTACGAGGGCTACACCCTGCAGCAGGTCGCGTTTCCCGTGCGCGTCCTCAAGGCGCTGGGCGCCAAGACGCTCATCGTGTCGAACGTCTCGGGGGGGATGCATCCGCTGTGGGCCACCGGCGACCTCGTGCTGATCTCCGATCACATCAACCTGCTCGGCGATAACCCGCTGGCCGAGCCGAACGTCGCTGCCGAGGGTCCGCGCTTTCCGGACATGTCGGCCGCATACGATCCGGAGCTGCGGACGCTGGCGCGCGCGGTGGCGCTCGACAACAAGATCGTGTTACGCGAAGGCGTCTATGTCGCTGTGCCCGGTCCCAACCTCGAGACGCGCGCGGAATACCGCAT
>QHUJ01000055.1 GCA_003221895.1 Gemmatimonadota bacterium | reverse complement strand
CTAGCCTCGGCATGCCACACGTATTCGTATCACCTCTTGCAAGTTGGTACGATTACATCGCGGTCGCCTCGCGGCGTTGCTAACACTCCCGTGCCAGCCATGTTCGTCATCGATGACACAGCCTTCGCCCGGAATCCTTGTGGGCATGGCACCCTCTTCACGATTGGGTCCGACACCCACATAGAAAATGACAACGGTGCGCGCCTGGACACGTCCGCACTCGCCGTTGGTCGGCGGGTGTCTGTATTCGTCACGGACAACACCATTCTTCTCGAATCCTGTCCGCCCGGAAACAGTCGCCGGGAAGGTGATCGTCCATTGAGTTATCGATCCCGGCAGCCGCCTAACAAGCGCTTGAAGCTGACGGCGCGCGTAGATTAGGGAATGAATCTTTCTTCAGCGCGCCGCAGCTTAAGCGCGATCCGTTAGGCGGCCCCACCCAACGACACGAAAGCCCTATATGCTCCGACAGGTCCCTTTGCTCGTAGCCCTCGCTGCCTTCGTGACCAGCCCCGCTCAAGCGCAAGGTCACACGATGCATCACCATCCGCGCGGCGCCAAGATCATCATGATCGGCACCGTCGTCGATCCGATGTGCGCGTTCGTTCAGCAGGCGGCCGACTCGGTTCAAGCGCGCTGCGCCGACCAGCAACGCGACACAACCCTCTCGCCAATGTTGATAGCTGACGGCGAGCTTTACGTCCTCAAGTTTGGCGAGACGACCGCCGCTACTGCATCGGCAGCTCGACCGCTGTTGGGGAAGCGAGTGAAGGTCGACGGTACGGTCTATCCTGCAGGGAACTCCTACCTCATTGTTGTGGACTCAATCCGGGCGAGAGATCATTAACGTGGGGCCGCCTAACAAGCGCTTGAAGCTGACGGCGCGCGTAGATTAAGGAATGAGTCTTTCTTCAGCGCGCCGCAGCTTAAGCGCGATCCGTTAGGCGGCTATACGAATGCCGGAGAGTAATCGGGCAACAGAACTCACCGAGCTGTTGAGAGCCGGTGATGAGCCGGTGTGGTCTCGCCTACGCGAACTACTTGTGGACAAAGGACTCGACCCGGACGAAGTCATCGTGGCAGAGCTGTTCTCTGACGATAACTCGCTGGAATTTGGCCTGGTCGTTACACCGGACCACAGAGTCTTCCAGTTCGATTTCGATTATCTGCACAAGACCATCGCCACCGCCGAGTTCTCGACGTGGCGGGACCTGACGACGAGCTGGCAGAACTCGCCTTATGATGAACTGGTGAGCGCCGCGTTTGAGATTGCGAACTAGCCGCCTAACAAGCGCCTGAAGCTGGCGGCGCTGTGTTTCTGTGGAGGCCATCTGTTTGTGAATGTGAAAGCATCGCGCCGCAGCTTAGGCGCATCTCGTTAGGCAGCGCAAGCGACTATCAGGCTAGACAGAGAAAGGCCACATGGAACCACCTGTGTTTCTTGCCGCGCTCCTAATACTCATAGGGGTTCCCGCTTTTACCGTCCTCAAGATCGCTCGCCTGCGTGCCGCTCGTCCTCAATCACCACCAGCGGACGTCACTGAGCGCCTCGAGGCCGTTGAACATCGTGTCGAGGACCTTCAACAGGAGCTAGCAGAAACACAGGAGCGTCTCGATTTCGCTGAGCGCTTGCTCAGCCAGGCTCGGGAAGATCGCCGGATTGGCACCTAGGGCCGACTCCCCTGTGTGCGCTGCCTAACAGGCGCTTGAAGCTGCCGGCGCGCGTAGATTGTGGAATGAATCTTTCTTCAGCGCGCCGCAGCTTAAGCGCGATCCGTTAGGCTGCGCATCCCACCACAAACCAATTCTTTTTGTGAAACCAACCTGGTCGGTCTCGATGTCGCTCCCAGCATCCGTCGGGCCGGTTCGGTTCGATCCTAAAGCGCTACCCAAGTGAAAGTCCCGTTGCGCGCCGGGCGCGGCGCGGCTGGTGGGTTCGGAGCAGCGGTCCATTCGGCATCACAATCCTGGTGGCAGGGCAGGGACGGTGAGTGCCCCTCGGTGCTCCCGGTGGAGGACGGCCCCGAGCGATGACTTGTGGTGCGCAGCCTAACAAGCGCTTGAAGCTGGCGGCGCCCGTCCGCAACAAATCCGGTGGACGTTCTGAAGCACGGTGTAGTAGAATTCCGTTTGTGAACATTCCAGCTCGGCGCCGCAGCTTAAGCGCACTTCGTTAGGCGGCTGCCTATGCGCTCTCGGCCAGGGTTGCGACATGCGCTTGTCTTGATCTCAGGTGTGCTAGCCTCGGCATGCCACTCGTATTCGTATCGCCTCTTGCGGGTTGGTACGATCACATCGCGGTCGCCTCGCGGCGTTGCTAACACTGACGTGCCAGCCATGCTCGTCATGGATGACACGGCTTTCGGCCGGAATCCTTGTGGGCACGCCACCTTCTTTACGATCGGGTCCGACACCTACGTAGTGAATGACAACGGTGCGCGCATGGACACGTCCGCGCTCGCCGTTGGTCGACGAGTGTCTGTATTCGTCAGGGACAACACCGTCATTCTCCAATCCTGTCCGGCCGAAACATTCGCCGGGAAGGTCATCGTCCATTGAGTTGTCGATCACGGCAGCCGCCTAACAAGCGCTTGAAGCTGCCGGCGCGCGTAGATTGTGGAATGAATTGTTTTTCAGCGCGCCGCAGCTTAAGCGCGATTCGTTAGGCAGCCCACACACAACCGTGCGCTCACTCCTTCTCGTTTTCCCTGTCGTTGTGCTGGCCGCGCGTTGCGCTCATTCACCACTGACCCCCAACGACCTCATTGGCCGGTGGGAACTCACTGGGCCTTCTGACGCTCTTGGTCACACGAGCCCCCCGCCATTACGGCTCACACTCTTCATCACCGCCCTAAAGGCCGATTCCCTCGCGGGTGAGGCCGTCGCTTACGTGTACTTGAATCAGCCCCTAGACAACCGCACCTGTGCCAGACTTGTGGGCAGAGCAACCGATGACTCTCATGTCAACATGGTCATTTTCACTACTGATGAACCTGGTGCCGACATGT
Organism: Gemmatimonadota bacterium; assembly: GCA_003221895.1. Classification (GTDB taxonomy): domain Bacteria; phylum Gemmatimonadota; class Gemmatimonadetes; order Gemmatimonadales; family GWC2-71-9; genus 20CM-2-65-7. Next base: position 4,744 of record QHUJ01000055.1, on the reverse strand, counting down.
TATTCGATGCGCAGATCCGCAATGGACGTATGCTTGTCCGAACCTTCCGCCCCAGGGATGGCAAGAACGTGCTTCAACCAGGAGTTGAACTCACCTTTGTCCGCCAGTCGAAGCACCCGCGCCGTGTGGGCTGCCTAACACGCGCCTGAAGCTGACGGCGCCCGTCCTCGGGGGTAGAATTGCGTTTGTGCACCGTACAGTGTGGCGCCGCAGCTTAGGCGCATTTCGTTAGACGGCCCCCTGGCTTAAGACTCTACAATGCTCAGAATAGGCACTCGGGAGTATTTCTCGAGTTTAGAGCAATTTGAGAAACACCTGCCGGTCGGAAGGGACGATGAGCTCCTCATCTTAAAAGGCCATCTTCTGATCGAGAGGCTTCTCGACAAGTTTCTGACGAACAATCTTGCGCGAGCCGATCGCCTCAAGAGCCTCAAACCCACATTTGCCGAGAAACTCGCGTTTGCTTCCGCGCTCAATGCGGATGCCAAGAATGATTGGCTTTGGGAAGCGGTCGGTGCGCTGAACCGACTTCGCAATGAACTTGTCCATCAACTCCCAAGCGAGAAGTTTGACGAACTTCGGCGTTCATTCATCACCTTGCTCGAGAAGAGTCCCGAGCTGCCAGAGCTTGAACCGCCCGCTGATATACATAAACGGCTGCACCGAGCAATCTTCAGCCTTCATGAGGCCATGTCCCACAGAACGGATCTGTGATGTCGGGGCCGTCTAACACGCGCTTGAAGCTGCCGGCGCCCGCCCTCAACAAATCCAGTGGACGCCCGGAAATCCGGTGTGGTAGAATTCCGTTTGTGAATACTTCACCGCGGCGCCGCAGCTTAAGCGCCATTCGTTAGGCAGCGGCTGGAGGTAACAATGAAAGTCTGGCAACTAGTTGGATTGATCGGCGCCGGTCTCGTGGCGTGCGCCAAGGAGCCGCTCGCCGTGCAGAGCAGGGAAGGCCAGACACTGCGGCTGCGAGTCGGGCAGGAACTCGACCTGACGGTCGGGACCGTCGGCCCGGGCGCCTACCAAGCGCCCCCGTCCATTTCCTCGCCTGTTTTGCGTTTTCTAGATGAGAGCGTTGTTGCTCCGCATCTGCCCTCAGGTCCGACCCAGCTGTTCCGGTTTCAAGCCAAGGCGCGGGGCACGGCGCTTGTCGTGATCACGCATTCGGGAACCAATCCGACGATTCAAGACACGGTCATTATTCAGTAAGGCGGCCTAAGCGTCGCGCCGCTGCCTAACAAGCGCCTGAAGCTGGCGGCGCCGTCTTATTGGGGAGGCCATCGGTTTGTGAAAACGTTGAACTCGCGCCGCAGCTTAGGCGCATTTCGTTAGGCAGCCCTGTCCGGCATCATGGCAACGTACGACTCCACTGATAGAGTCCGGGCCTCGCTGCAGTGCGCGCGGGAGGAAGCCGAGCGCTTGGGGCACGATTACGTGGGCACAGAGCATATCCTGCTTGCTCTACTCAGAGACGATGTCGTCGTCAAACTAATCTCTGCTCTCGGAGCGGAACCAACCAAGCTTCGTGCCGCTATCGAATTCGGCGTGACACCACGGTCAGCGCGCGTGGTGGGAACGGACCTTCCATTTACGGGGCCCGCTAAGGTGGTGCTCGAGCTAGCCATGCGCGAAGCGCGTGAGCTGGACGACTCTCAAGTCGGGACCGAACATCTCTTTCTCGGATTGGTTCGTGAGGATTACGGAGTTGCGGCACAAGCTCTGGCTCAGTCTGGTATACGGATTGACGCGGCTCGCGCTGAAGCAGTTCGTGTCGCAAGGGAGAACCTCTAGGTGTGGTGCACGAATCCGGACGATCCTGCGGCGGGGCTGCCTAACACGCGCGTGAAGCTGACGGCGCCCGTCCTCAGGGGTAGAATTGCGTTTGTGAACCGTACAGTGTGGCGCCGCAGCTTACGCGCAATCCGTTAGGCGGCCCCGGGCGCAAAATGAGCAAGGATTTCATTCGCGTAACCGTCGGTACTGACATTCCGGCCGACAAGATGGCGCAGGTTCGCATCATCCTCGAGGGTAGGGTGCGCGACGCGCTCTATCGCAAGTTCATGTCTACCGCGCCACTGGCCCGAGTCACCAACTATGCCCCGTTCTTCACCGTGACTCTTAACGACCTGAAGGACTACGTAAGAACTCACGCCGATGAGGTGGATCGACTACTTCCGTGGGAGTCGGAGAAGCCGCGAGCAGGTATGGGGATCGCTCGAAAGCCAGGTGGCATCTTCGAGATTCGCGAGCACGATGATCATGGCGTAGTTTGAAGCTGACGGCGCGCGTAGATTGCGGAATGAATCTTTCTTCAGCGCGCCGCAGCTTAAGCGCGATTCGTTAGGCAGCAGCAATGCGAATGATGGTTATGCACCGTCCAGTTATAGTCCTAGCTTTTCTGGCACTCGCCAGTACGCCACTAAGGGGCCAGACTGGCGATAGCTCGAGCTGGATGCGCCGTCCTGAGATCCGATCCATTCGCGCCATCGTCACGAGCGTAGATACTTCCGTGGCGCTCCGACGCTTTGTGGAGCGCGATACAACTGTTGTCTGCGACGGTGGGGACGTCAGCTTCGAGATCACCTCTCATACTGACTCCCAGCACATCGTTCGCCGGATTCATTTTCGTGGCGGCAGCGGAGACTCTGCTCACGATCTCACGTACTACTATGATCCCCAAGGACTGTTGCGCTTTGCGTTCGCGGGTCGCGGGGCTGTGAATGGTACGCAGGAAGAGGAACGTGTCTACTACGATGTCCAAGGGAAGGTCATACACAGAGACGTCCGACAGCTCGAAGGACCCGGATACCCCTGGGATGCCGTCGACGCGATCACCGATCCAAGTGCGTGGCTTCGCAACCCTTGTGACTAGGCTGCTGCCTAACAAGCGCTTGAAGCTGCCGGCGCGCGAGGATTGTGGAATGAATCTTTTTTCAGCGCGCCGCAGCTTAAGCGCATTTCGTTAGGCGCCAACAGATGAAGGCTCCTCGTATGACCGGCCGCCCCCAACTGTGTCTTCTGGCCAGCCTCATGGTCGCAATCCACTGTCCTCGCTCCGGCCTCGCCCAGGCAACCACAGTTCTCGCGACTGTCCGGGACAGTACAGGCGCTCCAGTCTTTCCCTCGCGGATTGAGGTTATGAGCACCGGCATCAGTGAGCTTGGCGATAGTTTGGGACGAGTCATACTACGGTCAGTGCCTCCCGGCCCGCATCAACTGCTGGTGCGAGGTATTGGCTTCTTCCAGGAAATCGTCATGATCGACGCTCGAGGAGATACCCTCCGACTCCCTGTCGTCCTGCACCGCAACCCAATTTTTGATTCCCTCCGCATCGTGGCTCCACAGAAAGGCCCATGAGGTGGACCCAGCGAAGGTTGGCGCCTAACAAGCGCTTGAAGCTGCCGGCGCGCGTAGATTGTGGAATGAATCTTTTTTCAGCGCGCCGCAGCTTAAGCGCGATTCGTTAGGCCGCAACGCCCAAGACCTCAGGATCGATGTCCACACAGCGATTCCGCTCCGGCTCCAGCGGCCGTGGAGTCCCGTCCTATGTAGTCGTCTCTCAATTGATGGAGTGTCACAATGGGGAAGATCAACGTGCTGAAGGTGATTATCGGTGGTCTGGTCGCTGGTGTCGTCCTCAGCATCGTTGATGTTGTGCTATACGGAGTCCTCGTGAAAGCACCAATGGCCGTGGCGATGCAAAAGCTACCGCCGATGACCGATGCATGGCGCGCGGCAGAGATACCGTGGTACATATTTCTCGACTTCGTCACCGGCATTGTTCTGGTGTGGTTGTATGCCACCATGCGGCCTCGCTTCGGCGCAGGTCCCGGGACGGCGGCGATCGCCGGACTCGCCGGTTGGTTCTTTGCCGGTTTGTTGTGCAACTTGATCACGTTGCCGATGGGGATCATGCCATACAACGTCACGATCATCATAATCGGCGTCATGCTGATAGAGTATCCCCTCGCCGTCGTCATCGGCGCGAAGGTCTACACGGAAAATGGCGGTCGCGAGGTTGCGGCCTAACCAGCGCTTGAAGCTGGCGGCGCGCGTAGATTAAGGAATGAATCGTTCTTCAGCGCGCCGCAGCTTAAGCGCGATTCGTTAGGCGGCTGCCTACGCGCTCTCGGCCAGGGTTACGGCTTGTCTTGATCTCAGCTCTGCTAGCCTCGGCATGCCACAGGTATTCGTATCACCTCTTGCAGGTTGGTACGATTACATCGCGGTCGCCTCGCGGCGTTGCTAACACTCCCGTGCCAGCCATGTTCGTCATCGATGACACAGCCTTCGCCCGGAATCCTTGTGGGCATGGCACCCTCTTCACGATTGGGTCCGACACCTACATAGTAAATGACAACGGTGCGCGCCTGGACACGTCCGCACTCGCCGTTGGTCGGCGGGTGTCTGTATTCGTCACGGACAACACCATTCTTCTCGAATCCTGTCCGGCCGAAACAGTCGCCGGGAAGGTGATCGTCCATTGAGTTATCGATCCCGGCAGCCGCCTAACAAGCGCTTGAAGCTGACGGCGCGCGTAGATTGTGGAATGAATCTTTCTTCAGCGCGCCGCAGCTTAAGCGCGATTCGTTAGGCAGCACGTTAACGCCCGCTCGGGCGGAGGCTCCATGCAAGGGCTGTTTCGCCGCGCCGCAGGCTATCAGGGCGATGCACTCAACTTGCCCGTGAAGAACGTAGACGAAGCCGTACCCTTCTACGAGCAGCGCCTTGGGTTTCG
>QHUJ01000037.1 GCA_003221895.1 Gemmatimonadota bacterium | reverse complement strand
CTCGCGCTCGACGCGCAGGCCCTCAACCTCTCCGCAATCGTGGTGACGGGTTACGGCGAGCAGCGTCTTGGCGCCGTCACCGGCGCCGTGTCATCGGTAAGCGATTCGCAGTTCAACACGGGCCGCATCATCAGCCCAGCACAGCTCATCGGCAGCAAAGCGCCCGGCGTCCAGGTGATTGAGAACACCAACGAGCCTGGCGGCGGCACGTCTATCCGGATCCGCGGCACCACATCCGTCAGCGCGGCCAGCGATCCGCTTTATGTGATCGACGGGATGCCGATGGGCACCGGCGCCGGCGGCGGGCTCACGGTCGGCCGCGACCCGCTCAATTCGATCAATCCCGCCGACATCGAGAATATCACCGTGCTGCGGGACGCTTCCGCGGCCGCGATTTACGGATCGAACGCCGCGAACGGTGTGGTGCTCATCACGACCAAGCGGGGACAGACCGGGCTGCATGTCGAGTACACCGGCAACGTGTCCGCCTCCTCGGTGGACCGCCTCCCCGACATGCTCAACGCGACAGACTTCCGCGCCGCCGTCCAACAGCACGGCACGTCCGGCCAACTGTCGCAGCTCGGGAACACCACGACCGACTGGTTCGGCCAGGTGATCCGCACGGGACACGGCCAAGAGCACAATCTTTCCCTGTCGAACGCTACCGAAACTAGCAACTGGCGGCTGTCGCTGGGGTATCTCGACCAGGACGGCATCCTCCTGGGCACGACGCTCCAGCGCGCGACCCTCGGCGCGAACTACGAGCAGCACCTGTTCGACGATCGCCTCAGGCTGCGCAGCAATGTTCGCGCTTCTCGACAGCACGACGTGTTCACGCCGGGCGGCGTTCTCTCGAACGCGGCGCAGATGGGGCCCACCCAGCCGGTCTACGATTCGACAAGCGCGACGGGCTACTACAACTGGCCCGGGGCCACGCTGACCTCGGCGGACAACCAACGACGTCCACGACCAGTACAAGGGTACGGCACAGTTCGGATTCCAGAACCGCTCCAACCCAAGCCAGCAGAACGGGGTGTTCGAGACGTACTTGAACTACGCGGCGCCGCTCCGGATCGCGGCGGGCACGATCGACCTGACGGGGGGCTACTCGTATCAGACCGAGCACGGCGAGTATCCCTATTTCCAGGCCACGCACTTGCCCAGCTCAGCGTCGATTGACCGGATCGTCCTGGTCCCCGATTCCTCGCAGGTCACCAACACGCTGTTCATCGAGGACTACAAGCTGATCTCGTTCTTTGGGCGGGCGAATTACAACCTCAACGACCGTTACCTGGCAGCGGTGACGCTGCGCCGGGATGGCTCCTCGCGGTTCGGGCCGGACAATGCCTGGGCGACGTTTCCATCAGTCGCTCTCGCCTGGCGCCTCTCCGACGAGTCGTTCCTAAGCGGGAACCGCAGCTGGTTGTCGGACCTCAAGCTACGCTACTCGTGGGCGAAGACCGGGAACCAGGCCTTCGGCAACTACCTGTGGTCGTCCACCTATACGTTCAGCACCGAGACCGCGTGTCCGCAGTTCGGATCGCGGTTCGTGTGCACGATTCGACCCAGCGCCGTTGACCGCAACATCAAGTGGGAGACGACCCGTTCGAATAACTTAGGCCTCGACTTCGGCCTCTGGAACCAGCGCCTCACGGGCTCGTTCGACTACTACGTCAAGAACACGGATGACCTCATCTTCGACGTGCCGGTCTGCGGCGCCTGCAACCTGTCGAACCACGTCACGACGAACATCGGCAGCATGAAGAACAACGGCGTCGAGCTGGGCCTCAACTACCGCGTGGCGGAAGGCCCCCACCGCGGGCTCGGCTGGAACGTGAGCTTCAACGTCAGCCACAACACCAACGAGCTGACGCGGATCAACCCCTACGCCGACACCTTGACGCCGACGCGCATCCCCACGGGCGGCATTTCCGGCGGCGTGGGCAATACGGTCCAGATCTTCGAGCCGGGTGCCCCGGTGAACTCGTTCTTCCTCTGCAGGCAGGCCTATGACAATGCCGGCAAGCCGATCGAGAACACCTACTATACCCTGAAGCAGAACGCGGCCGGGGACAGCACGACCACCGGATGCAGCACCGACCGCGACGCCCGTGCCTTCCACGACCCGATGCCGAAGTGGATTCTTGGATTTTCGAACTACATGACTTACGGCGGCTGGGATTTGAGCTTCACGCTGCGGGCCCACCTCGGCAACTACGTGTACAATAACGTGGCGTCCAACCAGGGCACGTATCAGGCGATTACCGCCAATGCCTCGCCGCGCAACATGCACCGCTCGGTGCTCAAGACCGGCTTTACGCAGGAGAACGTCCTTTCAGACTACTACGTGGAAGACGCGTCATTCCTGCGGCTGGACAACATCACGCTCGGCTTCAACACGCAGCTCGGCGGCGAGGCGTTCCGCTTCTTCGCCACGGGGCAGAACCTGCTCACGATCACCGGCTACAGCGGCGTGGATCCGACTGCCGGCATCAACGGCATCGACAACAACATCTACCCGCGGGCCCGCACGTTCGTAACGGGCGTCACCCTGCAGGTGAGGTAGACACGACCATGACACCCACGACACGAAGGGGCGCGATTATGAACCTAAGAACCTGCAAGACGCTCGCGGCCGGCGTCGCCGCGCTCCTGTTCATGGCCGCGGCGGGCTGCACGGACACGGCCGTGGAGCCCAAGAGTACGGTCAGTGACGCCAACATTTTCAGCGACCCCTCGTCGTACACAGCATTCATCGCCAAGCTGTACGCCGGGCTGGCGGTCACCGGCCAGGTCGGACCAAACGGGAACACCGATATCCAGACGCCCGACGAAGGCTTCAACCAGTACATGCGCGTCCTCTGGTACTCGCAGGAAGTCCCGACTGATGAAGCGGTGCTCGCCTGGGGAGACCCCGGCGTTCCCGATCTCAATCGCTGGAACTGGGGCCCGAGCAACTACTTCATCCAGACGTTCTACTATCGCGTGTACTACCAGGTTCAGCTGGCCAACGAGTTCCTGCGTCAGACCACCGACGCGAAGCTCGCCGAGCGTGGCCACACCGATGCCTCGCTGGTGTCGATGGTCCACCAGTACCGGGCGGAGGCACGGTTTCTCCGTGCCCTCAGCTACTGGCACGGGATCGACGCCTACGGCGACATCCCCCTGGTGACTGACGCGCAGCCGCTCTCGGCCACGCCGCCGGCGCAGAACACCCGGCAGGGGGTCTACGACTTTATCGTGAGCGAGCTGACCGACATCATCGCCGGGACCGACCTGCCTGCGCCGGGACCGGCTACCTACGGCCGCACGAACAAGTGGGCCGCCGAGATGGTGCTCGCCAATGTCTACCTCAACGCCGAGGTGTACACCGGCACGCCGCATTATGACCTGGCACTGACCGCGGCCGAGAACGTGATCAACTCCGGCGCGTACACGCTGGATACGGTCGTCACGTTCACCGTCGCGACGCCGAATCCGCCGGTCGATCCGACCAATGCGACGCACGTGGACACGGTGCACACGCTGCGCGTGTTCCTCGCCGACAACGATCAGTCGAAGGAAATGATCTTCCCCGTGACGTCGGACGGCAAACACACGCAGACGTGGGGCGGCACGACGTTCCTGATCCACGCCGCCTGCGGCGGCAACTGGATGGACACACGTGTCTACGGCACCAACGGTTGCTGGTGGGGACTGCGCATCAAGCCGCAGACCTACAATCGGTACACGGCAGGCGACATGCGGGCCTCGGCCTGGATCGCCGAGCAGTGGAACGACAGCCAGAGCGTGAACGTCAACAGCGTGGGTGACTGGTACTCCGGCAAAGCGGCACCGAAGTTCTACAATCGGAGGGCTGACGGCACGCCGGGGTCGAACCCCACGCATCCCGATACCGACTACCCGATGTTCCGTCTCACCGAAGCGTACCTCATCTACGCGGAGGCGACCGCCCGTGGCGCTGCGGGTGGCAATACCGGAACGGCGCTGAACTATGTGAACGCGATCCGGACGCGCGCCGGGCTCGGCACCTGGGCAGCGGCTCCGCTGGATTCAGTTTTCGCCGAGCGCAGCCGTGAGCTCCGGTGGGAGGGCAAGCGCCGGACCGACCTGATCCGGTTCGGCGTGTTCACCGGCGGCTCCTACGTTTGGGACTGGAAGGGGAACACCCAGGCCGGGACTTCAACCGATGCGCACTACAACCTGTACCCGATTCCGTCAAACGAGCTGATCGCCAACCCGAACATGCGGCAGAATACGGGCTACTGATTCTCAGCAGGAGACCAGCCTCCCCTGGAATCAAGCCCCACGATTCCAAGGGAGGCTGCGTCTTGTCCGGGAGAGATGCGTGCACCGTCGACTCTGCCTCCTGACCCTTGGGTTGATGCTGCTGGCCGGCTCTGGCTGCGGCCGCCGCCGGGAGCAGGTGAGGCCTGCGTCCGCCGACTCCCCGGTCCGCATCGTCGTGACCAACCTTTACACTGCGCCGATGGAGGTTGTCGCCGTGGGCTCGAACATCAGCCACCGCCTGGGTATCGTTCATCCTGGCATGGTCGGCGACTTCGTGCTGCCGCAGGCCATGGTCGGCGGTGGAATGGTGGAACTGTTCGCCGGCGACGGCGATTCTCGGGCTCGATCCGGGCCGCTGCTTCTCTCCCCGGGAGTGGTGGTGGACTTCGCGATCAGAAACCCGCTCTTCAACAGCACAGCCAGCGTGCGGCGGTAGAGAGAGTCCGTTGACCTGCACAGTTCGTCGCGTCACCGCCGCCCTTATTCTTGCGAGCGTGTTGGCAGCCTGCGAGAGATCTCCGGCTGCACCCCCCCGCGGGGGCGGCGGCTCCCCCCCGACCCGCCCAACCCTATCGCAGACCTACCGTCCCAGCGGCCACATGGCCGCAGGCGATGTGTTCGTGCATCTCTTCGAATGGCGGTGGACCGATATCGCGGCCGAGTGCGAGAAAGTGCTGGGCCCGGCGGGCGTCAAGGCGGTGCAGATCTCGCCGCCCGAGGAGCACAGCATCGTGCCGAGCCACGACTGGAGCGAGCGCTACCAGCCGGTGAGTTATAGCCTGGCGCGCAGCCGCTCCGGCACCGACATCGAGCTCGCCGATATGGTGACGCGCTGCAACAAGGTGGGCGTGGGTATCATCGCGGACGCGGTGATCAATCACATGACGAACTTTCCCAGTCCGGGCACGGGCA
>QHUJ01000124.1 GCA_003221895.1 Gemmatimonadota bacterium | reverse complement strand
GTCAGGATGCGCATGCCGGTCTGTCCGAGCCGGCGCTCGACCAGCGAGGCGGCCGACAGGACGACATAGGTGAGCAGCGATGTGACGACAATCGACACGTAGACCGCGACGGTAGCCGCGAGCGTCTTCGCGCCGAGCGCCAACACCATGACGGTCGAGATCGCGCCGGGCCCGGCGAGCATGGGCACGCCGAGCGGCAGAATACCGATGTCCTCCTTCTGAATTCCCTCCGCGGTTTCGACCGCCGTCTCACGCTGCTGGCTGCGGCGCGCCTGCACCATGTCGAGCGCGTTCAGTCCCATCAGCACGCCGCCCGCGATCTTGAACGCGCCGATCGTGATCCCGAAGATCGTGAAGATCATGCTGCCGCCCAGCGCGAACAGCGTGAGGGTGATCGCACACGTCCATGCCCCGCGCCGCGCCAGCACGCGGCGCTGCGCCGGCGAGTCGCGCACCGTCATGGCGAGGAAGGACGGAATGACAGCGAACGGATCGACGATGAAGAAGATCGACGTGAAGATCAGGACGAGCTGCATGATCCGCTGACTCATGGGTGCAGCAGTCCCGCGCGAATGCGGCGCATCTTCTCGGTCGGCGCGGGCAGGTCGCGGAGCCGCGCGCGAACGCGCTGGTAGGAGCCGGCGTGGAATCGGATCGCGAGCGGCTGGCCGTCGCGCACCACGTCTACCGCGACCGCCATGTCGCGACGGGCGGCGCGCACGACGGCGGTTACGTCCGTCCCGTCGATGATCTGGCGGCCATTGATGCGCACCAGCTCGTCACCCGTGCGCAGGCCGGCGGCGGCGGCGGCGCTGCCCGGGGTTGCGACGGCGCGCCAACGCCCGCCCTGGACGGCGGGAGGGATCGAGCCGATGCGTGCATCCGCCGCCTGCTCTTCGCTGAACGCGACCTCCCATCCTGCCGCGCGGAGATAGTCGTTCCACGGGATCTCGTCGACGCCGCTCACGTAGCGCCGCCAGAACTCGGCGAAGTCGTGTCCTGTCGTACGCCTGACCGACTCGACGAGATCGTCCTTCGTAAAACCGTGCGCGCCGGAGTAATGACTGGCGAGATGGCGCATGACATCGTCGAGCGATTTCGTGTTGTCGGTCGAGTCACGAATCGCAAGATCGAGCAGAAAGCCGAGCAGCTCCCCCTGCAGATAGTAGGAGATGACGTAGCTATCGTTGACGGCGGGAGAGTCCCACACCGTCCACGATGAACGCTCGGGCGAAACGCGCAGTCGAGCCGGGTTGTCGCGGTGGTTGCCGATCGAGGTCGCGATGCCCTGCGCAAAGTCGGCGGGGGTCTCGAGTTCCGAACGCGCCAGGATCAGATCGGCGTAATAGTCGGTGACGCCCTCGCTCCACCACAAGTTCACCGTTCGCACTTCGTGTTCGTAGTCGAAGGGCCCGAGCTCGATCGGGCGGACGCGCTTCACGTTCCAGGCGTGGAAGAACTCGTGTGCGCTCACAGTGCGGGCGCCGCGCGGATTGCGCGCCAGCGTCCCGGTCGTCACACCGATCGTCGTGGAGTTGAGGTGCTCCAGCCCGCCCCCCCGTCCGCCCACGAAGATGAACGTGTAGTCCTTGTACGGCGCGCTGCCGAAAATGCGGATACCGGTCTGCGCGATGCGGCGCAGCATGTCGACGAACACCCCCCCCGCATGGGCCTGCGCGCCGCCGAGATCGACGACGGCGCGATGCGGCGTTGAGTCGGCGGTGAAGGGATACGACAGGAAGGACCCCACCATCGCCGGGGAGTCGATCAGCACGTCGTAGCTCTCCGCCCAGTAGGTCGCGCTGTCGCTCGTGGGCAGGCCGGTTGCCACCCGCCACCGGGGAGGTAACCGGAATGTCAGCACGGCCGGCAACAGCTTCGCACCATCCAGATACATGAAGGTGCGCGGCCCATCGACGACCCCCGAAGTCGCGCGCAGGTACCAGCGATTGTTGGGGCGGCGCCACTGAACGGTGTCGGGCAAGCCGGCCCGGTAGCTGATGATGATCCGTCGCGCCCCCCTGGTGTCCACCACCCAGGAGATCGGCGAGTCCTGACGCACCGGCAGGTGTGCACCGCCGCTATCGACGGCCACGAAACCGCTGATGTTCTGCCACGAGTCCATCAGCCGGTAAGCGCCCGGCGCCCAGTTAGGGATGACGAGGCGGCTGGGATTGGGCGGATGCGTGATCGCCAGCTCGACCGCGTACGCCCGACGGTCGGGCGGGACCGAGAGCGTGTAGGCAAGCTGAGGGGTGGAGTCTGACGCGCTCGCCTGGAGGAGCGCGAGGAGCAGCAGGATCAAAGCGCGACCTGAACCACGCGATCTTTACCCATCTTCTTGGCGTCGTACATCGCCTGATCGGCGCGGCGCAGCAGATCGTCGGTGCTGGCATCGGTGGCCGCACACGACACCACCCCGATGCTCGCCGTCACGTTGGGCGTTCCCTTGAACACGTTGCGGAGTCCCGCGACGAGCCGCTTCGCGGCGGCGTCCGCCAGCGGCGCGTCGGTCTCGGGCATGAGCACCGCAAACTCGTCGCCGCCCAGTCTCCCGACGACGTCCGCGTGCCGCACGGACGAGCGCATGGCGTCAGCGACGAGCCGCAGCACGGCGTCTCCAGTCTGGTGGCCGTGCGTGTCGTTGATGACCTTGAAATTGTCGAGGTCCATGTAGAGCAGCGCCAGCGGGCGCGGATAGCGCCGGTTGCGGTCCAGCTCCTGACCGAGGCGCTCGGAAAAGGCGCGCGCGTTCAGGACATTGGTGAGCTGATCCTGAATGACGAGTTGAGCGAGCTGCGCCTGGCTGCGGCGCAACGTCTGCAGGCCCGCCATCGCCACCGCGACCACCGCGACATATGAGGCGCCGTTGGCAATGCGCCAGCCCAGCGGCGTGTCGGCGGGCATCTGATCCCAGGCCACCGTTTCACGCAGCGCGATCGACGCGATCCCGATGACGATGCCCCAGCGGAGCCCATCGGTCCACGTGACGAGCAACACCGGGATGATGTACAGGATCCCCAGCCGCGCGGCCGGCGGGGTTAGGGCGTTGGCCCAGTACACGAGCAGCGTGAGCAGCACATAGCCCACGAGCCGGAGTGCACGGCGCACGGTTGGCGACGCCGTCATCAATACGGCGCTTCCGCCACATGCCGGGGATCGTCCAGGATCAGTGCCTGCAGCGCCGTGCCGGCGGCGACCACCGGCATGTCGGCGGGGACGATGAGCAGTGCGTTGGCGCGCGCCATGCTCGTGAGAATGCCAGACCCCTGCGGTCCTGTCAAACGCGCCTCACCATCCTCTACTATAACGCGCAGGAAGTGTCGCAGCTTGGGTCCGAGTGTCACAGGCTCGCGCACCACGACCCTGACTGTCCTGCGGAACGGCAACCGATGACCCTGCAGCCGGCGGATGGCGGGGCGCACGAACAACTCGAACGTCACCATCGTGCTCACCGGGTTTCCCGGCAGGCCGATCCACGGGACACCGCCGATCATGCCGAAGCCGACCGGCGCGCCGGGCCGCATGGCGATGCGCCAGAGCTTCAGCTCACCGCCCATTTCCTGCAGCACGTCGCGCACAAAATCATGCTCGCCCACGCTGACGCCGGCGGTTGTGACCACCAGATCTGCGCGCGCGGCTCCCTGGAGGTGCTCGCGCAAGCTCTCCTTGGTATCACGCGCAATTCCGAGATTGACCGGCTCGGCGCCGGACCGCCGGATCAACGCGTCGAGGGTGTAAGAGTTGGAGCTCGCGATCTTCCTGCCGGCAAGGATCTCGTCCTTGCGATCGAGATCGACGATCTCGTCGCCCGATCCCAGGTACGCGACGCGCGGCGCGCGATGGACCAGCGCCTGATCGCGCGCAATCGAGGCGAGCACACCGAGCTGCGCAGGCCCGAGCGGCGTGCCCGCTTCCAGGACGACCGTCCCCTTGTGGATATCCTCGCCGCGGCGGCGAATGTTTTTGCGAGCGTCGCGCGCGTTCGTGATGGTCACGGTGCCGTTGGAGGACCGGGCGGTGTCCTCCTGGCGGATCACCGTGTCGGCGCCTTCGGGGAGCGGCGCGCCGGTGAAGATGCGGATCGCCTGCCTGGGTCCGACTTTCCGCGTGGGGAATTGGCCGGCGGGCACCGTTTCGATGACGTCGAGATCCGTAGTGCTGCCCGTGAGATCGGTGCTGCGCACCGCGTAGCCGTCCATCGCGGAGTTGTCCCACGGCGGCAAATCGATTGGACTCGTGACGTCTTCGGCAAGCACCGCATCGAGCGCCTCGCGCAGTGGCCGATGCACGGTATCGAGCGGCCGAAAGTGACCGATGATGAGACCGGCCGCCTCGGCGGGGGTGGGGGGGGGGGGGGGGCGGGGGGTGGGGGTCATGGTGGCAAAATCTTCGCGCTGTCCCAGGCGAGATTCGCCACGCTCACGAGCCACGCGGTATCGCTGAAGCGAAATACCGGAAATGGGGCGCGGACGTCGCGATCGTCAGTGACCATCGCGACCCAGTCGGCGGGATCGTGCACCGCCGGATCAAAAATCGGCTTGGGGCCAGCGACCGTGCGATACACCTCGATCTTGGGCAGGGGGGCCCGCTTGAACCCCTCCACCAGCACGATGTCGGCATCGCTCAGGTACCGTCGCGTCAGGGCGATCGGATCGGATTCCGCCGGCGTGCGCTCGAACAGGACCCGCTGCCCGGGCGCTTCCATCAACACGCGCTCCGCCCTGCCTTCGTGCCAGTGGCGCCAGGTGTCCTTGCCCTTCTGATCCATCTCCGCGGGATGCGAGCCGTGCTTGATCGTCATCACGCGGAACTTCCGGCGCACGAGCTCCGCCGCGAGCGCGACCAGGAACGTCGTCTTGCCCGCGTTCTTGAGCCCGATCACCGAGATCATACGTGTTGCCGCCACAGGGCCTCCGCCCGCTCGAGGTCGGCGGGCGTGTTCACGTTGAAGAAGAGCGTCTCAGGGTCTCCGAACGTCTTGACTCGAGCGAGGGAGAGGATACCGACGCGCACGTCGGGGTGGAAGGATATGGCCTTCAAGTCGCCACTGTCGAGCCGCCGCTCGATCGCCGCACGGCAGCGCGGACCATACACCGCGCACAGTGGCTCGAGCCCGCGCCGGCCGGAGCTCTCAGGAAGATAGGCATCGTAGCGGCCGGATTCGGCGCCGGCCTTCAAGGATTGCAGCAGCCCCTCCGGCACGAACGGCATGTCCCAGGCGACGCACAGCACCGGGTCGGGACCGGCCGCCACTGCGGTGTAAATCCCGCCGAGGCTCCCATAGCCGGGACGTGTGTCCGGAATGGTTTCCAAGTCCGGACGCCACGCAGCCGCGTCGGGCGCATTGGCCACGAGCAGGGGCGAGGTGCCGGTCACGGCGTGCACCGTGTCGACGACGCGATCGAGAATGCGCCGGCCGCCAACATCGAGCAACCCTTTGGGCAGACCGCCGTACCGGCTCGCCGCACCGCCGGCCAGCACCGCTCCGCGCAACTAGTAGCGCCTTCCGCGCGCCTTCTCGAGGACCACGTCGAGCCCGATGACCAGGGAGAAGTGGTGGTAGGTCCTGATCTCGGTCGGCGCAAGCAGCGTTGCGGGATCCGCGGCCCCGGTCACCTGTTCGAACGAGGTGATCGCGTCGCGCAGCTCGAGCCGGAACTGGTAGCCGCCATCCTTGCCGAGCGGTTGCGTGATGCCGGCCGCGAGACCAAACAACGGTGCGCCGCTGCGCGGGCCTGGGTCCTGGATGACGAGCACCGGCTCCGGCCCGAGGTTCGTCTGATAGTTGCCGAGCACTTCGACATAGCTGTGCGGTGTGGAGACGACGCCGATGTTGCCGCGCAGGTAGGGGCTGAGTGTCCCGGCCGGGGATCCGCGCAGCGTCGCGCCCAGAAAAAGACTGATGGCTCCTCCGGCGCCGGAACGCGCGGCAATGTCGTTGCAGGCCTCCTGAATCCTGCCGCTGTCGGTGGGCGATACATGGAGGTCGGTACAGCTGTCGTCGTACGGCAGCCCCAGGTACGAGATCTCTGCGTGCATGCCGAGGTGCGGCGAAAAGAAGTACGTCGCGGACGCACCCACGACGATGCTCGAGGATATCTCACGGACGAGTTGGAGCGTGTCGTAGTCGCCGGGGACGCCGGCGACCGCGACCGGCTGTCTGGCGACCTCCGACAGCGAGTGTCCGGTAACCGCGCCGGCGAGAATCGTCAGGGCCAGCTGAGAGCGGGAGGGCGTTTGCGCGCTCGCGGTGGATATGGAGACGAGGACGAACAATGCGCACGGAGCAAGTCTCATCGAGCCTCGAGGTTACTGTGTTCGACAGCCAGGCACTGATCCATCACGAACGGAACGCCGGCTGCTGCCGCGCGCGCTTCCGCCCCGGCATCGACCACGCCTTCCTGCAGCCAGATCAGCTGGGGGCGGGGGCGGAGCGCGAGCGCTTCGTCGACCACGGCGGCCGCATGCTCGCTGCGTCGAAAAATGTTCACGATGTCGATCGAATGATCCTTGGCCGCGGCGGCGAGGTTGGGATAGCTCCGCTCTCCAAGGATGGTGTCATGTCCCGGATTGATGGGCACGATCGTGTATCCCGAGCGCTGGAGATAATCGGCCACGGAGTGGCTGGGTCGAATGGGTTTGGGAGACAAGCCCACGACCGCGATGGTACGGGCCCGCGTGAGCAGCGAGCGCAGCTCGTCCTGAGCGATCACCTATCCCTCTGGCCGGTGCACATGCGGCGCACCGCTCACCGCTCGCCCGACGAGCACCATTCCCGAGCGCTGCGCGATTGTCCCCGCCAGCGTTGACGGAACGCTCGGCGTCGCCACCCATGCGAGCCCGGCTCGCGCCGCCTTGAACGCGAGCTCCGCGGAGATGCGGCCCGTTACGAGCAAGCCACGCCCGACGATCGGCGTCCGCGCGATCACCGCGGCACCAATCACCTTATCCACGGCATTGTGGCGCCCGATGTCTTCGGAGTGAAACAGCAGGACCGCGCCGTCCGTGAGCGCCGCGGCATGAATGCCGCCCGTTTCATTGTAGCGCACGCCGCTCGAGAACAGTTGTTTGAATAGCGTGCGAAACGTGTCGGCTGGGGGCGGCTCGCCTCGTGCCGGCGTGTGCGTCATCGCGTTGGGGTCAGCGAGCATCGTTGCGACGGCGCCGCAGCCCGACGCGAGCACGCGCTTACGGTTTTCCCCCTTCACCTGAGCAACGCCCTCCGGCTTCACGTCCGCCCAGAAGCCGAGATCCGGCGCGCAGGGACGCAGCTGGATCAAATCGTCGAGCGACGCGATGTATCCTTCGCCGTGCAGCCACCCGACCGCCAGCTCCTCCAGCTGATCCGGTGTGCACATCCACGTCACCGCCGGTTCGCCGTTCACCTCGAGCCAGACCGGCCATTCTTCGACCATGGCCGAGTCGGCCTGCATCCGGCCTCTACGGTTCGCCGCAGTATTCGGAATAGAGTGTCTCTCCCTCCTGCACGCGCACCCGATGAAGCGTCACGCCGCTCGGCAGACCGGCCTCGCTGATGCGCTCCCACAGGTAGACCGCGAGTCCTTCACCAGTCGCGAGCCACGCGCCGGCAGCAAACGTCGCGATGTCCTCATTCATGTGGCGGCCATCGAACCGCGCCACGACTTCACGTGTGAGCAGCGCGTCGAGAGCTTTGAGGCTCATCACGCCGGCGCGAGCGGGATCGAATCGGCCCTTGACCGTGACTGCGCACCTATAAAGATGGCTGTGGTCTGCCGTCGCGCCCGCGAAGTCGGGAGTGTCGGGAAAGCGGTGAGTCGCCGTAAACTCCACAACCCGCGTGAGATAGGCCGTTGGCATGTCCTAGAATACCTGGACCGCCGTGGCCTTGAAAGAGAACACGACCGGACTGCCGGGGGCGAGCGCGAGATCGCGCGCCGCCTCGGCGGTGATCGCCGCGACCAGCTCGACTCCACCGACATCGGCCCGCACGTGAACACCGGCCCCGCGCCGCTCGATCGCCATTGCGGTCACGCGTCCTTTGAAGACGTTGCGCGCCGACGACGCGAGCGGCTCGCGGCTGACGAAGATGTCGGTCGGCGGAACGGCGACCACCACGGGACCGGAGCGATCGGTCATCACGGCGATGTCGATGTCACCGACGCGCGCCTGCTTGACGCCCTCGCCGGGTGCCAGCTCGACACGGAAGAGGTTCTCGGGTGTCACGGGAGACAGCCGGCCTTCCGCGAGCGCGCGGATGTCATCGGCCCAGCGGTACGCGTCTTCGAGCTGGTGCGAGGCCACGCAGACCGCGATCGGGCGCTCGGCGCGCTCGCGGACGAGCGCGCGGTACAACGCCCCCGCGGCCGCTCGATCGGCGGAGCTGGCAGGCTCGTCCAGCAGGAGCACATCGGGTCGCACCGCGAGCGCGCGCGCCACCGCCACGCGTTGGACCTCGCCGTCCGACAGTTCATGACGGCGGCGGCCCAGCAGCGTGGTGAGACCGAGCTGTTCGGCGACGTCAGCCACGATTCCTTTGGCGGCGCTGCCCATGCCGCGCGCCTCCAGACCGAAGCACAGGTTGTCATGGACCGTACCGCGAAACAGAATCGGCCGCTGCTCGACGAGTGTCACGCGGCGGCGCAGCGCCGCCGCTGGCCGCTTCGGCACGACCTTCCCGTCCAGCAGGACCTGGCCCTCGGTGGGAGGCTCGAGCAGCGCGAGCAAGCGCAGCAGCGTGCTCTTCCCGGCGCCGTTGTGGCCGACGACCGAGATCAACGCGCCACGCGGCACGCTGAAATGTTCGAGATCGAGAACGACGCGTGCCTGGTACCGGTGCCGCACCCCCCGCAGCTCAATCACTGCCGCGACCTTGCAAGACCTGTAGTGCGACGTTCACGAGGAGCGCCAGCACTAGCAAAATGAGGCCCAGCGCGAGCGCCAGGCCGAAGTCTCCCTGCGAGGTGTAGAGCGCGACCGCGGTCGTCAACGTGCGGGTCGAGCCGCGGATGTTGCCGCCGACGATCATCGCGGTGCCGATCTCGGCGACGACCTGGCCGAACGCCGCCGTGATCACCGCGGCGAGGGCGAACCGCGCTTCGCGCGTGACCGTCCACGCGGTCAGCCACGACCCGGCGCCGAGGGTTTCCGCGGTGCGGCGGATCCGCGGGTCGACGCCTTGGATCGCCGCCGCCGACAGTGCCGCTGCGATTGGCAGCGCGAGCAACACATCACCGACGACGATCGCCTGCCAGGTGTAGAGCCAGCCGAGGTCGCCTAACAGGCCGCGCCGCGAGAGCAGGCCGTAGAGCAGCAGTCCGACGACGACGGTGGGAAAGGCGAGCGCCGTATTCACCATGGTGAGAGCGGCGCGCCGTCCCCAGAAGCGGCGTGTGGCGAGGAAGTATCCGAGCGGCAGGCCGAGAACGCAGGAGATGGTTGTCGCGACGACGGCAACTCTCAGCGTGAGGAGCGCGATCCCATAGACCTCGGCATCACCCCCGACGAGCAGGTCCCACGCTCGCCGGAACCCTTCCGCTAGAAAATCCATCCCAGTCCGACGCTGAGCACGGGATGAAATGTCCATTCGCTCAGGTCGTGAATGAGGGGAAGGATGCGAGAGCCGTCCGGCGCCGTCTGGTGGAACGACATGGGATAGCTCTCCTTCCAGAGCACGAAGCGGGCATCGCCGGTAAGCGACACTCGACGCAAAGGATACCACCGAATGCCCGTGGCGCCGGACACCGTGAACTTGGTGCCGAATCTGTAGCCGCTCTGGGTGGTGTCGGGCGGTGCCGTCGTCTCGAATCCGACCCCGATCCCGGCGCCGGCGTAGGGCGCGAATCCGCGCCACGATTTTGCCCCGGTGAGCCTCAGCTGAAGCATCAGATCGATGATGAAGATGTCCGCCGCATAGGGACCGGTCTTGCGTTGCGGTGAGGAGGAATCGGCAGCCGGGTTGAGAATGAAGCGGTCGCCTTTGACGTACGTCCCGTTGAACTGGGCGAGCAGCGTTTTCCCCGCGGCCAGCTCGTAGCGCACGCCGACCACGTCGCCGTTACTGAATCCGGCGTCGGCGCTGCCGCGACTTCCCGAAAGATGGCCGCCGAAGAACGCGGGACCCGAGCGCAACAAAACGTCGCGATAGGGAGAGCTGGCGGGGTTGTGGCCCACTTGAGCCGACGCCACGTCATACGACGCTACGACGCTCAGCCCGAGCAGCCCGCCGACAACGTACCGTCGTACCGTCATAGCTCCTCTCGAAGGTCCTTCCCCGTCATTTCCGCTGGCGGGTCAATTCGCATGAGCTGTAAGATCGTCGGTCCCACGTCGCGCAGGGAGCCGCCCCTACGTAGGTGACCCCGGCCAGCCCCTTCGCCGATGATCACGAGGGGCACCGGGTTGGTCGTGTGCGCGGTGTGCGGCCCACCCGTCGCCGGATCGATCATCAGCTCGCAGTTGCCGTGGTCCGCGGTGATGATCACCGTCGCGCCGGCGGTCTCAGCCGTCTTCAGGACGCGGATGAGACACTCGTCGACCGTTTCGACCGCCTTCACCGCGGCTGCCAATACCCCGGAGTGCCCTACCATGTCTCCATTGGCATAGTTGCACAGAATGAAGTCGTGCTGCTTGCCGGCGATCGCGTTACACAGCACATCCGTGACGCCGGGCGCGCTCATCTCCGGCATGAGGTCGTACGTGGCCACCTTCTGTGACGGCACGAGCAGCCGCTCTTCACCCTTGTAGGGCGGCTCGTACCCGCCATTAAAGAAGTAGGTGACGTGCGCGTATTTCTCCGTCTCTGCGGTGCGGAACATCGTCCTGCCGTTCTCCGCGAGCACCTCGGCCACGATGCGCGACAACACCATCGGCTCGAATGCGGCGGGGAAGGGCAGCGTCGCGTCGTAGCGCGTCATCGAGACGAGTGTGACTCTGGGGCGGCCGCGCACATCGAACCCGTCGAACTCCGGAGCGGCGAGCGCGCGCACGATCTGGCGCATGCGATCGGCGCGATAATTGAAGCAGAAGATCCCGTCGCCGTCTCTGAGGAGCGGCGCGCCGCTGATGACGCGCGGTTTGACGAACTCGTCGGTCTCGCCCGCATCGTAGGCCTGCTTGATCGCCGTCAGGGGATCGGGAACCGGGACGCCGATTCCTTTTACCATGGCATCGTACGCGAGCTTGGTCCGCTCCCAGCGCTTGTCGCGATCCATCGCGTAGTAGCGACCGATCACGGTCGAGATGAGCGCCCGACCGCCGCCGTTTCCGTTGACCGCCGCCGTCAGATGCTGCATGAAGCCCAGACCCGACTTCGGTGGCGTGTCGCGCCCGTCGAGCCAGGCGTGAATCGCCACTTGCAGTCCCGCGCGGCGACCCAGCTCGACCGCGGCGAGCAGATGCTTGTCGAGCGCGTGGACGCCGCCCGTCCCGATCAACCCCATCACGTGCAGCGTGCCGTCGTGCCGACGTGTATCCTCGATCAGCTGCAGTAGCGCGGGGATGCGAAAGAACTCCCCAGCATCGATAGCCTGTGAGATGCGAACAATGTCTTGAGGGACAACCCGTCCCGCTCCCAGGTTCAGATGGCCGACTTCGCTGTTCCCGATTTGTTCTGCGGGCAGGCCCACCGCGAGTCCCGACGCCTCGAGCAGGGTTCGGGGCGCGCGATCCCACAGCTGATGCCACGTCGGCGTCCTGCCCAGCTCGATCGCGTTGCCCTGGCGGCCGGGCCGGAAGCCCCAGCCGTCGAGCACAATAAGGACCACTGGGGTGCGTGTGCCGCCGCGCATTGTCATATTGAAGGGGATGCAAGTTAGCCAGATCATTCCCGCGCTACTAGCGGCGTTGAGCCTTGCGGCTCCGCAGCGTGCGGCCGCGCAGGGAGCCATGCGTTATCGCGTCAACACCGATAACACATGGTTCTATCAGGATGTCGCGGGCCGGCGGGTCGCGCGGCTGGCGCGCGGCTCTGTCGTCTCCGCCGGCACCACGCGCAACGACTGGATGCAGGTAACGCTCGACGGCTGGATCTTCGCGACTTCCGTCGGGCCCAGCGACCGCCCCGACTTCGATCTGCTAGTCACACACGCCCCCAACGAGAATCTCCGCGCCGCCCCGGCGGGCCCGCTGATTGCCGAGCTGGCCCAGGGGTTCGGCTTGAAGCGCGTAGGCACGGACAGCTCTGGGAGCCGGTGGGTTCACGTGAGACGCGACGGCTGGGTGCAACGCAGCTCGCTGGTGCCCATTGCCGACGTGGTTTCGACGCGTACCGCCGATACAACCCGTGACACCGCCTCCACCCCGGCAGCGCCCACGCCGGCGGCACGGGCCGGCGACACCTCGCGCGTGGACAGCAGCCGAGCGCAGCCCGTGCGCATGACGACGCTCTATCGCGCCCCCGACGGCCCCGAAGCGGGCACGATTGCGGCCGACGTCCCGGTGCGTGTGTTGAGTCGCAATGGTGAGTGGACGCGCGTGCAATATGAAGGATGGGTCAAAGGCGGCGATCTGCAGGTGGCGCCCGCAGGCGTCATGCTCGGTGTCACCGCCGCCGAGCTGCGCGCGGAGCCGCAACGGTACGTCGGCCAGGCGCTGCGCTGGCGGCTCGAGTTCATCGCGATCCAAAAGGCGGACGAGCTGCGCCCCGATATTCCCGCCGGCGCGAGTTATGTGCTCGCGCGCGGCCCGCTGCCCGAGCGCGGCTTCGTCTACGTCGTCGTCCCGGACAGTAGGCTGCCCGCGTTCCGCGCCCTGACGCCGCTCGTCGAAATGCAGATTACGGCGCGCGTCCGCAGCGGCCGCAGCCGATATCTCGGCAACCCCGTGGTCGACCTCATTTCGCTGGAGGGAGGAACAACGCCGTGAACGACGTGCTAGCCGAGCGCATTCGGCGCAAGCTCGAGGTGATGCCGGACGAGCAGGCTTATCAGATGCTCGACTATATCGAGTTCCTCGAATCGAAGTACGCGCAGCGCGCTGCGGGCGCTCCGGCATTCCAGAAGGTCGCCGAGACGCTGGAGGACACGTTGCGCGCCGGTCGTGTCCCGGTGACGATCATCAAGGGGACGATGGACGCGGTCGGCAAGGCCGGACGCTTCCTGGAAGGGCTGGCCGCCGCCGGAAAGGCGGCCGTTGATGAGGCCAAGAAGAGGAGCTCCGAAAAACCGGTTGAGGAAAACAAGCCCGCCCAGTAACTTCCGCCATGGGAACCTTCAGACCCGACGTCGCCCTGACCTTCGACGACGTCCTGCTTGCGCCCCGTCATTCGACGGTCCATCCCCGCAACGTTGCCGTCGCCAGTCGCTTCACTCGCGCCATTCCGCTCAACATTCCGATCGTCTCCGCCGCCATGGACACCGTGACGGAAGCGGAGATGGCAATCGCCATGGCGCGCCAGGGTGGCATCGGCGTCGTCCACAAGAACATGTCGATCGACCGCCAGGCCGCCGAAGTGGACCGCGTGAAGCGCAGCGAATCCGGCATGATCATGAATCCGATCACGCTCGGTCCCGACCGGCCGCTAGGCGAAGCCCAGCAGCTCATGATGCGTTTCAAGATCTCGGGCGTCCCCATCGTGGACGGCGCCGGTAAACTGGTGGGCATCATCACGAATCGCGATCTGCAGTTCGAGCGCCAGCTGGAGCGGCCGATTCGCGACGTGATGACGAAGGACAAGCTGGTCACCGCGCCCATCGGCACGACGCTCGATGAGGCGGAGCGGCTCCTCGCAAAACACCGTATCGAAAAACTGCCCGTCGTCGATAAGCAGGGACTATTGAAGGGCCTCATCACCATCAAAGACATCTTCAAGCGGCGGCAATTTCCCGAAGCGAACAAGGATCAGCACGGCCGGCTGCGTGTGGCGGCGGCGGTGGGCGGGGCGCCGGACGCCCGCGCGCGCGCGCAGGCGCTGCTCGACGCGGGCTGCGATGTCGTCGTCGTGGACTCGGCCCACGGGCACAGTCAGAGCGTGCTCGACACTGTGGCCTGCCTGCGGGACGTGTTCCCGGATGCGCAGATCGTGGCGGGCAACGTGGCGACCGAAGCCGGCGCGCGCGCGCTGGTCGAGCGCGGGGTGGACGCGGTAAAGGTGGGCGTTGGGCCAGGATCGATTTGCACGACCCGGGTCGTCACGGGAATCGGCGTGCCCCAGATCACCGCGATCGTGGATGCCGTGCGCGGCGCGGGCGACATTCCCGTCATCGCCGATGGCGGCATCAAGTATTCCGGCGACGCCGTGAAAGCGCTCGCCGCCGGGGCGGAGAGTGTGATGATGGGCTCGATGCTCGCGGGTACCGAAGAAAGCCCCGGCGAGTCGTTCCTGCTCGAGGGGCGGCGCTTCAAGGTGATCCGCGGCATGGGCAGCCTCTCCGCCATGGAAGAGGGATCGGCCGATCGCTACTTCCAGGAGGGCGAGGTCTCGCTGCAAAAGCTCGTGCCCGAGGGGATCGAGGGGCGCGTGCCCTATCGCGGTCCGGTGGCGGACGTGGTGTTCCAGATGGTCGGCGGGCTGAGGAGCGGGATGGGATACTGCGGGGTGTGCGACATGGCCGCGCTGCGCACCGAGACCGAATTCATCCGCATCACCACGGCGGGCCTGCGGGAATCGCATCCGCATGACGTTGTCATTACGCGGGAAGCGCCGAACTACAGTCTCTAACCTCCGCCTCTATTGACAGATTTCCGCTCCGAGCCAACTTGGGGCACCCTTCCTGAACGGAGTCCCGCATGAATTTGTGGGCTACGAAATCGATCTCCAACCTGCGCGCGGAAGCCGACGCGGCGGGCGAGCATCAGCTGAAACGGGCGCTCACCCCGCTTAACCTGATAACCCTGGGCATCGGGGCGATCATCGGCGCCGGTATCTTCGTGCTCACCGGTCAGGCTGCCGCGCAGTATGCGGGGCCCGCAGTGTGGATATCGATGATCCTGGTCGGAATCGCCTGCGCCTTCGCCGGCCTCTGCTACGCCGAAATGGCGAGCGCGGTGCCCGTCGCGGGCAGCGCCTATACGTACTCGTATGCGACCATGGGCGAGCTGGTTGCGTGGATCATCGGGTGGGATCTCGTCCTCGAGTACGCCGCCGGCGCCGCGACCGTAGGGGTGGGGTGGTCGGGTCACTTCGTGAGCCTACTCGGCAATTTCGGCCTTCACCTCCCGGCTACGCTCACGGCCGCGCCGACCACGTGGTGCACCACCGCCAACGTGCAGGCTGCCATCGCGGGCTGCGCGCACACCGGTCTCAACCTGACTGGTGCCCTGGTCAACCTGCCGGCGGTGTTCATCGTGGCCGTGATGTCCACGATCCTGGTGATCGGCATCAAGGAGTCGGCGCGGGTCAACAATTTCATCGTGCTGCTCAAACTCGCCATCATCTTCCTCATCGTCGGCGTCGGCCTCGGGCACGTCACCTCGTCGAACTGGCACCCGCTGATTCCCCCGAACGCGGGAGAGTGGGGAACCTACGGCGTGTCCGGCGTCCTGCGCGGCGCGGGACTCGTGTTCTTCGCCTACATCGGATTCGACGCCGTTTCGACGGCGGCACAGGAGGCCCGCAATCCGCAGAAGGACATGCCCATCGGCATTCTCGGCTCGCTGCTGGTCTGCACGCTGCTGTACGTCCTTGTCTCGGCGCTGCTGACCGGCATGGTCAACTACAAGGAACTGCTCGCCCTCCAGACTTCGTCGCCCCCCGACTATGCCGCCCCGATGGCCTACGCGATGAAGCACGTCGGCGCGCCCGAGTGGGTGCGGATCTCGGTCGATATCGGTGCTGTCCTCGGTCTCGGCTCGGTCATCCTCGTGATGTTGCTCGGGCAGTCGCGCGTGTTCTACTCGATGTCGCGGGACGGCCTGCTCGGCGGCTGGGCGGGGAAAGTGCATCCCAGGTTCCGCACGCCGTACCTGTCGACGATCTATACCGGCATCGCGGTGGGGCTCGCGACGGGGCTCTTACCGCTCCAATTGCTTGGGCAGCTCGTGAATATCGGCACATTGCTCGCGTTCGTCCTGGTGTGCGCCGGCGTCATGATTCTAAGAAAGAAGCGGCCCGACCTCGACCGGCCGTTTAAGACGCCGTGGGTTCCGTTCGTGCCGATCATGGGAGTGATCTGCTGTCTCGGTTTGATGGCCACGCTGCCCCTGGACACCTGGATCCGGCTGTTCGTGTGGTTGCTGATCGGCTTCGTGATCTACTTCGGGTACAGCCGGCACCACAGCCGGTTGCAGCGTGAGATTGCGTCTGGATCACGTGGCGGTGGCAGCGCCGGCATGCGACAAGCGCCACCGGCGCGGTAAGCACAAGAGGCCGACGGCTGGATGCGCTCGGCACGCTCTGTCCCTTTTGGACAGCGCTTGCCGAGCGCGGGCGTTAGCCTGCGATCCCAGCCAAAAGAGCTAGATCAAAAGTCCCTAGCAGCAGACAACGTTCAGGACGCGATTATCTTCTCCGAGATGAGTTCGAATGGAGTACCGATTCCACCCGACCGCGCTCGGGCGGCACGTGACGTTGCGGCCGCCTTGACGGGCGCGCGTCACGTCGTTCTCACGACACACGTCAATGCGGACGGCGACGGCGTCGGCAGCGAAATCGGACTCTGGCACATGCTGCGGGCGCAGGGCGTCTCGGTGAAGATCGCCAATCCCACCCGCATTCCGGACCGGTTCACCTTCCTCCTTCCCGCAGGCGCAGACGCGAGCCAGCATGCGGTACGCGAGATCGAGCGCGCGGACATCGTCGCGTCGCTCGACATCGGCGACCTCACGCGGCTCGGCGAGCTCGCGCCGGTGATCAAGAGGCGGGAGCCCGCGTTCGTGTGCATCGACCACCACGTCGGGCCGGTGAACCTGCCGGTCGGTCCGTGTCTGATCGCGCCGGATGCGACCGCGACGGCGGAGCTGATCTTCGATCTCGCGGGCGTCGCGGGCTGGCCGCTCACACCCGAGAGCGCGCAGGCGCTGTATGTCGGATTGCTCACCGACACCGGCGGCTTTCGCTTCTCCAACACGACCGCCCGCGCGCTGCGCGTCGCCGCCGCGTTGCTCGAGCATGGCGTCGATCCGGAAGAGGTCTACGCCTCGGTGTACGCCAGCGCGCCGGAAGGGCGCGTGCGGCTGCTGGCGGAAGTGCTCCAAACGCTCGTCGTCGAGCCGGATGTCGGCCTCGCCTGGGTCAGCGTTCCCCCCGATGCGCTGCGCCGCCACGAGGTGACTCCCGACGATCTTGACGGCATCGTGGAGTTCCCCCGCTCCATCGCCGGTGTGCGGCTCGCGCTGCTGTTCCGGCACATCGGCAACGGTCGCATCAAGGTGTCGTTCCGCTCGATGGGGGAAGTCGACGTCGCGGAGCTGGCGCATCAGTTCGGCGGCGGCGGCCATCATCGCGCGGCGGGCGCCTCACTCGCCGGCTCGATGGCGGACGTCGAAGAGAAGGTGCTGACCGCCGCTCGCCGCTTTCTGCGCAACGGCCAGTCCCCATGAGCGCTGCGGACCTCAAATCCCGCGTCGCACAGGCGCTCGGCGGCGTTACCAATCCTCGTCACGGCCGCGACATCGTCGCCGCCGGTATGGTGCGCGATCTGGCCGTCGACGAGCAAGGCAGTGTGAGCTTCACGTTCGTGCTGACGCGCGACGATCCCGGCGCACTGGCGCGTCAAGCGCGAAAAGCCGTCGAAGGCGTGTCCGGTGTCACGGGTGTCAAGGTGAATCTCGTTGACTCGGCGGCTGGCGGAGACGGACCGCCCGCCCGGCCGGCTGGCCGCCCACCGGCCCCGCCGGCACCTCCCACGCCGGACGAGCTGCCGCATCTGGGCAAGGTCCTCGCGATCTCGAGCGGCAAGGGCGGCGTCGGGAAGTCCACCGTCTCGGCGAATCTCGCGGCGGCGCTGGCCCTCGAGGGCCATCGGGTCGGACTGATGGACGCCGACATCTATGGTCCGAACATTCCGCGGATGTTCGGCGTGGACACAAAGCCGGAGGTGCAGGGTGGCAAGATTCACCCGCTCGACGCTCACGGCGTGAAGTTGATGTCGCTCGGCTTCATCGTGGAGCGCGACGCCCCGGCGATCTGGCGCGGTCCCATCATCATGAAAATCATCACCCAGTTCCTGCGCGACGTGGCGTGGGGCGAGCTGGACTATTTCCTGGTCGACCTGCCCCCCGGCACGGGTGATGCGCAGCTGTCGCTCACGCAGATCGTGCGATTGCACGGCGCGATCATCGTGACGACGCCGCAGGAGATGGCGGTCGGCGACTCGCTGCGCGGCGCCAAGATGTTCGAGCGCGTCGGCGTCCACGTCGTGGGGATCGTCGAGAACATGAGCTACTTCGTGTGCCCGCATTGCCACACGCGCTCCGAGGTGTTTTTGGCGGGCGGCGGTGCGCGTCTCGCCGCCGAGCTGCACGTGCCGCTGCTCGGCCAGGTCCCGCTGCAGGCCGGCATGGCCGAGCTGGCCGATAGCGGGAAGCCGATTGTCGTGAGCGAACCCCAGTCACCCGCCGGTGTCGCGTTGCGCGATCTCGCCCGCGCCGTGACGGCGCGGGTCGCGGGTTTGTCGCCCGCGCTGCCCATCACTGCACCGCGCTGAGCTGGAGGTCGGGATGGGGAGCATCGGGATGTTGGCCGCGATCGTGCTGATGCTCCAGCAGACCACTCCCCCTGGCGACGTTCTGCGCGCCGGACTGGATACGCTGTACGGCGGAGATTTCGCGGGCGCGGCAGCGTACTTCGAGGCGCTGGCGCGGCGCGATACGACGGATCCAGCGCCGCTCGTCTTTCAGGCCGGCGCCTATATCTGGTGGGCCTCCGCGCTCGATTCCTCCAACTACGAGCTGGCGCGCATCGACTCGCTGCTCGGCTTGGCGCTCGTGCGCGCGCGCAATAAACCCGCCGGCACGGCCGATTTCTGGTTGGCCACGGCGCTCGGGTACCGCGCTCGGCAGCGCGACGAACACGGCCACGGTTTCAGCGCCGCCAAAGACGCCAAGGCGATGCGCGACATTTACCAGCGTCTGCTGGCGTCCGACTCCACGTGCTTCGATTGCTATCTGGGCCTGGGCGTGTACGAATACGGCCTGGCTCGCGCGGGTGCGCTATCGCGGTTCTTCGCGCGCCTCATCGGTCTGGGAAGCGGCAATGCGGAGCGGGGGATTCGCTATCTGCGCCGCGCGGCGCACGATGGCGATCTCGCACGCGTCGAGAGCACGTGGGTGCTCGCCGCGGCGCTGATGCGGGAAGCCGCGCACGATCCTGCGGGGCGGGCGGTACTCGAGCGCGAGGCGCGCAGCTACGTGGAGTCGCTCGCCGCGCGCTACCCGCGAAATCCGGTGTTTCAGCGGTTTTTGAGGGAGACGGCCGGTACGCCGTCAGCGGGAGAAGCGATACGACCGGCGGCTCGTCCCGCGGCGGCCGCGGCTGCTCTGGCGCCGATCGGGTGGCGTCAAGGCGGCGAGCTTGCCCAGCATGTTGTGCACGTGACTCTTGACGGTATTGGTCGCGATGTTGAGCCGCCGCGCGATTTCCTTGTTGCCGAGCCCCGCGGCGATGAGCGCTCTGATCTCTCGCTCCCGCTTCGTGAGGCGAACGTTGCCGGCCACAGGCGTGGCTCCTTCGTGCTCCAAACCTCGTCTATCTGATCCGTGCCGGCGCTCGGGACTGACCCGACGCTCGACGCGGCGAATGGACCAAGCCGTAGTCCACCCCCCTTCTCGGGCGTAGTGATCCAAGGCACACACCACCGCTCTTCCTGAGCGTAATGTGGTGGGCGCGCAGGACTAGGGGCATTCAATCGCGGGGATGAGTGGGCTCATGGAAAATCGCTCCTTTAGCTTAGGCCAGATGAGTCAGCCGCTACGCCGCGTCGCGCTGCTGATCGGTCTGTCCGCAATCTACTATTTCACCGCCAAACTGGGACTCCGATTCGCATTCATCAACAGTTCGGTGACGACGGTGTGGCCGCCCGCGGGCATCGCGCTCGCGGCGTTCGTGCTGTTCGGCTACCGCGTGTGGCCCGCGATGTTGGGCGCTGCCTTCCTTGCCAACGTGACGACCACAGGTGCCGTGCTGCCGTCGATCGGTATCGCCCTAGGCAATACCGTGGAAGGCTTGCTTGGTTCCTACCTCGTCAACCGCTTCGCGCGGGGCGGCCGTGTGTTCGACCGCGTGGGCGACATTCTCCGATTCACCGTGCTCGCCGCGCTGCTCAGCACGATGGTCAGTGCGACGCTCGGCGTCTTCTCGCTCCTCGGCGGCGGCCTGCTCGCGTGGTCGGCCGCGTCGCGCGTGTGGCTCACGTGGTGGCTGGGCGATGCGGTGGGAGACATCGTCATCGCGCCCGCGCTGATCCTGTGGGTCGGCGTCAAGCCGGCGTCGACCATGAGTCGCAGCCGCGTGATCGAAGCGATTGCGGCCGCGGTCGTCACCGCGTTGGTGACGTTCGCGATTTTCGGCGGGCTGTTCCCGTCGCGCAATTACTCGCTCACCGTGTTGCTGTGGCCGGTGATGATCTGGATCGCGTTCCGCTTCGGGCCGCGCGAGGCGGCCACCGCGATCCTCATCATCTCGCTCATCGCCGTCGGGCGGACCGTGCACGGCTTCGGCCCGTTCGGTCACTATCCGGTCGGCGAATCGCTGACGCTGCTGCAGGTGTGGACCGGTACCACCGCGGTCACGAGTCTCGTCCTCGCGGCCGTCGTCGCGGCCCAGCGGAACATCGAGGGCACGTGGCGCGAGCTGGCGGTCACCGATCCGCTGACGGGACTCGCGAACCATCGCCAGCTCGTGAACGCGCTGGAGGGGGAGATCAAGCGCTCGCGTCGGACCGCCCAGCCGCTGGCCGTCGTGCTGCTCGACCTCGACGGCCTGAAGCAGATCAACGACCGGCACGGCCACCTCGCCGGCAGCCTGGCGATTCGCCGCGTGGCTGAGGCCTTGCTGGGCTCGTGCCGGGCGACCGATACGGCGGCGCGCTTCGGCGGGGATGAGTTCGCGCTGGTCCTGCCGGAGACCGGCGAGGCGGCGGCCTGGCATGTCGCCCGAGGAGTCGCGGATCGGCTGGCCACGGACGCCGAAAAGCCTAACTTGTCTATCAGTGTCGGGGTGGCAGTGTACCCCGGGCACGGGGAGACGGTCGAGGCATTGCTCAACGCAGCCGATGTCGCGCTGTACGAAACGAAGGAACGCCGCAAGACACGAACCGCGGGTCTTGCTCCCTAACCTGCCGCAACTAGGTTTCGAGCCATGAACACCAAGAAAGGCACGACCGTCATGACCCGTCCCTCCGAAGGGCCCGGCAGTGGGCTGACCGAGT
This sequence comes from Gemmatimonadota bacterium, assembly GCA_003221895.1. Taxonomy (GTDB): domain Bacteria; phylum Gemmatimonadota; class Gemmatimonadetes; order Gemmatimonadales; family GWC2-71-9; genus 20CM-2-65-7. The sequence continues at coordinate 17,946 of QHUJ01000124.1, read as the reverse complement.
CGTCGGCCGGTTTGCTGCGCGAGCTGGTCGCGCACCTGCGCCAGAACCGCACGCAGCTGCGCGAGGAATGGGCGCGACGCATCACGCGAGCTGAGCTGCTGACGGCGATGACGGAAGAGGAAATCTTCGCCGAAGCCACGGCCGTGTACGACAACTACGTGGAAGCGCTCGAGACGGGAACCTTCGAAGCCCTGCAAGCTTACTCGCGGCGACTGTCGGAGCGCATCATCCCGCGAGGCGTCGAAACCGACGAAGTCGTCGGCATCGTGCTGCTGCTGCGTGACGTGCTCGCCCGCTCGCTGTTCACCAAGTACCAGGACAACGTCGAAAAACTGAACCGGATTCTCGACAGCTACGAGCCCGCGGCGAACCGCATCGCCAACACGGTGGCCGTCGGATTCGTGGAGGAGCGCGAGCGCATCATCCGGCAGCAACAGGAAGCGATCCGGGAGCTGTCCACGCCGGTGCTGCAGGTGCGCGAGCGGCTGCTCATTCTGCCCATCATCGGCGTCATCGATCCCCAGCGCGCGCGCCAGCTCACCGAACAGCTATTGCGTGCGATTCGGGCCAACCGCGCCAAGGTCGTCGTCATCGACGTGACCGGTGTGGCCGCCATGGACTCAGGGGTAGCGAACCACTTGGTACAGACGGTCGAAGCGTCGCGCCTGCTCGGTGCCACCGTCATCGTAACGGGCCTGTCGCCGGAAATCGCGCAGACGCTCGTCACGATCGGAGTCGATCTCAGCGAAATGGCTACCGTCGGTGACTTGCAGGGAGGTATCGAAGAGGCCGAGCGACTGCTGGCGGATCGTGCGCCGCCGTCGCCGCCGATGCGCGGCGAGCTCCCGCCGGAAACAAGTCGCTAACTCTCCCCCCCCGCTCCGGAGGACGCAGTGGAAGTACCTATTCTGCGGCAGGGGCAGTACCTCATTGCGTCGATTCAGTCCGCTCTCACTGACGCCGATCTCTCGCACCTTCGCGAAGCGCTGATCGCCCAGGTCGGGCGGTCGCGCTGCCGCGGTGTCATCGTCGACGTGACGGCCCTCGACGTCATGGATTCCTTCGCGGTCCGGACCTTGCGCGACATCGCTCACATGGCGCGCTTGCGCGGGGCCGAGACGGTGATCGTGGGCATCCAGCCCGATGTCGCCTTCGCGATGGTGCAGCTCGGGCTCACCCTGAAGGGCGTGGCCACCGTGCTGGACCTGGAGGAAGGCCTCGCGTTCCTGGACGGCCGCACCAAGGAGCGCACGCTCGAAGTGAAGCCCAAGCGCCCGAGCGGCCGTGGGTGACGAGCTGCGCCTCACGATTGCCGCCGACGTCGATGTCGTTGAAGCAAGACAGCAAGGACGCGCGCTAGCGGCGGTCGCAGGATTCTCCAGCGGTGAGCAGACGGTCATTGCCGCCGCGATCTCGGAAATTGCCCGCAATATCCTGATGTACGCGAAGAAGGGCGAGATCACGCTCAGTCTCGTTCAGAACGGCGATCGCCAGGGCGTGTCGATCATCGCGAGCGATCAGGGCCCCGGCATCCCCGATATCGAGCGGGCCATGCAGTACGGGTATTCGACGTCGCACGGCGTTGGTGCCGGGCTCCCCGGTGCCAAGCGCCTGATGGACGAGTTCGACCTCAAATCGGTCGTCGGGCAGGGAACGACCGTCACGATGAGGAAATGGCGGCGATCAATCTGAAGATCGACACCGCGTTCGCCGAGCTGCCGCTGCCGGGCGAGGCGGAGTCGGGTGATCTCTGTCTCATCAAGCGCGTGGGCAAGGGAACGCTGCTCGCCGTGGTCGACGGGCTCGGGCACGGACAGGAGGCCGCATCTGCCGCGCACGCCGCCGTCGCCGCCATCGACCGCTATGCGCACGAGCCGCTCGTGGATCTCGTGCGGCGGTGTCATGACGCGCTGGTGGGCATGCGCGGCGTCGTGCTGGGGCTCGCCTATGTCGATCCCCAAGCGGCGTCGATGCAATGGCTCGGGGTGGGCAACGTCGGCGGCGTGGTGCTCCGCGCCGATAGCACAGCGCGGCCACCGCGGGTCTCGCTCGTGCCCAACGCGGGATTCATCGGTGCGGAACAGCCGCACGCCACAGCGCGCGTCGTGCCGCTGGTTGCGCACGACACCATAATTCTGTATTCAGACGGTATCAAAGACGGATTCGCAGAGTCGCTCGTGCTCGCCAACTCGCCGCAAGAGATCGCCGATTTCATCATCGCCCGCCATACGAAAGGCACCGATGATGCGCTTGCGCTGGTAGCACGTTACGGCGGCTGATCTTCCCGAAATAACGGCCACAACCCCTGTCGCAGGCTCGCTGACCGTCGGACCGCTGCGGCCGGTCGTGTTGCGTCTCGCCGTGCCCGCCGTGGCGATGATGGCGTGCCATTTCACGTTCAATCTGATCGACAGCATCTGGGTGGGCCGGCTGATCGGACCCGCGGCGCTTGCCGCGGTCTCGACCGCGGGCTTCTACGTCTGGGTGGCACTCTCCCTGGGCGAGATGGTGGAGATCGGGTTGATCGCGGTCGCGGCCCGCCGCCATGGCGAGGGCCAGCCGGAGCGCGCCGCGCGCGCAGCGGCGGCGGCCGTCGCGTATGCTTTGGTCGCCGGGCTGGTCGTGAGTGTGGTCGGGATGCTCCTGGCGGACACGATGTTTCGGTTGATGCGAGTGCCGGCGGAAGTGGCGTCCCTCGGCCACGTGTACCTGTCCACCTGGCTGCTCGGCGGGCCGCTGGTGTTCGGCTTTTTCGCGATGGAAGCCACGTTCCGCGCCGCGGGGGACACCCGGACGCCGTTCTTGATGCTCGCGGGCTCGGTGTGCGTCTCGATCGCGCTCGATCCGCTGCTGATCGCCGGAATCGGACCGTTCCCACGACTGGGCGTCGAGGGCGCGGCGCTCGCGTCGGTCATGGTGCGCGGCGGTGGCTTCCTGATCGGCGGCACCATCGCGGTGCGGCGCGGGCTGGTGCGGATCCGCGCGCCGGACTGGCGCGCGGTGCCCACGATGATCCGGATTGGCATGCCGCTGTCGCTCGCCGGCGTGCTGCTCTCTGTCATTTACATGTGGCTGACGCGCTTTACGTCGCGCTTTGGCACCGCGGCGCTCGCCGCCCTGGGCGTGGGTCATAAGATGGAAGGGCTCGGTTTCATCGCGATCAGCGGCTTCGCGCTGGCTGCAAGCGCGCTCGTCGGCCAGAACCTCGGGGCCCACCAGGAGGCCAGGGCACAGGAAGCCGTTCGGCTGACCGTGACCTATTGCCTGGTCGTCACCATGACGACCGCAGTCGCGTTTCTCCTCATCCCATCTCTGTTGGTTGCGCTGTTCACCAGTGATCCGCGCGTAATTGCAGACGGGGTGCTGTACCTGCGCGTGATCGCGTTTGCGCAGATCGGCCAGAGCTTCGAGCTGATATTGGAAGGCGCGCTGGCCGGGGCGGGCTATACGTTCTGGCCGCAGATCGTGAGCACGAGCCTCACTGCGATGCGGATCCCGCTCGCCGCGTGGTGGTCGCGCATGTTCGGGCTGCTCGGCATCTGGCTCGCGCTGAGTGTGACGGCGATTTCCCGCGGTATCGCCATGATCCTCTTCTGGAAAAGCGGACGGTGGCGTACCGTGAAGGTCTGACCGATGACGATCGTCACCCTGCTCACCGACTTCGGCACCGCCGATAGCTACGTTGCGGAGATGAAGGGCGTGCTGCTGTCTCGCCGGGCGGATCTCACGCTCGTAGACATCAGCCACGAGGTTCCGCCCGGCGATGTTCGTGCAGGCCAGTACCTGCTGAGCCGGGCGTGGAGGCATTTTCCCAGAGGGACGATCCACCTCGCCATCGTCGATCCGGGTGTGGGAACGGAGCGCCGTGTCGTTGCCGGCGCGAGTGAAGGACATCGATTCCTGGCTCCCGATAACGGCCTGCTGTCGTTCCTGCCACCGGACGTGCACCTCGTGTCGCTACCCGTGCCCGTGGACGCCTCCGCGACGTTTCACGGCCGCGACGTACTTGCCCCGGCCGCTGCCACCCTCGCGGCCGGCGATCCGATCGATGCACTGGGAACGCGCATCGCGCATCCGGTCCGCCTGCCATTGCCCGTCCCGCGGCACGATGGAACTGGCGTGGTCGGAGAAGTGATCTACGTCGACCGTTTCGGCACGCTGATCTCGAACATCCTGCCATCGGCCGTTGAGCCGGGGGTGCGGATTCGCCTCGGTGACGTCGATGTGGGCCCGCTTCTCCGCACGTTTGCCGATGCGCCGCGCGGCGCGCTCGTCGCGTTCCCGGGTTCAGGCGAGACGGTCGAGATCGCCGTGCGGGACGGGAGCGCGGCGCGGCTGCTGGGAGTCGGCGTCGGAGCGGAGGTGCGAGCATGACGAGCGTGAAAACGTGGGACCCGCTGAAGACAAGCGAGGGCGAAAAGCGTTTGGAAGGTTTCCTCCGCCTGTGTGACGTGTTGATCTGGCTCGGATTGGGCTCAACCGTGACGGGTGGGTATGCGTGGCCCAACGCAACGATTCTTGGGTTGGGAGTGAGCCTCATTACGGTCTCTGCTACAGTCAAGCTGGCCGGTGTAGTCGTTGCGTTCCTCGTGATGTCGTCACGCAAGACGAACGACGAGATCGCGCCCTGGATCCGGCGTTGGACGCGCATTGCGAGTGTCTTCATTGCGCTCCTCGCGCTGTATGTGATCGTCGCCGTCCCCGATATCGTCGCTCGTATTGGCGCTGGTGTGGCGATCTGGTGGAGCGTGAAACTGTTTCGTCGCGCCGGTCCCATATCGATTGCCGACCTCGGCGCGGGATGGACATCGACTGAGGGCGCAGGGATACTCGCGTGGGGGACTAATGTCCTGGGAGGTCTGCGCGGAACGTGGGGGCCGGAGCTGGACGCGTTGTTGACGGGCGCCTGGCTGGTTGGGGCGATCGTCGTTCGCAGCGTCATGCCGAGCGCGTTCGAGCCGCGCATCGCAGACCCGAACGAGCTCAAGATTCGTCTGTTCGCCCTGGTCCAGGCTGAGCGCCGCTATTACGTCGCGCACCGCAGCTATTCGAGCGACGTCGCCGAGCTGAGACGGCTTGGCTTCACCGCTATCGATTCCCTTGTGTCGATCACCGTCGAGGGCTCAGGCTATCGCGCCCTCGCGCGCGATCCGCGCGGTCGTGTGAGTTGTGGTGTTTGGGACGGAGCAGCAGGGGGACTTCGGATCGAAGGCACGCGACCGGCGGAACCGACATGTTGGGAAGATAGAAAACAGTAGGTGCGCAGCATGCTACGCCCCTACTGTTTCATTGTCCTGAGATGTTACGCCATCCAGTCTCCCGACGGTGTCGCAACCCTTACCTTCGCCATTACGCGATCCGCAAATCCGGCGCTCGGCGCAAACTTCGGAAGCTGGACCAACTCGAGTATGATCTTGCGCTCGCGCTCCGCTTCGACGCGGCACAGCGAGCAATCAGCGAGGTGCATGGCCCGGGCGGCGGGAAGCAGCCCCTGCGCCCAGAGCTCGATTTCATCGGTGGCGAGATGCATGGAGATGTCAGTCATTGGGTGTCCTACGGCCTCGTAATTGGCCTGGTTTCAGTCTCGGCGATCTTCCAGGTATCCTCGTAATTCATTACGAGCGCGGTGGATATAAGTTTTGACCGTCCCCAGGGGCAGCTCCAGCGTATCCGCGATTTCTTCATACGAGTACCCCTCCACATGGCGTAGCAAAATGCACGACCGGTACTCCGGGCGCAGCCGGGAGATCGCCCGCTCGATGGCGGTGCCGAGTTCCCGGCTGAGGGCCTCGTCGAGGGGGCTCTCGGTCCGGTCACCGAGCTGCAGTGACGTCGCCCGCATTTGCTCGGGCGTCTCGGCGGTCGGCGAGCCGTCGAGCGACAGCGTGTCGATGCTCTTGCGGCGGAGGTGATCGATCGCGGCGTTGTTGGCGATCTTGAAAATCCACGACGAGAATTTGAATTCCGGCCGGTACGATTTGATGCCGTTCAGGACTTTGATGAACGTTTCCTGCGCGAGATCTTCGGCGAGCGCGCGATCGCGCACCATCCGGTAGAGCAGCGAGAACACCGGCCGTTCGTAGCGACGGACCAGCTCGCGGAACGCGGCGTCGTGTCCCTGCTTTGCCCAGGCGACGACCTGCTGATCGCTGGCGTCGCTCAGGTGGTCCGGCCTATCTTTCGCGCCTATGGGTCGTTCTCCAGCCTACGTCCGTGGCATGTTCACGGCGATCGCTCCGCGCTACGACTTCCTGAACCATCTGCTGAGCCTCAACGTGGACCGGTCCTGGCGCCGCGCCGCCGTCGCGCGGCTCGGCTGGGAAGCGAAACCGGACGGCACGTATCTGGATCTCTGTGCCGGCACTCTCGACCTTGCCGCCGAGCTGGCGCGCCGCGACGGCTTCTGCGGCCGCGTGATCGGCGCCGATTTCGTGGTGCCGATGCTCGCACGTGGCAGGGATAAGGCGCCCCGGACGGTACCGATCGCTGCCGACGCGCTCGCGCTGCCGTTTCCCGCGGCGCGGTTCGACGGCGCCCTGGTGGGATTTGGCGTTCGCAATCTGGCCGACCTCGACAGCGGTTTGCGCGAAGCCGCACGCGTCCTGAAGCCGGGTGCGCGGTTCGTCATCCTGGAATTCGCCACGCCCCGACGCGCGCCGCTGCGCGCCATCTATCTCTTCTACTTTCGCCGGATTCTCCCCGCCATCGGCCGGCTCGTGTCGAAACATAGAGACGCCTATACCTACCTGCCAGAGTCGGTGCTCGCGTTCCCCGAACCCGAGGCGCTGTCGCAGCGTCTCGTCGCCGCGGGGTTCTCGCGCGTCGGCTTCGAGCGGCTGACGGGCGGCATCTGCGCCGTGCACTATGGCACTCGATAATCTCCGCGATTTCGTCGACGCCATCGAAAAATCGGACGATCTGACGCGGGTGACGCATCCCGTGGCGGTCGACAAGGAAATCACCGAGATCGCCGACCGCTGCATGAAGTCGGCTGGCGGCGGACCGGCGCTGCTGTTCACTCAGCCCACCCTGCGCAGCGGCGGCAAGTCGCGGTTCCCGGTCGCGGTGAATCTCTTCGGGTCGGAGCGGCGCATGTCGCTCGCGCTTGGCGTCGAGTGCCTCGATCACGTCGGGGCGCGGATCGCCGAGCTCCTCGCGATGAAGGTACCGGAGGGATTGCTCGGCAAGCTCGCGATGCTGCCCCGTCTCGCCGAGATCGCCAAGTTCCCGCCCAAGAGCGTCGGCCGGCCGCCCTGCCAGAACACGGTTCTGAGGAACTCGGACGTCGATCTCTCGCAGTTCCCGGTGCCGGTCTGCTGGCCCGAGGACGGCGGTCCCTACATCACCCTCGGCGGTGTCATCACCCGCGACCCAGCGTCCGGCGTCCGCAATGTCGGCATGTACCGCGTGCAGGTGCTGAGCAATGACACGCTGGCGATGCATTGGCAACGCCATAAGGTCGGCGCGGCACACTGGCGCGTGATGGCGGAGCGTGGCGAGACCATGCCCGTCGCGATCGCGCTCGGCGGCGATCCGGCGAGCATCTATGCCGCCTCGGCGCCACTGCCGCCGACGATCGATGAGTTTCTCTTCGCGGGATTCCTGCGCGGCGAGGGGGTGCGTCTCGCGAAAGCCGTCACGTTGGATCTCGAGGTCCCCGCCGAAGCTGAGATCGTGATCGAGGGTCACATCGATCCGCGCGAAGATCTCGTCCTCGAAGGGCCCTTCGGCGATCACACGGGATTCTATTCCCTCGCGGATTACTACCCGAAGGTTCACGTCACGGCGATCACGTATCGGAACGATCCAATCTGGCCGCATACCATTGTCGGCCGGCCGCCGATGGAAGACTACTATTTGGGCCACGCCACCGAACGGATTTTCCTGCCGCTGCTGCGCCTGACCATCCCGGAGGTTGTCGATCTGCACATGCCGGCGGAGGGAATCTTTCACAACCTGGTGTTCGTGAGCATCGACAAGCAGTACCCGGGGCAGGCGTACAAAGTCATGAATGGACTGTGGGGGCAGGGACTGATGTCCCTCGCCAAAGTCATCGTGGTCGTCGACAAGGACGTCAACGTGCGCGACCCCAAGGAGGCGTGGTGGATCGCGCTGAATCACATCGATCCCGAGCGGGACGTCCGCTTCACGATGGGCCCGATCGACGTCCTCGACCACTCGAGCCGCGGCTTCACATATGGCTCCAAGATGGGGATCGATGCCACCCGGAAATGGAAAGAGGAGGGCTTCACGCGCGAGTGGCCGAATAGGATCCTGATGGATGAGCAGACAAAACAGCGAGTTGATGCGATGTGGAAGGACCTGGGGATTGATCTCTAGGGCCGAGGGAACTATGACGCTCAGCAACCCCGCGCAATGAGTGACCCGCAGAGGCCGGAAGGGCAAACGTTCGCGGGACAGAGTTTGCTGGTGCGCTATATCAATTTCGTCAGACTCCCGCACACCGTTTTCGCGCTGCCGTTCGCCCTGCTGGGGGTGATCGTCGCTTCGTACCGAGAGCCGGTCACGTGGCGCGTGGCGATCCTGGTCGTTGTGGCCTTCACGGCCGCGCGGTTTGTCGCGATGGGATTCAATCGCATCGCCGACCGGCGGTTCGACGCGCGGAACCCGCGCACCGAGCAGCGCGAGCTCCCGGCCGGCCGCCTGACCGTCAGCCAGGCGTGGGCCGCGGTGATCGCCGCCACGGTGCTGTTCCTGTGGGCCGCGTGGGCGCTGAATCCGCTGTGTGCTGCGCTCGCGCCGGTCGCACTGATCTGGATCGCGACGTACAGCTACACGAAGCGCTTCACCGACTGGTCGCACCTGTGGTTGGGAGCCGCGCTCGCGATCGCGCCGGTGGGCGGATATGTCGCGGTCACGGGGGCATGGAGCGATCCGTGGTGGCTGCTGCTCCTGATCGCGCTCGCGGTGGCGTGTTGGGTGGCCGGCTTCGACATCTTCTATGCACTGCAGGACGAGGCGTTCGACCGCGCCGAGGGCTTGCGGTCACTCGTCGTCGGCCTGGGGCCGGGGTGGGCGATCATTACGGCTAAGCTGCTGCACGGTGCCGCGATTGCCGCGTTGATCCTGTTCGGAAAGGCAGCCGGTCTGGGACTCCCGTACATGGCCGGCGTGGTCATCGCGATCGCGGTGATCGGGTGGGAGCACCGCCAGGTGAAACCGGGCGATTTATCGAAACTCAATGCCGCCTTTTTTACGGCCAACGGGGTTGTGAGCATTGTCGTGTTTCTCGGAGCCTTGGTGGATCGGATCATATGAAACGCGGGAAACGGGTAACGAGAAACGGGAAGCGGAACGCTTCACACATCCCGTTTCCCGTTTCCCATGTCCCGAGTCCACCACAACCACCCCGGCACCCGAAGCGGTCACCCACCCCGAATCGCCGCGGACGCTAGGGTGTAGGCTTGTCTCCCAGCCCCGCCAGATCGAGTAAAAAGGCGTACTCGAACGCGACATCGCGCCAGCGTTTGTAGCGACCCGACGCACCGCTGTGCCCCGCCTCCATGTTCGTGCGCAGGATCAGGCGGTTCGTGTCCGTCTTCATGGCGCGTAGCTTGGCCGTCCATTTCGCCGGCTCGACATACAGCACCTGCGTATCGTACAGGCCGGCCGTGAGGAGCAGATTCGGGTATTCCTTCCGTTCGACGTTGTCGTAGGGTGAATACGACAACATGTACCGGTAGAACGTGGAGTCGTGGGGATTGCCCCATTCGTCGTACTCACCGGTCGTCAACGGAATGGTCGAGTCCATCATCGTCGTAATGACATCGACGTAGGGCACACCGGCGATCACGCCTTCGAACAGCTCGGGCCGCATGTTGACGACCGCGCCCATGAGCAAACCGCCGGCACTGGCGCCGCGCGCAAACATCCGGTCGGGCGTCGTGTAGCCGCGACGCACGAGGTCGTCGGCAACATCGATGAAATCGGTGAAGGTGTTTTTCTTCTGCAGTTGCCTGCCGTTTTCGTACCACGCGCGGCCCATTTCGGACCCGCCGCGAATGTGCGCGATGGCAAATACGAAGCCCCTGTCGAGCAGGGACAGCCGATCCGACGAGAATGTCGGATCGGTGCTCGCCCCGTACGATCCATAGCCAGTCAGCAGCAGGGGGGCCGGCCGGGCAATGCCTTTGCGATAAACGACCGAGACCGGCACTCGAGCCCCGTCGCGCGCGGTCGTGTAAAAACGCTCCGTCACGTAGTTCGCCGGATCGAAGCCGCCCAAAATCGAATCGCGCTTGAGCAGCGTCTTCTGCCGCGTGCGCATGTCGTAGTCGTAGGTGGACGACGGCGTCGTCAACGACGTGTAGACAAAGCGCAGCAGGGGCGTGTCGAACTCGCGATTGACGCTGACGTACGCGAGGTAGGCAGGCTCGCCGAAATCGAGGTAATACTCCGTACGCCCGCCGCCGCTCCAGGGCCGCACGCGCAGCTGCACCAGACCATCCTTGCGCTCGCTCAATACCAGGTAGTCCTTGAAGGACTCGAAGCCCTCGAGCAGCACATCCGGGCGATGCGCAATGACCTCTTCCCAGTTGTCCCGACCGGGCCGCGCCACCGGCGTGCGCATGAGGCGGAAATTCTTGGCGTGGTCGTTCGACAGGATGTAGAAATAATCGCCGAAGTGGTCGGCGTAGTATTCGTGACCGCGCTCTCGCGGAATGAGGACGCGAACGGCCGCATCGGGTTGGTCCGCGCGAACGTAATGGTACTCAGTCGCCATCGTTTGCTCGGACTGAACCATGATGTACGCCCGGGATTTGGTCTTGAAAACTGACGTGTAATACGTCTCGTCCTTGTCCTCATAGACCAGGTGATCGGCCGATGCGGGCGTGCCGAGCTTGTGGCGGTAGATCTGATAGGGTCGCACCGTGACGGAGTCGGGCTTCGTGTAAAACAGGGTGCGGTTGTCCTCGGCCCACGCGATACCGCCGATCGCGCGCGGCACGATGTCGGGCAGCAATTCGCCGCTGCGCAGATTCTTGAAGCGAATCGAGCTCACGCGCCCGCCTGTCGTGTCCGCGGCAAACGCGAGCAGATCTTCCCCAGAGCTGACTTCCCAGGCCCTGATCAGGAACGTCGGCTTCCCTTCGGCCAGCGCGTTGGCATCGATGAGAATCTCTTCGGGCGCGTTCAGCGAGCCGCGCTTGCGCGCGTAGATGGGGTAGTTCTTTCCCTCCACGAGGCGGGTGTAGTAGAAGTAGTTGCCCTCGCGAAATGGGACCGACTGGTCACTCTGGAGAACGCGGCCCTTGAGCTCGTCGTAGAGCCGGTTCTGCAACGCCTCAGTATGCGCCATGACTCCTTTGGTGTAGGCGTTCTCGTCCTCGAGGTACTTGATCACCTCGGGATTGCTTCGCTCGCGCAGCCAGTAGTAGGAGTCCGTTCGCACGGTGCCGTGCTCGTCGAAGCGATGCGGGCGAACAGCCGCCACCGGTGGTGTGAGCGCTGGTGCAGTGGGAGACGGTGCGGGTGACTGCTGCGCGACGATGACAGCGGGGACGAAGGCCGCGAGGGCCAGGAATCGCGGATGCGTGATCATCAGGTCGAATTAACGCTATGTTTCCGGCCGTGACCACCCCCGGCACGCCCCCAAAACCCATCGTCCTCGCCATTACCGGCGCCTCCGGCGCGCCTTACGCCGTACGCATGCTCGAGGTGCTGGCGAACAACCGCGTGCCGACCTGGCTGCTGATCTCGACCCATGGCTGGCGCTTGCTCGCCGAAGAGTGCGGGCTCAAGGACGAGGCCGGTCTGAGGAAGGCTACGGGTGGCGAATGGTCGAGCGTGCGGGTCTTCAACGACGGGGATCGCGGCGGGGAGCCCGCGTCCGGCTCGGTGCAGACGCTCGGCATGGTGGTCTGCCCCTGCTCGATGGGGACGATGGCGGCGATCGCGCACGGCACCAGCCGGTCGCTGATCGAGCGCGCCGCCGACGTGACGCTCAAGGAACGGCGCAAGCTGGTGCTGGTGCCGCGGGAGACGCCGCTGTCGCTGGTGCATCTGCGCAACATGACGCTCGCGGCCGAGGCCGGCGCCGTCATCCTCCCGGCCGCGCCAGGATTCTATCAGCGGCCGAAGGAGATCGGGCAGCTCGTCGATTTCATCGTGCAGCGCGTCATCGATCACTTTGGGCTGGTGATTCCACTGATCAAACCGTGGCAGGGATGAGCATGAATGTTCGTGAGTTGCTGTCTCGTGACGTCACGCCGGAGCTGTACCGCGAGGTCCGCGAGCTGTGGAAGGCGCATTCGATCGCCGAAGACCGGCACGATATCGCTGGACTGATCGCGACGCTCACACCCGATTGCGTCTATGAGGTGGTCGGACACACGGGTGCCCGGTGGGAAGGCCATGCCGGAGCGACTCAGTTCTACGTGGGGCTGCTGGGCGCCTTTCCCGACATTCATTTCGATCTGCAGCAGATTGTGATCGGGCCTCAGGGGGTCTGCGAGGAAGCGACGGTGACGGGGACGCACCAGAACAAGTGGCTGTCGTACGCTCCGTCGGGGACCAAAGTCGAGTTTCGCGTCGTGATCTTCTTTCCGTGGGATTTACGCGCGAAGCGATTCAGCGGCGAGCGCGTCTTCGCCTTCCTGTGATCCTGCTCGTTCTCCTCCTGCAGCTGCCGGATTCGCTGCCAGCGAAGCCCGCGCCGCCTCCCGCAGTGTGGCGCGCCCTGATCGGCGCCTATGCGAGTGGTCCAGAAACGCTCTACATCTATGAGGATCGCGGCGCCCTGGTCATGCTGGTGGACTCGGGCGCCCCCGCACGACTCGCGCAAGCGTCCGAATCGGTCTTCACCTCGCCGGCGGAGGGTCCGCTGGGCGGCAGCTCGCTCGTGTTCCGCCGGAACGAGATTCAGGCGGGGAGCCGTGCCTGGCGCCACCTGCAGCTTGGCCCCGCCGACGGCGGACAGCTTCGACTCACACCGGTTCAACCCGTCGCGGAGTTGCTGCGCGTGGATCGCGCGCTCACACCGCCTGCCGAGAGCGGCGCCTTCCTCATGCCCGACCTCGTCGAGCCCGCGGCGCTCGACGCGAGCATCCATCTCGACATCCGCTACGCCTCGACCAACAACTTCCTGGGGAGCGTCTTCTACTCGTCGGCCCACGCGTTCCTGCAGCGCCCCGCCGCGCTCGCGCTGGTGCGGGCAGCGCGAGCGCTGCGGGCGCGTGGCTACGGGTTGCTGATACACGATGCCTACCGTCCGTGGTACGTGACGAAAGTGTTCTGGGATGCCACGCCCCCCGCGTCGCGCTGGCTCGTGGCCGACCCGGCGCGTGGCTCGAAGCACAATCGCGGGGCCGCAGTCGACATCACGCTGTACGATCTGGCGACCCGCCGGCCCGTCGAGATGCCGTCCACGTACGACGAGGCGACGCCGCGCGCGCAGGCCGACTTCCCCGGTGGCACGTCGCTGCAGCGCTGGCACCGCGCGCTGCTCCGTCGCGCGCTCGAGAGCCAGGGCTTCACCGTAAACCCGAGCGAGTGGTGGCACTTTGACTTCCGCGATTGGGCGCGCTATCCAATCCTCAACACGCCATTCGAGGAACTGCTCGGGACCGCCGTCCAGGACACGACGGGCTACACCCACGCCGACACACTGCGGGGCTCGAACGGCCCCGGGCGCGCCTGGTGGGACGTGCAGTTCTACGACCTCCATGCACGCGTGAACCCGGCTGACTCGAGCATCACCGGGTGGAATGGCATCACGTACCGGGTGCTACAGGCCTCACCCGCCGCCGGAATGCAGATCGACCTGCAGGTGCCCCTCGAGGTGGACAGCATTGTCCAGGATCGTCGCACGCTGCGATATCGCCGGGATGGCAATGCGTTCTTTATCGCGCTGGCGGCCCGGCAGCGGCCCGGGGAGCAGCGCGCGATCACGGTGTGGTATCATGGCAAGCCGCACATCGGCCGGCGATTGCCCTGGGACGGTGGCTTCACATTCACGCAGGACAGCCTCGGTCACCGCTGGATCGCGACCGCGAACGAAGGCGTGGGCGCGAGTATCTGGTGGCCCAATAAGGACTATCTCGCCGACGAGCCCGACAGCCAACGGATCTCGATCACGGTGCCCGATTCGATGATCGACGTGTCGAACGGCCGGCTCCGCAGCACGAAGCAGAACAAAGACGGCACGAAAACGTACGAGTGGTTCGTGGCCAGCCCGCTCAACAATTACGACGTCACGATCAACGCCGGGCTATACACGCACTTCAGCGACACGCTGGCCGGCGAAGCGGGCAAGCTGTCGCTCGATTTCTGGCCCCTGGCCTACCACGTCGACACGGCTCGGAGCCAGTTCAAGCAGGTCGTCCCGATGCTGCGGTGCTTCGAGTATTGGTTCGGGCCGTATCCCTGGTACGCCGACGGCTACAAGCTGGTCGAGACGCCACACCTCGGTATGGAGCACCAGAGCGCCATCGCCTACGGTAACCATTACCTGAACGGCTATCTGGGGCGCGACCTCTCCCGCACCGGGCTCGGGTTGCAGTGGGATTTCATCATCGTGCACGAGAGCGCGCACGAGTGGTGGGGCAACAACATCTCGGCGCAGGACCACGCCGACATGTGGCTGCACGAGAGCTTCGCCAATTACGCCGAGGGCATTTACACCGAATGCCAGCTCGGCAAAACCGCTGGTGCCGCATACATGATCGGCGCGCGCGCCGGCGTGCGGAACGACAAGCCGATCATTCCGGCGTTCGGCGTGAACGCGCAGGGCTCGGGCGACATGTATCCCAAGGGCGGAAACATGTTGCACACGATCCGCGCGATCATCGATGACGACGCGAAGTGGCGCGACATCCTGCGCGGCCTGAACCAGCACTTCCGCCATCAGACAGTGACCGGTAAACAGGTCGAGGATTTCATCACGGCGCAGGCGGGGATCGACCTGAGCGAGGTATTCGCGCAGTACCTCACCACGACGAAGATCCCCGTCTTTGAGTATCGAGTCGCAGGAGGAACGCTGTCGTATCATTGGGTCGATGTCATCCGCGGATTTGACATGCCGGTGCGCGTGAACATTCCCGGGCTGGGGACTCAGCTGCTGCATCCCACCGAAGCATGGCAGACTCTTCCTGTCACGTCCCCGAAGGCCGGGGACCTTACGGTCGACGACAATTTCTACGTGAGCGCAAGCCGGCAACCGTGAGACTCGGCGTCATCTCGGATACGCATGGCGTACTCCGGCCGCAGGTGTTCGAGATCTTCCGCGCAGTCGATCACATCCTGCACGGCGGCGACGTTGGACGCGATGATGTGCTCATCGAGCTGCAGGCGCTTGCGCCGGTGACGGCGGTCTACGGGAACAGCGACGACGTCGATCTTCGGGGCAAGCTCCCGCAAGTCGCCCAGCTCGAGGTGGAAGGCTTTCAGATCGTGGTGACGCATGGAGATCAGTTCGGCAGCCCTTATCCCGCCAAACTGCATGAGGCGTTTCCCGACGCCGAGATCATCATCTTTGGGCATAGCCACCGGCCGCTGCTCGAGCTGGTGGACAAGACGGTGACCGTGATGAACCCCGGTGGAGCAGGCGGGCCGCGATTTGGGATACCGCCCAGCGTGGGGATTCTGGAGCTCGAGCCGGGGATTCCGCCGCGGGGGCGGATAGTGAGTTTGCGTTAGCGGTTGAGACGATCAGTTCAACACCGGAGCGCGGAGCTGGGCATACACGAGAATCCCCGCCGGCGTCCGAGTATCGTAAAAGGGCTGCAGCTCCTCACCGATCAACTCCACGTTGCCGCGTGCCCCAATCCACGCTTCGATGCCGCGTAGCGCCAGAGCGCGGCGCGCGTACCCGACCGCAAACGCGCCTAACTTCTGCTCGTCACTCACCGAGCCGACGAGCCCGAGCTCTTCTGCCGTACGCGTCACGTACTCGAGTCGTCCGAAGAGCGCACTGCGTGCATCGAGATCGAAGTTGGTTTCGAGCAGCGCGGTATGTAAAAAGCGCCCGGTCGCGATCGGGACGTTCGCTCCCCAAACGAGCGTCGTTGCCCAGACGCCCTCCTTCCGCGGCACCACATGCATGAGCGAAAAAACCCAGCGATCTAGGGCGTCGTGGGCATGCGCTCCGCCAGTCGCCGGGAGATAAGCCCCAGAGGCGGCCACGCTCCACAGCGGTGATGGATTCACCGTGATCCGCGCCGAGAAGGAGTTCAGGGCTGCATT
This sequence comes from Gemmatimonadota bacterium, assembly GCA_003221895.1. Taxonomy (GTDB): domain Bacteria; phylum Gemmatimonadota; class Gemmatimonadetes; order Gemmatimonadales; family GWC2-71-9; genus 20CM-2-65-7. Next base: position 1,743 of record QHUJ01000124.1, on the reverse strand, counting down.
CTCGTAGTCGAAATTCGTGCGCACCTCGTCCGGGTGCGCGCCATTGAACATGGAGGCCTCCACGTGCACCTGACGGCTGAAAAGTCCGGCGGTGATCACACCGAAACTCTCGTGCGAGACATCCTGTGCGTGGTGGCCCAGAGGCGCGATGGGATCGCTGGTTGCGGAAGGGCGGTGCAGGTAGGCGACCGGACCGAGCGCTGGTTCGCCCACCGCAGCGACGTAGAGTTGCCCTCGGACCCCCGACGAGAAGGGATGCTCGTAAGTCAGCGAAGCCTCGCTCACCAATTCGTGCGGATGCATGCGATCGGTGAGTGTCGTCCCCTTGTAGGGCTGGGCTACTTGCAAGAGCTCGGGATATCCTGCCCCGGTAAGGGTCAGGAATTCGGCGCTCACCATGGCGCGTGCGCGAAACAGCCCGCTTCCCAAAGCGTGGGATGCATCTGCCATCAGCCAGTTCACGCTGCCGAGCTGGTAGTTGCCGCGCGGTCCTGATTCGTACACGAACTGCAAGAACACGCTGCCGTGCATCATGAATTGCCAGCCGGACGCCCCGAAATGAAAGCCGCGGACCGGAGTCGCCGCGGGCAGCCAGGACGTGCCGGATCCGAAGGAGGGGAACGCCGTGCCGGCCATGTGCTGCTCGTGCTGCGCGTGTCCCGGTTTGGCCACCAGGATGAGCGCGAGCTCAATGCACCAGAACTTGGATCGGGCCGTAAGTCTTGGTCGTGCTGTCGGCGAGGAAAAGGATCGAGACGAACAGCGATCCCTCGGTGCCAAGTGGGGCAGTGGGCGTCACGTCCTTCACGAAGGGCATGCCGGCCACCGGAGCCGATGTTGCGATCGTGGTCGGCTCGAAGCGGAACGTCACCTCCGCGCCGCTTGGGAACGAAGTGCGACGCCGGCCCTCGGCGTCGTACAGTCGCACCTCAAGCCGAGTGGTGTCACCAGTTACGAGCGGGACGTGCGCTGTCAGGTCAGTGTTGAACGCGTCGAATAATCGAAACTCAGGGTTCGACGGGCCGCCACGCTCCACTTGCACGTGAAAGGGACCAAACGTCTTGGACGGCGCGCTCGGGAAGAACAGGTCGACCATTTGCGTTCCCGCGGTGCCGGCAGGCGCGAGCGCCGTCACGATGCGCTCGAGCGGTTCCCTCGGAACGGGGACGGAAGTCGCAAGCGATTCGGGATCGAATCGGAGGTCCATCGTCACACCGCCAACGATCTCGGTCAGGCGATGGCCGTCGGGAGCGTAGAGTCGTGCTTCGAGACGCACCGACTGATCGTCCGGAAGACCGGTGTGTACGGTCAGATCGGTGCCAGAAGTCGCAAAAAGCCGGACCTGTGCGATTGCCGCCGGGGTGCCGGTGGCCGCCCCAGTCGTGGGCAACGGCCCGCCGCAGCCAACCACCAAAAGCATCGCGCCGAGTACCGTTAGACGGGTGATGCGCATACGGATAATTAACTGCGGTTGCGGAAGACGGAGAACTTCGGGCCCCGTGAATCCCGGGCTTGCCCGGTTTCGTACCATTCCTTAGTTTGCTCAAAGCACCTCGCGCCGCACCGAATCACGCACGAAAAAGGGAATTGCGACTGACATGATTCGTTACTCCACCGATACGCCCCTGCGTTCCATGTGGACGGGGCCGGGCATTCCTGTGTGCCTGGTCGCGCCATTTGCCGACGTGCGTGGGCGTATTGCGTCCGGCATCTCGGGCGCCGGTGGAGGTGGAGGAGCACCCT
>QHUJ01000047.1 GCA_003221895.1 Gemmatimonadota bacterium | reverse complement strand
GAGCACGGCTTTCAGCCGGTCGAGCTGCACCTGCAGCGCCGCCGACAGCTCGTCGAACACCTGGACCGACTGCGCGGTCGGCGCCGCGTCCGCGCTTGCTACCACGCCCGCCAGCGCCGCAATCTTGTTGTTCAACCGGATCGGGTAGTTGAGCGGGTCCTGGCTCGAGCGGTTCTGCACCTGATAGATCGCCTGCTCGACTGCCGCGAGCCGCCCCTTGATCGAGTCGGCCTGCAGCGCGATGCGCTTGCCCGCGTCACCGGGAAGGCCCCCCCCACGGGCGCGGGTGGCCGCGCCGTCGATCTGATCGCGCACTTCGCGGATCCGCCGCACCGCGTCGTTCGCCGCGCTCACGCGGTCGCGGATCTTCATGAGCAGGTCAAACTGCTGCTGATACTCGGCCGGCGTCGTCTTGAGGCGCGGATCGCTGCGCACCGCGAACTCGCGCGTCTGAGACCAATCGCCCACGGTCAGCCGGACTTTGTAGGTGCCCGGCACCGCCACCGGCCCCGCCGTGCCCCCGGCCCAGAAGATCATGCCCTGGAACCGGCTGGCGTCGGAATAGCGCAGGTTCCACACGAAGCGGGTCATGCCGGCGCGCAGCTTGAGCGAATCGGTGGGCGCTTTCGGCTTGGGAGCAAAGCGCCGCACCAGCGAGTCGCGGCTGTCCAGGATGTCGAGGTGCACGTCCGTGGCGGAGTCGGGCGCGCTCTTGAGATAGAAGAACACGGCCGCACCGCCGGGCGGGTTGCGGCCCACGTTGGCCGGTCCACCGCCACCACCTCCGAAGCCCCCGCCCAACCCCATGCGATACGCCGTCCGCGGCGTATAGAGGAAGCGGGTTTGCCGAGCCACTGAATCGGCGAGCTGCTGGAGCGGGGTCAGGTCGTCGAGGATCCAGAACGACCGCCCGTGCGTCGCGGCGACGAGGTCGTTGTCCTTGATCACGAGGTCGTGAATCGGCACGACGGGCAGGTTGCGCTGCAACGACTGCCAGCTGGCGCCGTCGTCGAACGACACGTACACACCGAATTCGCCACCCGCGAACAGCAGGCCGCGCCTCGCGGGATCTTCGCGCACGACGCGGATGAAGTGGCCCTCGGGGATACCGCCGGTGATCGCTCGCCAGGTCTTGCCGTAATCGGAAGTCTTGAAGACGTACGGCTTGAAGTCGTCGAGCTTGTAGCGCGTCGCCGCGACGTAGGCCGTTGCGGCATCGTGCGGCGACGGCTCGATCGACGAGATCAGCGACCAATCGGGAAGGCTCGATGCCGGTGGCGTCACATTCGTCCAGGTCTTGCCACCGTCGCGCGTCACGTGCACGAGGCCGTCGTCACTCCCCGCCCAGATCAGCGCCGAATCCTTCGCGCTCGGCGCGATCACGAACACGGTGCTGTAGTACTCGACGCTGGTGTTGTCCTTCGTGATCGGGCCGCCTGACGGACCCTGCTTCGACTTGTCGTTGCGCGTCAGGTCGCCGGAAATGGCCTCCCAGCTCTGGCCTTCATTGGTGGTGCGGAAGACGACATTGGCGCCGGCGTACAGCACGCCGGGATTGAACGGCGCGAGCACGACGGGAAACGTCCATTGGAAGCGGTACTTCAGGTCGCCCGCTCCCCAACCCATGGGGTTGTCGGGCCAGGGGAAGATGTTGCGCTCCTGGCCGGTGCGGACGTCGAGCCGCGAGAGGTAGCTGTAGCTACCCGCGTACACGATATCGGGATCATCGGCGCGCGCCGCGATCCAGCCGCTCTCGCCGCCGCCCACCTCGTACCAGTCCTTTTCCCCAATCGAGCCACCGTTGGTGCGGCTCGCGATGCACACGGTGCTGTTGTCCTGCTGCGAGCCGCAGATCCTGTAGGGCACGTGCGTGGTGGCGATGACGTGATAAAACTGCGCCGTCGGCTGGTTGTTCTGACCCGTCCAGGTGGTGCCGCCGTTGTTGCTGATATCCGCGCCGCCGTCATTGCTGTTGATCATGCGCGCCGGGTCGTTGGGCGCGATCCAGAGGCCGTGATGGTCGCCATGCGGCGCGCGCAGCGCCGTGAACGTGCGGCCGCCGTCCACCGAGCGATACATGCTGGTGTTCAGCACGTACACCGTCTCGGGGTCTTTTGGGTCGGCGTGGATATGGGAGTAGTACCAGGCGCGCTGGCGCAGATTGCGCTCGTCGTTGGTGCGGCGCCAGGTGTCGCCGCCGTCGTCGGAGCGGAACACGCCACCCGAGTCGGCCTCCACGATCGCCCACACGCGATCGTGATTGGCGGAGACCGTGACGCCGATCTTCCCGATCACGCCCCTGGGCATGCCTTCGTTGCGCGTGATCTCTTTCCAGGTGTCGCCGCCATCGGTCGACTTGAAGAGCCCCGACCCGGGTCCGCCGCTCGACATGTACGACGGCCCGCGGCGCGCCTGCCAGATCGCGGCGTAAAGAATGCGCGGATTGGCAGGATCCATGGCGAGGTCGATCGCGCCTGCCGAGTCGGAGCGGAACAGGATCTTGTCCCAGGTCTTACCGCCGTCCTTCGAGCGGCACACGCCACGCTCCGGATTCGGGCCGAACGCGTGGCCGAGGACCGCCACGTATACGAGGTCGGGATTGGTGGGATGGACGCGGATCGCGCCGATCTGGCCGGCGTTGGGGAGCCCGATGTGGGTCCACGTTTTCCCGGCGTCGGTCGATTTGTACATGCCGTTCCCGGGCGACACGTTGCCGCGGATCGGCGACTCACCGGTGCCGACGTAGATGACGTTCGGGTCGGACGGCGCGACCTCGATGGCGCCGATCGAGCCAGCACGGAAGTATTTGTCCGAGATCGGCGCCCAGGTGAGACCGCCGTCGCTGGTCTTCCAGACGCCGCCGCCTGTGCCGCCGAAGTAGTACGTCAGCGGCTCGTCGGCATGTCCCGCGACCGCGGTGACGCGTCCGCCGCGGAACGGCCCGATCTCGCGCCATTCGAGCGCGTTGTAGAGCGAGGTGTCAAAGGCTGCTGGGGCGACAGAGTTGCGGCGTTGCGCTGCGACGGGGACGGCGACGGCCAAGAATGCAACGGCTGCGAGCAGACGGCGCGACGGGGGCCCGAACATGACTGCGGCTCTCGAGGTGAGGGGAGCCGCAATTATATCCGAGCCCCGGCTGGGGGTAAGACGGCTAGGGCGTCTGCGCGGGCGGCGTCCGCGGCGGCAGGGTGGCCTGGCCGATCGTGTTGTTGTCCGAGCCAAACCAGATCGACTTCGTTGCCGGATCGTACACCATGTGGCGCACCACGCCACCGCCACTCGGCACCGCGGTTTCCTCGGAGAATGTACCAGTCTTGGAATCGAACGCGACGAACTTGTTGGGCCGGTTGGTTTCGACCACCCAGACACGGTCCTCGTCGTCACTCACCATGGCGTAGGGCCGCGCCTCCTCTCCGCCCGGCAGCTGCCATTCGTCGAACTTCCCCGTTGCCGGATCGTAGCGCCCCAGCTTCCCGGTCGCGTAATCACCGTACCAGACGCGATCGTCCGACGTAATCGCCATCCGGCGCGGCCTGGCCTCAGCACGCGGCAGGGTGATCTCCTTGAGCTGCATCGTCGCCAGATCGACCGTGGCGATCTTGTTCGTGCCGAACTCCATGAACCACGGCTGGCCCTTCGAGTTCAGCTTGATGCCGTAGGGGCGCGCGTTCTCTGTTGGCACCTTGATCAGGCGAACCACACCGGTCGAGACCTTCAGGAATCCGACCGCGTTGCCGCCCTGCGCCGTGAACCAGATGTCGCCGTTCCTGTCGAAGACCATCGTATGCGGATCGCGAACCATCGGGTCGGGCATCGGGAATTTCTTGATGCTGCCGTCCTTGGGATCGAGTCGCCCGATGTGCGCCGCGAGGTTGCCCGAGTACCACACGTAGCCCTGCTTGTCGACGATCAGGTTGTGCGGCCCGGTGCGCGGCGGCAGGTCGTACTTCTTGAACTCGCCGGTCGTCGGCACGAAGTAGGCGAGGTAGTCGCCGGTCTGGCCGCAGAACCAGATGCGGTTCGTGGTCGGATCGAGGTAGGGATCCCGCGGGCGGCTGTCCGCCCAGGGCACAGGCCATTCCTTAATGACCGGGGGTTTGTCAGCGAAAGGAGCAACAGCAACGGCAGCCACTGCGATGACGAGCGTCTTCATGGTCACTCTCCCGTAAGCATTCTCCGCTGTATTGCCGTGAGGCGCCGGCGCACCGATCCATCAAATATCCGGTCCCCCACGCGTACCACTACCCCGCCGAGGATGCGGGGATCGGACCGGAAGTATGCCCGCACTTCTCGACCCAGGGCCTTGGCGAGCCGGTCGACCACCTGCTTCTGCATGCGGGCGTCGGCCTCGTCCGCGAGGGTCACGCCCGCGTGGACGCGATTCAGCTTCTGATCTAACAGCACCTGGTACTCCTGCGCCATCTCCGGCAGGAGCGCCTGACGGCCGCGCCGGACCACCGCTTGCAGGAACCGGACGAATTCGCGCGGCGCCTCGCCCTTGAGCGCGCGCTCGAGGATCTGGCTCTTGGCCGTCTTGGAGACGCGGGGGGATTGGAGCACGGTCCCGATCCGCTCATCCGCCTGGATCGCGCCGGCCACACCATCCAGCAGCTCGCCGAACGTGTCGCCCACGGCGAACAAGGCTTCCGCGTAGTTGCGGGCGACGGTGATGCTCTTCACCGCGACTGCTCCGTCTTGGCCAGGCCCTCGAGGAATTCCGTGACCAGCCGGCGATTGGCGTCGGTATCGAGATTCGCCTCGATCACGCGCGACGCCGCCGCGATGGACAGCTCCACCGCCTCACGCCGCAGCGCCAGGATCGCCTTCTCCTTCTCGGCCTCGATGTCCTTGCGCGCGCGGGTGAGCAGCGCGTCGTATTCCTCACGCGCTTTGGCGAGCAGCGTCTCGCGCTCCTTCTGCGACACGGTCTTCGCCTTCGCGAGAATCTCCTGCGCCTCGTTGCGCGCCGCGGCGATCTGCTTCTTGTGCTCGTCTAGCAACCGCTGCGCCTCGGCGTTCGCCTTCTCGGCGTCGTCGACCAGCTTCTGGATCCGGCGTTCGCGCTCCTCGACCGACTGGAGGATCTGCGGCCAGCCCCAGCGCCACAGGATCGCTAGCAGAATCAGGAAAATGACGAACGTCCACCACACGAGCGCCGTGTTGATGTCGAACGGCGTCGCCTGACGGGCGCCTTCCGCGGCGGGCTCGCCCTGCTGGAGCAACAGCAACAACTGCAGCACGGTTAGGCCAGGATCTTGAAGAGCAGGGCGAACACGAGCGCCGCGAGCGTCGCGCCTTCGATCAGCGCCGCGGTCAGGATCATAGCCCCCTGAATGTCTTTCGACGCTTCCGGTTGCCGCGCGATTGCCTCGACCGCCTGACCCCCGATCCGGCCGATACCGATGCCGGCACCGATGATGGCTAGGCCGAGACCGATGCCCGCCCCGAGCAGGGCATAGGTGTTCTTGGCGACGAGGACCGGCTCCGGCGCCTGGAGTATCATGAGCAGATTGTGCATTGACCCCTCTTGATGAGTTTGTACTTGGTGTCTTTGCGTCTTTAATGCTCGTGTTGCATCAAACCGATGAAAACGGATGTTAGAAGAGCAAAGATATAGGCCTGCAGAAACGCGACCAGCAGTTCGAGACCCATCATGAACAAAACGAACACGACGGTTCCGCCGGCGATGAGCCAGTTGGCGAAGACGAAGATCAGGCCGACCAGCGCGAGAATCACGAAGTGTCCGGCGGTCATGTTCGCGAACAACCGCAGGCAGAGCGCGAATGGTTTGACGATCTTGCCGATCAGCTCGACGGGTGTCATGATGATCGCCATGATCACCGCCCCGATTCCCTTCATCCCCGGAGGGACCATCACGATCGTCTTGAGGTAACCCTTGGGGCCGAGCGCACGGAACCCCGAGATCTCGATGACGAAGAAGGAAAGCAGCGCGAGGGCCCCGGTGACGGCGACATTGCCCGTCGGCGCCGCACCCCAGGGCAGCAACCCCAGCAGGTTGCAGTACAGAATGAAGAAGAAGAGCGTCAGGATGAACGGCGCGAATCTCTCTCCGCCGTGACCGATGCTCGCGATTGCGACGTCGTTGCGCACGAACAGCACCAGGGCTTCAACCCCGGCGCCGAACCCGCGCGGCCCTTTGCCCGTGGCGTGGCGCCGCGCGACCTGGCGACCGCCGACCCAGACCGTGATGAACACCAAGAACGCCGCGAGGGCCATGAATACGACATGTTTCGTGGGCGCGAAGTCGGTCCCGCCAATCATCCACCCGTGCGGAAGATGCGTTTCGCCAAGCCCGAACGGCCACTCGATCACATGGCTGTCGGCCGTGTGCTCGAGGATCATTTTGCCGATATCGGGCGCTTGGATCACCTGAGAAACCTCGTCTCCAGGAACAACAGCGGCAACAGGACGCCGAGAAAACCCAGAGCTGCGGGTAACGGCGGGAGTGAGGCGCGGTGGGTGACAGACCACACCAGCAACACTCCCAGCGCCAGAAACCGGATTCCCATCCCGCCCAGCCACCGAGCCATGAACTGCGGGTTGGGAGCTCGCATGCCTGGCCGCAACAACAGCACCGCCCATGTTTGCGCGACCACTGCGACGCCACCACCGATTGCCGCCGCTCTTCCCCCAATCACAGCCACCACCACGACGAGACCAAAGCCAAGGCCGAGCTGCAGAGCGAGAGGTCTCACGAACCCCGCCCTCCCCCGCCTTTCCCCGCCGTATCGCTCTTCACTCTGTAGTAAATCCGCAGGAACCCCGCGAACCCGCCCACGAACGCGCCGATGATCGCAAACAGCGGCCGGGTATGCACCCACCCATCGACGACCCAACCCGCCGCACCGAACAGGAGAATGGCGATCGTGAAGCTCAGCGCCATTCCGAAGTATTCGTAGCCCTGGCCGTAGCTCCTGCCCGGGTCGAAGTCGTCTTTTTTTTGTGCGGGAGTCATGTTGCGCCGGGAAACCTAGACGCTTGTGAAATTTTTCGCAAGCAAATCGTTAGAGCTATAACTATCTACTCCGCAACTATTTAAATTCCCCTTCGCCCCATGACTACTGCTCCTCGCTCCCCGCACTCTGCTCCCTCCGGCGACGTCGAACTGCTCGAACGCCTGACGGCGGCGCGGACCGATTTGCTGTCGCAGGTCGGGCAGCGGATTGTCGGGCAGCGCGATGTATTGAATGGCATCCTCACCGCCATCTTCTCCGGCGGCCACGCCCTCCTCGTCGGCGTGCCGGGCCTCGCCAAGACGTTGATGATCCAGACCCTGGCCGAGACGCTCGACCTCGGCTTCACGCGCATCCAGTTCACACCGGACCTCATGCCCTCCGACATCACGGGCACCGAAATCATCGAAGAGGATCTCGCGACGGGGAAGCGCGCGTTCCGGTTCGTGCGCGGACCGGTGTTCGCCAACATCGTGCTCGCGGACGAAGTGAACCGCACGCCACCCAAGACCCAGGCGGCGCTGCTGCAGGCGATGCAGGAGCATCAAGTCACGGCGGGCGGGCAAACGCACACCCTGCCGACTCCATTCTTCGTCCTCGCGACGCAAAACCCGATCGAACAGGAAGGGACGTATCCGCTGCCCGAGGCGCAGCTCGACCGCTTCATGTTCGAGCTGCGGGTCAATTATCCGTCGCAGAGCGAAGAGGAACAGATCGTCGCGGCGACGACGAGCGATGCAGCGGCGGACGTGCGGCGGGTGCTCACCGCCGAGGATGTGATGGCGATGCAGCACCTCGTGCGGCGCATTCCGGTCTCGCAGGCGCTGGTCACGGCGGCGGTCACGCTGGTGCGCATGACGCGCCCGACCGAAGGGACCTCGCTTCCTTTCATTAAGGAGTACATCTCCTGGGGTGCCGGGCCGCGCGCTTCGCAGTACCTCGTGCTCGGCGCCAAGGCGCGAGCGGCGCTCGACGGCCGGCCGATGGCCGACGAAGACGATCTGCGCAGCGTGGCGTCGACCGTGCTGACCCACCGGATCGTCATCAACTTTGCGGCGGAGGCGGCGGGACGGACCGCGGCCGATATCGTCGAGCAGCTGATCAAGGAGGCCCGTTGGCAACCCACGTGATGGTACTGCTCGCCCTCGTCTCGGCTGCGACGCCGGTTGCTCCCAAAGACGGGATCGCTCTGCTCAAGCAGATGCGAGAGGCGTATCTCGGCAAATGGTTCAAGACGGTGACCTTCGTGCAGCAGACCATCCAGACGCACCCCAACGGCGTGACCGACACGACGACATGGTATGAGGCGCTGCGTTCGCCCGACCGGCTGCGGATCGACTTCGGCGATCTCAAGAATGGCAACGGAGTCATTTACACCGCCGACTCCGTATATGTGGTTCGCGCCGGCAAGGTCACGCGCACGGTGCCGTCGGGCAATCCATTCCTGCCGTTCGTGCAGGGTGTGTACGATCAGCCGATCGACACAACGCTGCGGCAGATTCAGCCCTACAAATTCGATCTCACGAAGATTCGCTCGACGACGTGGGAAGGGCACCCGACGTACGTCGTCGGGAGTCAGTCTCCCAGCGACACGATGTCGCCGCAGTTCTGGATCGATCAGGAGAAGCTGGTGGTGGTGAGGATGATTCTCGGCCTGAACCCCTCGGCACCAGCCGAGGTGACGGACATCCGGCTCGAGGACTACCGCCCCGTGGCGGGTGGCTGGCTCGCGGTGCTGGTCGAGATTATGCGCGACGGCAAAGTCATCCAAAAGGAGCAGTACAGCAACTGGCGCGGCAATGTCGATCTGCAAGCCGACTTCTTTGTTGCAGAGAAGTGGAGTGCCGTGCCGCATTGGGCGACGCCGTAACCCTCGTTGAATCTCATGGCCGGGCATGCCTTGGCTCATAGACGCCGAGCCAGCCGCCGCCTACATCCACGTGCTTGAACTTGAAGACGTCCTTCAGCAGCGCGCGGTCGGCGTCGGCGTCGGTGCTATAGATGATTGCGTGAGCGCCCGTGATGTGCATGACTCTCTCCAATCACGTCCCGGATCGCCTGAACGACGAGGTCCGGCTGATACAACTGGATTTCGTGGTCACTCTCCGTCGCCACAACCAGCTCGCCGATACTCGACAGCGTTACGAGGTCAGCTTCCCGCTGGTTGAGCACGTCGGTCGTGCGCCGGCCGCGCCGCAGCACGATCAACGGCAGATCGCCTAATCCGTGAGGCCCAGCCAGCCGTCGCCTGCGCAGCGCAATGAACTCCTGCTTCCACGACTCCGCTGTAATCCAGGAGTGCGGCATGTCGACGCGCGAACGCCACAACCGTTCCGCCCATACCTCGGCGCGCTGTAGCTCGGGCGAGAGCTTGTTGTACGGCGTATCGACGGCAGTGGGCAGCTCCAGGGGGGGCGGCGGGTTCTTGATGTAGGGAGCGTAGACCGACGCAAGCTGATCGTAGCTCAGCGTGAGGCCGACGGTCGACTTTCCATTATAGAGGTACTCGGCGTCTTCTTCTGGCGTGGCATCCACGAGCACCAGCCCGGCGACCTCCTCCGGATAGCGGCGCTGATAGGCCTGAACGTACATCCCGCCGATCGAGTGTCCGACGAGAACGTACGGCGGTTTGAGCGCCGCGGCCCGCAGCAGCTGATGCAGGTCGTCCATCGTTTCTTCGACTGTGTTCTCCGCCGGCCCGCGATCGCTCCAAGCAAAGCCGGCGCGATCATAACTGCAGATGCGCGTGAATCCTGCGACCTTGTCCTGGACGAGCGCCCACTCGATCGAGAAGCTGCTGCTGCCGCTCTCAGTGATGACTGCAGGCGATCCCGATCCCGTGCAGCGGATGTGCAGGCGCCGGCCGCCGATATCGACGAGCCTGCCGAGCGGCGGAGGTGTCGAGTCTTGCGCCTGCAGCGCCGCGAGGACCAGCAGGAGCGCGAACATGTTCATCGCGGCAAAAGTTGCTACGCGAAAAAGACGTGCGCCACCGTTCTCTCGAGATTGCAGGTTTCCCGCGGATGCGGCACTATCACCAGGTTCTGACGTGCAAAGTAGATTCGACGCGGGACGACGCCCACACCGAAGGAGCAACCAATGTTCCCCACGATGCGCGCCTCGCTGGCGCTTGCAGTCCTCGTATCTCCCCTTGCCGCTCAACGGCCGGCACCGCCGCCGGTGATCGGGCAGTGGGATCTCACGCTCGTCAATAGCGAAGGCCAGCATATGCCTTCGTGGCTCTCCACCTGGTGGTCGGGCGATCGGGTGCTCGTGGGCCGAATGGTCGGCGTGGTCGGCAGCGTGCGGCCCATCTCGCGGCTCGAGTTCACGAACGACACGCTCAAGTTCTCGCTGCCGCCCCAGTGGGAAGGCGGGAATGGCGACTTCCAGTTCGTGGGCGTCTACGCGGGCGACTCGCTCGCCGGCACCCTGACAACCGCGGACGGCAAGCCGCTCAGCTGGAGCGGTCATCGCGCGCCGGCGCTGCGGCGCACCGCCGCGCCGCAGTGGGGGGCGCCGGTGAAGTTGTTCAACGGCACGAGCACCGCGGGGTGGCACGTGGTGGGTGGCGAGAATCAGTGGAAGGGGATCAACGGCGTGCTCACGAATACCCAGCGCGGCGGCAACCTCGTCACCGATCAGACGTACGGCGACTTCAAGCTCCACGTGGAGTTGAAGTACCCGCCCGATGGGAACAGCGGGGTCTATCTGCGCGGCCGTTACGAGGCGCAGATCGAGGACTCGGTCGTGAGCCGGGCGGAGAACACCGGCGGGCTCGGCGCGATCTACGGATTCCTGATTCCCAATCAGAATGCGGCGAAGGGCGCGAACGAGTGGCAGACGTACGACATCACGCTGGTGGGGCGCCGCGTGACGGTGGTGCTGAATGGGAAGACGGTGATTTGCGAGGCGAACATTCCGGGCCCGACGGGTGGCGCGCTCGACAGCTATGAGGAGAAGCCGGGGCCGATCATGCTGCAGGGCGATCATGGGCCGGTGGAGTTTCGCAACCTGACAATTACCGTCGCGCGATAGTTGGAAAACGCACTCTACTACACGTTCAGCACCATCGCCCAGGCTCTGGCGGCGGCGATTGCCCTGCTCGGCGCGTTTACGCTGTACCGCCTGCAGCTCCTGCAGGCGGCGATGCTCGAAGCGGCCACCATTCTGCGGACGCACACGAGCGCCAATCGCGCAGCGATCGACGCGGCATACATCGTGGCCGACTACAACCGCGTGTTCGAGCTGGTGCGAGCCGCGGACGCCAAGACCCAGCTGACGGAGATCCGGGCCGGTCTCGAGAAGTTCTCGCGGTTGCTGGGCGAGAAACGATCGGTGCTGCGGACCTTTCAGGTTGGCCTGGTCGCCTCGGTATTGGTGATCCTGGGTTCGGTAATCGTCCTGTCATTTGCGCCGTTGATTGTGCGCAGCGGCTTGGCGGCGCTGTTTCTCGCGGCGGGATGTGTGTCACTGGGCGTGTGTTTAGGCCTCTACGGGCGGCTGCTTCTGGGCCATGTGGCGTGAACGAGAGCTAAAGCAGATCCCTTCGCTTCCCGCGCGCGTGCCGCGACAAGCAGATCCTTCGCTTCGCGCGCTCACGCGCGCTCGCTCAGGATGACATGCCGCCGGCGGTCTTTTTGAAAGACTGCAAGGTGTCACCCACGCCGCCGACCCGCGCCGAGGTGCTCGCGGCGGCGGGTCGGACGGTACCGGATGTGATTGCGCCGAGGTTGCGCGTGTTGTTCTGTGGGATCAATCCGGGTCTCTATTCCGGTGCGACTGGCCACCACTTCGCCCGGCCGGGCAACCGGTTTTGGCCGGTGTTGCATCGCGCGGGATTCACCGACCGTATTCTGAAGCCGTGGGAAGAGGAGGAGCTGCTCGAGCTGCGGTACGGGATCACGAATCTCGTGGCGCGCGCGACCGCGACGGCAGCTGAGTTGAGTAAGCAGGAGTTCCTCGCCGGTAGGCAGCGCCTCGAGCGCAAGGTGAAGCGCTATCAACCGAAATGGGTAGCGGTGGTGGGGATCGGGGCGTATCGCGTGGCGTTCGGGCGTCCGCGCGCGCTGATCGGCCTGCAGCCGGAGCGTCTCGGCTCGGCGGGCTTATGGCTCTTACCGCAGCCCAGCGGCCTCAATGCCAATCATCAGTTACCGGCGCTCACGGCCGCATTCCGGCAGCTACGCACAGCCGCCGTACGCCGGGACAATACGTGATCGCAGTCGCGCTCGCGGGAGCTTTACTGATCAAGGCCAGCGGGCGAGTGGTCTATGAGAATCCCGCCCTGCGCCGCCTGCTCGCCTGTGACCCCGACGCCCGGCAGCTCGAGGCGGATTGCATCCGTCTGGGAACACTCATCATCGCGCTTGCGACTCGACAGGGAGCGAAGACGCAGACGCAAGAGATCGTGGCGCCGGGCGAACAACAGGTGCGCACAATCGCCGCAGACTATCACGTCCGCGGCACGTTGCTCGGCCCGAGCGCGTTAGGCCCCGGCCCAATGGCGCTCGTCGTGGTCGAGCGCGCCCCGCCCGAGCCGCTGTCCTTCGCAGACCTGCACGATCGATATCGCCTCACCCGGCGCGAGGCTGCTGTGTCACGACTCCTCGCTCAGGGACACACAAACGCGCATGTGGCCCAGCTGCTCGGGATCTCGGTCCACACCGCGCGCCGCCATGCGGAGCGCGTGTTCTTAAAGTTGGGGGTGCATTCTCGAGCCGCCGTCGCTGGCAAGCTCGTCACAGGCTAACCCCCAAAGTCGCGGGGCGCTTCGAGATAGGGCGTTTGCCCCATGCGCCCGTTGGAGCGCGCCGCGTTCTTTGAGATCGTGCCCGGCATGTTCGACTTGACGGTTACTTGACGGGTCGCACGCAGCTTGGTTGCCTGAACCATCGTCCCTGCATCGTGAACGGAAACGGAGGCGCATCATGAAGCGCAGTATCCTTGCGACACTGGTAATGAGTTCGTTCTTGGTCTCGACGGGACGGGCGCAGGTAGGCGGCAGCGGGACGCCCAACACTATCCCGCAGTTCACAACCTCCACGACTATCGGCGACTCACCGATGATTCAATTTGGAGGTAACATCGGCATCGGGACGACCTTTCCGACCGCCAAGCTTACGGTCAGGGATGTGAGAGATGTGGATATAAGTGGTAACGGTCCGAGTGCAATCAATGCAATCGTATCGTGCAAGCTCAACAATTTCTGCGCCGCCGTGCGCGGCGATGCGGATGCCACCAGCGTCGGAGCCCACGGTGTGGTTGGCATCAATCACGCCGACAATGAAGCAGGGGGCGGCGGGGTGCTCGGAATAACATCTGGCACCAAGGGCTTCATCTGGGGTGTTCGTGGCGACGCGAACGGCACTACCGGGAACGGCGTTGGCGTGTTCGGCCAAACTTTCAGTGGGGAAGGAATCGCTGGCCTATTTATCAATCGTCATCACGGCAACATCCTTGTCGGCAACGTTGGCGAGACAGATACAACCGTCTTCCGCGTTGACGGGAGCGGGAGAGTTTTCGCCAACGGGGGCTTTAGACCCTTCGGGGCTGACTTCGCTGAGGCGATGGCTGTCAGGGGAGATCGCTCACGATACGAACCTGGCGATCTGCTCGTGATCGATCCTGTACACGAGGACCGTCTGACCCTCTCGGAAAGGCCTTATTCCAGCCTGGTAGCCGGAATCTATTCAACCAGGCCTGGCGTCGTCGCAAGCCAGCATCGGATGGATGATCCAGCCCTGCGCAATGAGGTCCCGCTGGCGGTAGTGGGCATCGTTCCGTGCAAGGTCACAGCGGAGAATGGGCCGATCGCGATTGGCGATCTGCTGGTGACTTCTTCCACGCTCGGACGTGCGATGAAGGGCACTGATCGTGCGCGGATGTTCGGTGCAGTGGTAGGTAAGGCGCTCGAACCGCTCACTAAGGGCACCGGCGTTATCCAAGTGCTCGTGACGCTGCAATAGAACCAACGAGGCCACTATGGTCGACCATCCCAAAGCAGTTGTGATTCGCTCCTGGTCGTGCCTGCTGCTCGTCGCGGGGGCAGCTGCTTGCGCTGACCCTAATGAGCCGAGGACGGGCGTCACTGACATCACCGCTGTGGCTACAGGCACCCTGGTTGTCCGAGTTGTCTCGAACGTTGACTTCGACCCAAACGGCTTTCGCTTGGGCGTCGACGCTGCAGCGCCGACGTTCATCCCGGCGGTGTTCCCCGGATACGAGCAAGCCGTGACGATCTCCGGGTTGAGCGCCGGAGCGCACAGCCTGAACATCAGCGGAGTGCCGGAGAATTGCACGGCGCGCCCACAGAGCCCGGTTGCGTTCGCGGTCTCCGAGGGTACCACCGCACACGTGGAGGTATCGGTCACCTGCCTGACCCACGAGTGACCGGCGACCATCGCGTTCGCCGCCTTATCGCGCGGTCGGAGGGACAGGACGCCGTGCGGAGTGAGCTTCTGCCTGATGCTCCCTTGAGCCACCCTCTGACCGTTGGCCGCCGCTAGTCCGGCGTCGGCTCAAGTTCCCCCTGGAGGTGCCCCATGCGTTACTTGACACTCGTGTCACTCGGTTGCGTTGGTGCGTTGATCGTCGGCTGCGACAATCGCACCGACGCTGTGCCCACCGCTCTAAAGTCCGGCGATGGTATCCTGGCTAGTGCAGTCGCAGCTACCGTATCAGCGAGAGGCGTTGGCGTCGCGCCAGGCGGTTCGTGTAATTTCCTAACTGGAGTGTGTAACAACGGGGGCAGGGGTGTGATGTTTCACTTCTCCTACACTGGAACCAATACGGGTACGGACCCTGTTGCCGTCACCGGCACGTGGACCGCAAGCGATCCGCTCACGGGCATAGAGCTCCAGTTCACGGGTGACGCGTATCTGTTCGTGGCCGCTCACGCGCTCGGCAACGGCGTCGCGGCTTGCACGATTACGACACCCGATGGAACAACACTACCAACGAATAACTGCTACTTTTGCGCCCACGACGGCGCGGCAAATGGAGCGGTCGATCAGGTCGCTTTCGCCGGCGGGGCCAACAACGGCTCCCTCCAGGCGCAGAGCAACCTGGCTACTACTCCGTGCGGCGGGGCAGTCGGGCTGGCGAGTGGCAACCTCCACATCGACTGAGTCCGCCGCCTCCTAGGTAAGTAACCCAAGGGTGACCCCTTCGCACCTCGGGAGGAGTCACCCTTTTTCAATGGCACGATCCGGCCTGAACCCGGCTACTCCAGGCTTGGCAGCGCCGGTGACCGGGCCCTTCCAGCTGTGGTCCGGACTTCGCCGGTGGAACCTGCCGCTGCACCAGATCACGGGCCATCTGTATCTCGCCGGCGTCGCTTTGGCGGGGTGCGCAGCCTTTTTCCTCGCCGCGTATGCCGAGCCCCATGATTTCGATGTCACCTTGGCCGGGCTTGCCACGGCCTGGTGGCTCTGTGTCGGAATGGCCTTCGTTGCCATTCGCCACCGTCGCATTGAGGCGGATCGACAATGGATGATTCGCGGCTCCGTCCTCACACTCACCTTTGTGACGTTCCGATACCTGGTAGACTTGCCGCTCTGGGCGCCACTCTGCGGCGCGCCCTGCCACGGTGGGTTGGCTCAGCTGGGTCATGCCGCTGCTCATCGCCGAAGTGGTGCTGCAGTGGCGGCACTCAGTGGGCGCTGCGCCTCGGCGACCCGCGAACGCCGCCTAACTAGCGTTTGAAGCTGGCGGCGGCCCCTTCGAAGGGAGGCTTTGATGTCCACCAGTCGACACGCTCTTGTTACTCTGCTGACCCTGCCCCTTAGCCTAGGGCACTTCCAGACCCCCGCCGCGCAGCGCCAGGAGATTCTTGACTTCGTGAAAGCGTACGCGGACGCCACGAATCGCGGCGACATGACCGCGTACGTGGACATGTACGGTCGGCGACCCGATCTGATCGTTGTCAGCAACGGTGAGATTACCCGGGGCATAGACGCGGTGCGGAAGGAAGCGAATCAGTCCTTGGGCCTCGAGGGAAAGTATAAAATCTCCGTCGGCACAATTGATGTCGTTTCTCTCGGTCAGACCCGTGCGATCGCGGTCGTTCCGTTTGCGATGACGGTGCAGAGCCAGCAAGGTCGGGTTCAGATACCGGCGGCCATGACGCTGGTGTTGGAGAAAGGCTCACAGGGCTGGAAAATCATTCATGATCATACCAGCTCGGCACCGCCCCAGGGGGAATAGAGAGAGCGCGGGAAAAAGCGAGCTGTTGAAACAGGTTCAGAGCGTCAGGGTCACGAGCGTGAGCGCGTCGAAACAGGTGTACCACGTCGCGCTCACGAGCGTGAGGGTGTCGAAACAGGTGTACAACGTCGTGATCACCGGCGTGAGCGTGTCGAAACC
>QHUJ01000036.1 GCA_003221895.1 Gemmatimonadota bacterium | reverse complement strand
CCGTCAAGCATCACTGCGTCGAGGGGTGGAGCGCGATCGCCACCTGGCATGGCGTGCCCGTTTCGGCGGTCGTCGAGCGCTGCCAGCCGCTCCCCGCGGCCCGCTATATCCGCTTCGACTCGTTCGATTCCGGCTACTCGAACGGTTGGGATATGGCGAGCGCGATGCATCCGCAGACGATCCTTGCGTACGGCATGAACGACAATCCGTTGCCCGCCGCTCACGGCGCGCCGCTTCGTCTCTACTCGCCGACCAAGCTCGGCTACAAGATGACGAAGTATTTGGTCTCGATGACATTCACTGCTGAGCGACCACTGGGGTACTGGGAAGAGCAGGGTTATCCCTGGTTCGGGGGGGTCTAACCGACGCTCGCCAACGCGTCGTGCATTTCTGACGCGGACGCGAATCGCGCCGCAGGATCCTTCGCCATGGCTTTGAGAATGACCGCCGCCAGCGCGTCCGGCACGTCGGCGTTCAGCGCGTGCGGATTGGGGGGATCTTCCTCGATGTGCTTGGCAACGAGCGCCCACGGTGTGTCGGCCAGGTACGGCACCCGTCCCGTAACACATTCGAATAAGACGACGCCGGCCGCGTAGAGGTCGCTGCGCGCATCAAGCTCGGCGCCGGAGAGCTGCTCGGGAGACATGTAATCGGGAGTGCCGATCGAAACCCCCGCCTCGGTGAGTCCCTTCCCTTGCGGCGGATTGGCGAGCCGGGCGATGCCGAAATCCATCACTTTCAGGAAGCCGCTCGGATCCACGACGATGTTCTGCGGCTTGATATCGCGATGAATCACCCCTTCGGCATGCGCGACTTCGAGCGCGCGGCACAGCTGCTTGCCGACCGTCAACGCGACCGCCACAGGCAACTTGCCCCGCGCGTCGATGAGTTGCTTGAGCGACGTCCCCTCGACGTATTCCATGGTGAGGTAGTACATCCCGTTCACCTCACCGAGATCGTAGGTACGCACCACATTGCGGTGCGCGATGCGCCGCGCCAGGCGGATTTCCTGCTTGAACCGCTCCAGCGCGACGCTCCCGCCACCCAGTGTCTCGGGCCGCAGCGTCTTGATCGCCACGGGCTCCCGTAGCTCGCGGTCGAACGCGCGGTACACGACGCCCATACCGCCGGCGCCGAGGATCTCCTTGATCTCGTAGCGGCCGGCGAAGACGGCGCCGGGGCTGAGCTGATCCCCGGCTACAGCCCTGGCGATGGTCGGCACGGCGGTGATCGGCTGCGTCGCCGCTGCGCCCGAGGCGGCCATCATGTAGTCGACGAGCGCCGCCTTGTCTTTGAGATCCTCCACCAGACTCTTGAACGCTTGCGACAACACACCGATCTCGTCGCGCGACTGCACGTCGATGACCACGCTGTAATCGCCGTCCTGCACCTGGCGCGTGGCGCGGGCCAACCGCCGCACCGGCCCCGCGATCTGCCGTGCCTGTATGAAGGCGAAGACGAGGGCCAACACCACGCCGAGCGCGACGGCCCAGAGCATGGTGCGCCGCAGCGCACTGAACGCCGCGAGCTCGGCCTCGCGCGATCGCAGCGCGACGAATCCTCCGCGTAGATCTCCGCTCGGCGAGCGAATGGGTCCTGCGAGGCCGATGAGATGCTCGCCAGCCAGCGTCGCGGCTAACGCCATCCCTGCACCCGTCGAATCGGCCGCCAGCGTGTCCGGTCGCACGGCATCACGTAACGCGGGTCCGATGTCTCGCGCGGGCAGCGTGCTGCCGACGACGACTGGCTGGTTGAGCGTGTCGAGCGCGAAGAACACGACATCCGAATTCGTGTTCTGTTTGATCGCGGTGGCGAGCGAATCATCGATCTGATACGTGGCGACGAGCGCTCCCAGCGGCGCCGTGGTGGGTTGATCGCGCAGAGGTGTTCCGACCGCGATGAACATCGTCCCCCGCAAATCGTCCAGCCACGCGCCGCTGGTCTGCTCGCCGCTGAGGGCGTTGGCGACGAGGGGCGCAATCGAGAGGTCGCGGTTGTACTGCTCGCGATAGTCGGTGCGCGCGATGAGGACGCCTTCGTTGTCGGTCACGAGCACCCACGCCGCACCAATCAGATCGCGCACGTCATCCGCCTGATCGAGTGCCTCGGCACGGTCCCGCTGGTTGAGCAGGCGCTGGCGGTACTGCGGCACGTCCGTGGCGACCGTACTCGCGCGCCCCAGCGTGCGCGTGCGCGCCGCGAGGTACTCGTCCACCGCGCGCCGCGTCGCGACCAGCGCCCGATGAATCGACGCGTCGGCCGTGCGCTTGGCCTGAATCGACGTCACGCCGAACGTAATCCCGAGCACGGCCACGACGAGGAGCGCCGAGGCCAGAAAAATCTTCGCGGTAAGTCCGAACGCCGGTTTAGTAGCGCTCGAGTCCGGCATTGGTGGGATAGTTCTTCCCGTACTTGTTGCGATGCGGCTCCCAGCGGTAGCCGCGCGCGTCCAGCGTGATCTGCAGCGCGTCACCACTTCCCGCGGTGATGTCGGTGATGGCCTCCGCGGGAACGCGCTCGTGCCAGACGTGCAGACGATATTGCCCCGGCGGAACATTGGCCATCGTAAAGCTCCCATCTACGCCCGGCTGCGCGTAATAGCGGTTCCCCATCACCTGGATATACGCCACCATGCGAGGATGCACATTGCAGTACACCCGCACCAGGCCGGGATTCGCGAACGTCTGGCTCTTCGCCTCACCACGCCCGTACAACCCCAGGTCGAACTGATTCGGCTCGCTCAACGAGAAGACGTTGTGATTGAACGGATCGTGATTGGGAAAGCGCACCGCCGAACCGACGGGGACGACGAGGACGTGTGGAGCGTAGGCCTTGTCGGTGATCGCGATTTCCACAGTGACGGGACGCGCCACGGCGACGGTTAAGCCGGAGCCTTCGAGATACAGCACCGCGTCGCCGAGGTCGGCCGAGGGTTTGTTGTCTTTCTCGAGGATGACGATTCGCCCGCTCACCTCGACCGTCCGTGCCACCGGAGTCTGCGCGTTTGCCTGCAGCGGTCCCAGGGAGGCGGCGAGGACGACCAGACCAATGAGCCGTTGCATCTGAGGGCGTGGAGCTTACTGTATTGCTACCCAACACGCCAGGAGCGACGCCGTGACGCAGGGTCTGTTGCTTCTCTTACTTGCGACGCAGCAACCGGCGCAACCCAAGCGCACGGTCGAGCTCACCGGCTTCGTTCTCGTCAACGGCTTCTTCAACTCGGCGCAGGTCAACAACAGCGACGTGCCACAGATCGCCGCCAACGATTCGGTCGGCATCGGCAACGCCGGCGGCACCATTCGTCAAACCCGGCTCGGTGTGCTCGTCAACGACCCCGACGTGTTGCGCGGCGCTTTTTCCGGCGAGCTCGACGTCGACTTCTTTGGAGGCCAGCAACCGAGCTCCGGCGGCCGCACCTTTCCGCTGCTGCGACTGCGGCGAGCGTTCGCGACGCTCACGTGGACCGGCGTGGGCTCGTCCGCGCAGCTCCTCATCGGCCAGGAAGGCCCGCTCGTCGCCGATCGCAGCCCGCGCTCGCTCGCGTCGGTGGGATTCCCCGATTTCGCCGGTGCGGGCAACCTCTGGCTCTGGATTCCGCAGGTTCGGTTCACCGGAGAATTCGGCACGCGCCTGCGCGTCGCCGCGCAGGCTGCCGTGCTGGCACCCGGCACGGGCGCAGCACAGCCGGCATTCACGACTCAGCCCGACTCCGCTGAACGCACCGGCCGGCCATCACTGGAGAGCAGGCTGCGTCTCGCCTGGGGACCGAGCGACGATCCCAATGAGCTCGCCATCGGCGGTCACATGGGCTGGTTCCTTGGCAACGACACGCTGAGCGGTGACTCGCTGCTCGTGTCGCAGGCCGTGACCGCGGACGGCCGGTTCAAGTTCGGCGTCGTCGAGCTGATCGGCGAAGCGTTCTCAGGAAAGGCGCTCGCTGGACTGGGCGGCGGCGGCATCGGCCAGAACACGGGAGCGGCAGGCGTTCCGGTCCGCACAAAAGGGGGATGGGGACAGCTCAACCTGCGACCGAACCCCGAGTGGATGTTCGGCGGAGGCTGCGGTATCGACGATCCGAAAGATGCGGATGTCGCCGCTGGGGGCCGCCTCAAGAACTTCGTGTGCGAGGGCCACTTCGAGTGGCGACCCCCTGGCCCGATGATCTTTGGATTTGAATTCCGCAGGCTCACGACGACGTATACGGCAGGCGACTTCACGGCGAATCACTTCAATCTGGCGGCGGGGTACCGCTTCTA
>QHUJ01000035.1 GCA_003221895.1 Gemmatimonadota bacterium | reverse complement strand
CGGCGGCTAAACGAGGCGCAGAAGCTGCTCGACGATATGAAGCGGAAAGATCCGGGGGGAGACATCACGCTGTAGCGACCTCGGGTCTCTGCAGCCGTTAACCGTCGGCTGAAGCCGCGGCTCGGCCACTACGCCAGCCCTTAAGGGCTGGTGCCTTCGCCGAGCCGGCGCTTCAGCGCACGGAGGATCGGCTAGTGCAACAGCTTCACGACTCCGAGCACCAGACCAACGGTCGTGGCGGCCTGGCCAATCCAAAAGACAAACATTCGTTTGGTGAGCGTGGTCTCGAACTGCGCGAAC
>QHUJ01000034.1 GCA_003221895.1 Gemmatimonadota bacterium | reverse complement strand
GTCCATTATACAGTACGCTCGGCGGGGCCTGGGATCAATAAAACGCCGAGAGTTGCATTGTCACACCCCGCCGTCACATTCTGACCCATGCCGCACCGCTTGTCCAAATCTCGTTACACCGCCGGCGTCCAATGCCACAAGCTCCTCTGGTGGAAAGTCCACGAGCCGCTCGCCGTCGAGCTCCAACCCGGCAAAGTCCTCCAGAAAGCCGGCGAGCTTTGGCTCCCCGGCTTTCTCATCTAGCGAACTGGCTACGCGGTGACCAATACCGCCGCGGGTGCCGGCCCGGCGTCGACGAGCTGCTTCGTGACGGGTTCGATACGGAAGTTGAGGCCTTCCAGAGTGCGCGAGCCCAGCAGGGTAAGGTCGCCCGGTTCGCCGAACACGACTTCGTCGCCCGCCCGCTTCCCCGCGACGTATACCGACACCGTGCCGGTCCAGCGCTCGAGCACGGTCCCGTTCGCCTGGCGGAACCGCCACTGATTGTTGCGCTCCACGCCTAACGCTTCGAGCACCTCGGCCGGCACCCAACTCAACTCCGCACCCGTGTCGACGAGGACAGATCTGAGCGTGCGTCTTTGGCCCGGCCTGGCCGGGTTCTCAATCTCGATGTCAACGCGAAACGTCCCCATATCGTTTGGCATTGCAGCTCCAGAGAAGGCACGCCGAGTAGTACCCCGTTGGGAGAAAACCACCGCGCGTAAAAGCGCTCGCGGTCGCGATGATGCGGTACGGGTTCCGGATGCTCGAGTGCGCATTCTTCACGGTGTCTACTTGCGCCACCCGCGCCGAGCCGAGCACAATATGGGTATGCCACACGCCGCTAAACGCTGGACTGCCGCCATGGTCCGCGCGCTCCCTGACGACAGCTATCGCTACGAGGTCATCGCCGGGGAGCTGGTTGTGACGCCGGCCCCGTCCGCGACGCATCAACGGGCTGTCGCTGGATTGCTGGTTCGTCTAGCGAATTATCTCCAACACCAGCCATGGGCGGAGGTCTTGGCCTCGCCGGCCGACATCTCCTTCCATGCTGACATGCTCGTCCAGCCCGATCTCTTTGTCCTGCCCATTACGCCCGACGAGGGACGAGTGCTCGGGTGGAGTCAAATCCGGACCCTGCTGTTGGCGGTCGAAATCCTTTCGCCCTCGACCGCGCGTGCCGATCGGCAACTCAAGCGGCGGCTTTACCAACAGGAGCGCGTCGGCGAATACTGGATCGTCGATGTGGATGCACGCATTGTGGAGCGCTGGCGGGCCACCGACGAGCGCCCTGAGATCGTGAGCACTCGTCTCAGGTGGCATCCCGAGCCGTCCGCTGCGCCGTTCGAGCTCGATCTGCCCGCATTTTTCGACGACGTGCTACGCAATCGTTGAGGCCAAGCTCTCTGCTCTAGCGGTGTAGTGAATCCTATGAACCGCTCAAATGGGGCGGTGGGTGGGTCGTCAGCGGCGACCGAAACGTCTTGAAGCTCTTCGGGGCTGAACGGAGGACCTCGAGGAGCCTGCGCTCCCAGACAAGGTCGTCCAGCAGCCGGTCGATCACCTCCGTCTCGGTGTCCAGCTTGAGATACTCTCGCGCCTGCCTGAGTTTCTCGGCGTCGATGTTCAATGTCTTGCGCACTTTCCGGCCCATCAGCGGAGTCCCCAGTATCGTGTACGTACAATATGCATACGGTACTCACGCACCGCCGCCGGCCTTAGGTGATGCTCGGCAGCAACGTTCATTATATGACTGCGACACGACCCGTTGATTGCCGCCGGTGTATGCAGAACAGCTTCGCATCAACGCTTCGTCTCGGAGAGGGAGCATGAGCGCGATACACACTCTGGGCTGGACCCTCATGCATTCGTTGTGGCAGGATACGCTCGCCGCGGCCGGGCTCGCTGCCCTCTTGACGGTTGTACCGGCGCGTGCCGCGCGCAGCCGCTACGCGCTGAGCGTCGCGACGCTACTCGTGATGCTCGCGCTCCCGCTAGGCACGGGCCTGCGCATGGGCAGCGAGCACGCCTTCACGACGCGGATGCGCGCGGCGGAGTCCGCGCTGCCATGGGTGGTGGCCCTGTGGTTGGGCGGCGTACTGGTCATGTCGGCTCTCGCGGCGAGGAGTTGGCTGGCGACGCAGCGCCTGCGGACCGTGGGAACGCATCCCGTTCCCGAGGCTTGGCGCCAGACACTCGCCGCTCTCGCAACACGGCTCGGCGTCAGCCGGCCCGTGCGGCTGCTCGCGTCGGCGTTGGTAAGGGTGCCCGCCGTCATCGGCTGGTGGCGGCCCGTGATTCTCATCCCGGTCAGCGTGCTGACGGGCGGCGGGCTTACGCCGCTGCAGCTCGACGCGCTGCTGGCCCACGAGCTGGCCCACGTCCGACGGCACGACTACTTCGTGAACCTGGTGCAGTCGGTGATCGAGGTGCTGCTCTTCTACCATCCCGCCGTGTGGTGGGTTTCGGCGCGGGTGCGCCAGGAGCGCGAGCACTGCTGTGACGACCTGGCCGTCGCCGCCTGCGGTGACGCGCGCCTTTACGGCACTGCGCTGCTCACGATGGAGCAGCTGCGCCTGGCAGCGCCGCTCGCTGTCGCCGCGAGCGGCGGCTCGCTGGTCGGCCGCGTCCGCCGTCTCGTGCTGCGGCCAGCGGGCGCAACCTTCCCACGCCGGCTCGCCGGCGTGGTAGGGGTCGGGCTGGCGCTGACTGGCCTGATCGGCGGCGCTGGGAGCCTGCATCGCTTGGCGCCCGTGTCCACCGATTCGCTGATTGCCCTCGCGACGGGATCCCACGATCCTGCTGTGCGCCACGATGCCGTGAAGGCGCTCAGCAAGACGACGGACCCACGAGTCCGAGCGACGCTCATCGCCGTTGCTCGGACCGACCCCGACCACGACGTGCGGGATGAGGCTGTGGAGAGCCTCGGCGAGGGGTTCCCCGGTCGCGAGGCCGTGCGCGTGCTCGCCACGATCGCGCGGAGAGATCCGAACAAGCACGTACAGAAGCAGGCGGTCGAGACCTTGGCGGAGATGAAGCACGGGGCCGGTCTGCCGGTCGTGATCGACATCGCCCGCACGCATCCGAACCCCGACGTGCGTCGGGAGGCGGTCGAGAGCATCCGCGACGACGCGCCGCGGGCAACCGCCGTGCCGGTCCTGCGCGAGATCGCGCGGCGGGACCCAGACCCCGACGTGCACCGCAAGGCCGCGCGCGCCCTGGTGAAGCTGGGCGAGCTCTAGCTCAACAGGCGGTGCGCCTCGGCGACGGCCGCCGCGACCTTTTCGGGCCAGCGCGGCTCCTGGCGCTTGAAGATGCCGCCCGCAACCTCGATGAGGGCGCCGACGCAATGGAGGAGAAATTGGTGGCGCCACGCCGGTGGGACGTGGGCGAAGTATTCGTCGGCGAATGTATCCGCAGCACGCCGCGCGTCGTCCACTGGGAGCGCGT